>JAHJSS010000041.1 GCA_018830225.1 Nanobdellota archaeon
AACGTTAAATCGCGCACAGACAAGCTCCAAAGAGTAGAAATCCTCACAAGAGTCATAGCATACAACATCGACAGGCTAATAAGAACAGGAAAACAGGTGATTCTGATATTCATCAGAATCACAAGGATTTCATATTAGCCCGTTTAATGGCAATATTTAAATATCCCCTGACTTACTTTCCGGACATGAAAACAGACAAGGAACTCAAGAAATGGTTCAAGACAGTCGCGTCGAAAGAGCCGGACAAGTATTACGCGACCGCTGTCCTGAAGAAAGAGGGATTTGTCAGGAAGAAGTGCAGGTGCGGGACCCATTTCTGGACAGTCAACAAGGACCAGAAGGTGTGCGGAGACCCTGCATGCCAGGGAGGGACCCGAGTCGTTGAGGACAACCCTGCAAAGGTCAAGCTCAGCTTCGTCGAGGTGTGGGAGCAGTTCAAGAGGATGTTCTCGGAGTGGGGCTACAAGCCAGTGGCGAGGTACCCTGTAGTGTCAAGATGGAACCCCACGACAGACTTCACGATGGCAAGCATAGCTGCGTTCCAGCCGTATGTCATAAGCGGTGAAGTGGAGCCGCCTGCAAAAAGGCTGGTCATACCGCAGTTCTGCCTCAGGTTCAATGACGTCGACAATGTAGGCATAACAGGAGCGCACTGCACAGGATTTGTCATGATAGGACAGCACATGTTCGTGCCGCCGAAGGAATGGGACCAGAACAAGGCATTCCAGGACATATACCGTTACATCACAGAAGGGGTCGGCCTCCCGAAGAGCGAGCTCACGCTGCATGAGGACGCGTGGGCCGGCGGAGGGAACTACGGGCCGTGCATGGAATTCTTCTCAAGAGGAGTCGAACTGTTCAACCAGGTCTACATGCTGTACGAGCACAGCGACGACGGGGACAAGGAACTCCAGATCAAGGTGCTGGACATGGGCCTCGGCATGGAACGCGTCGCATGGTTCTCGCAGGGCGCGCCGAACATATACGAGGCAGTATTCCCGCAGGTACTGAGGAAGCTCGAAGAAAAGACAAAGGTCCAGTACGACGCCCAGCTGTTCAAAAGGTTCTCACCATACTCGTCACTCCTCAACATCGACGAGGTAGAAGACATCAACAAGGCATGGGAAGAGGTAGGCAAGAAGCTAAACATGAGCGGAAAGCTCCTCAAGAAAAGGATAATGCCCATGACCGCGATATACTCTATAGCAGAGCACACAAGGGCATTGCTGGTGGCGCTCAACGACGGCGCACTGCCTTCCAACGTGGGAGGGGGATACAACCTCCGCGCGATACTCAGGAGGGCGCTCTCATTCATAGACCAATTCGGATGGGACATCAAGCTCCGCGACGTCGCCAAGTGGCACGCAGAAGAGCTCAAGCCGCTGTTCCCTGAGCTGAGCGCAAACATCAAAGAGATAGGGAAGATACTCGACGTGGAGACAGAGAAGTACCACGCGTCGAAACAGAAGGCGAAACAGATAGTCGAAAGGATAATACACAAGGAGATAACCACAGACGTGCTCCTCACTCTCTACGACAGCGACGGGATATCCCCAGAGATGGTCAAGGAAGAGGCCAAGAAGCACAGGAAGACGATAATGATACCTGATAACTTCTACACCCTGGTCGCGCAGAGGCACGAGCAGAAAGAGAAGAAGCTGGCGACGCACAAGGAGGCAGAGCTGGACCTCGCAGGAGTGCCTGATACAGAGAACCTGTTCTGGGGCACGCACAAGCTTCTCGACTTCGACGCAAAGGTCCTCAAGGTCATTGGCGACAACGTGGTGCTGGACAGGACAGCGTTCTACCCCACATCAGGGGGCCAGCTGCATGACACAGGCACGCTCAACAGCCTCCAGGTGTCTGACGTGTTCAAGCAAGGCCCGCACGTAGTACACGTAGTGAAGAGCGACAAGAAAAAGCTGAAGAAAGGGGATCCTGTGAAAGGCCATGTCGACGAGGAAAGGAGGATGCAGCTCGCGATACACCACACAGCGACGCATATAGTCAACGGAGCCGCGAAGAAGGTCCTCGGCAGGCACATATGGCAGGCAGGCGCGGCAAAGACCCTCGACAAGTCACGGCTGGACATAACACACTACGATTCACTGTCTGAAGAAGAGATGGGCAAGATAGAGAAGCTCTCTAACGAAATCGTCAAGCAGGACATCAAGGTCAACAAGTCGGTCATGCCACGTAAAGAGGCGGAAGAGAAGTACGGATTCGTCCTCTACCAAGGAGGGGCGGTTCCAGGCAAGAGGATAAGGGTCGTCGAGATACCTGGCTTCGACGTCGAGGCATGCGGCGGGACGCACCTTGACTCGACAGGCGAGGTCGGCCAGATAAAGCTGCTCAAGAGCAGCAAGCTGCAGGATGGCATAGTCAGGCTCGAGTTCGTCGCGGGAAAGGCTGTAACGCAGGTCCAGAAGCAGGAGAAAGAGACCCTCAAAGGGATAGCTGACATCATAGGAGTTAAGAAGGGTCAGGTGCCTGCGCGCGCAGAAGAGTTATTCTCGAAATGGAAGAAGGCGAAGAAAGCGGCGAAGAAGAAACAGCCCCTGGAAGCAGGAGAGCTTGAGCTGACAAGCACAGAGACAGAAGCAGGCAGCGATGACGAACTCCTCGACAAGACAGCCAATATACTCCAGACACAGACACAGCACGTCGAGAACACGATAAAGAGGTTCCTGAAAGAGCTTGAGGAGATGAAGAAACAGGCACCATGAGCAGGACAATAGCAGACGCGAAAGAATTCTTAGGCAACGAGGTAACAATAAAGATCGACCGGCCCTTCGGGAGTAAACACCCTAAACACGGATTTGATTATCCTGTGAATTACGGCTTTGTCCCTGGCGTGTTCTCAGGTGATGGTGAAGAACTTGACGCATACGTTCTCGGCATAGGACACGCAGTAGAAGAATTCACAGGAAGATGCATAGCAATAGTGCACAGACTCGATGATGACGATGACAAGCTGGTGGTGGTGCCGGAAGGAAAAGAGCTCACCGACGACCAGATAAGAGAGATGACACGCTTCCAGGAAAAATGGTTCAAGTCAGTCATAAGGAGAGAATAATAAAGAGAGAACAGAGTACAGAAAGAAAAAGAATCACAATATCCTGCCAGCCCTAAGGTCTGTGACTATATCAGTAACCACCCTCAGCTCTTCTCCTGAAAGGAAGCCGCCAAGACGATCATATCTCACCAGGTTTATCGCATCGACGCGCGGACCCTTGACCAGCTCTGAAGGCTCGCACACGAGCTCTGCGAGATAAAGATGAAGATTCCTGCCCCTGTAGAAGTTCGCAGTGACACTGATGTCCCACGTCGCCTTGTCAACAGGTGAGAACTCTATCCTTGCGGTCTCATTGAGGTCCTGAGCGTATCTTATCTTCTCACAGCCAACCAATTCGCGCAAGACCCTCCTTGCAGTCTCTATGGGAAGCTCATCACGCGAATACTCCCCGTAGGGGACCCGCCAATCCTCGTAGCCCCTCATCCTGACTACAAGTATCCTTTCTCGGTCCTTGTACGCTATTATTGCCGCCTTATCAGGCAACCTGCTCTCTAGAGTGTCAGACATGCATCCAAGAGATTAATAAGAAGGATATAAAGCTTGCCAAAAACTTTTCATGACATTTCGTCACCATCTCTTGACGACACAAACAGGACAAATTATTTAAAGCTTAAAAGCACAATAGGTGTCAGGGGGGTCTTAGGCATGCATAAACTAATCTACATCTTAATCTTCACTCTTCTGGCAAACGCTGTGGCTGTGATGGCCGCTTCTTCACACCTTGAGATAGACAAGGTAGAGATAACATCAGACGGAAGCACAGTTCTGAGCACCAGCAGCAGCTCAGGAAGCTTCGATGTAGAGCCCGGCCAGGAGCTGAGCATAAAGGTCATACTCGAGAACACATACGACGACAAGACAGACAATGACATAGAGGAGGTCGAAGTGACCGCGAGGATAGAGGGCATCGATGACGGCGACGACATAAGCGACGAATCAGACACAGTCACTGTCCGCGCAGAAGGGAAGAAGACAATCAAACTCAAGCTGAAGATACCCAAGGACGCGAGCAGCTATGAGAGCTATGACCTCGAGATAACCGCTGTCGGAGAGGACCAGAACGGCACAGAGCAGAGCGATGAGGCAGTGTTTGATGTCGACGTGGAGAGAGAAGAGCACCAGATCGTGCTCGAGAGGCTCCAGATGAGCAACATGTACTGCGAAAGGGACGCCACGATACGCATAGAGCTCCAGAACATAGGCGAGGAGGACGAGGAAGACGTCGAGCTCAAGGTCATAAGCGACCAGCTCGGCACAGTGTTCTCAGACACGTTCGACCTGCCCAGCATAGACGACGATGAAGAGGACAACATCTACTCAGAGACAAAGAGGCTCGACCTTGACGGACTGTCGCCAGGAAGCCACACACTTACCATCAGAGTGCTGTACGACGACGGAATGGAGAGGATCGAGAAGGAGCTGGACTTCAGGGTGGAGGAGTGCGGCAGGAAGGCAGACACAGGACGATATGAAGAAGAAACTGGCGAAGAAATGCCTCTCGATAGATACTCTAACCCGAACAGGGACCTGAGATTCCTTTTCGGACCAGCAGAACAAGAAGTGGTCGTCCAGATGGCACCACAGATGCCGAAGGCGCCGCAACCGCCGAGGCCAGCAGCGCTGAAAGAGAGCGCGTTCAGCATCGTGGTGCTCGTGCTCGCCAACATCGCGATAATATTGTTCATCGCCCTTCTTCTGTTGACTCTGTACAACAAGGCGCTAGAGTAGGGCAGAACTGCCTGCCCATCTAATCATTTTATCCAGTCACCACAAAGCATATAAAAAGAAACCCTTTCTGCATAGACATCACTTAGGAGGTGACCAAATGGCAAAGAAAAAAGATGAATGCTGCGAACCGCACCACTGCATGCACGGGTGCAAGCTTTTCGCGACACTGCTCATAATCTTCGGCGTGATATTCCTGCTGAAGGATCTGGGAGTATGGAACTTCTGGAACATCAACTGGTGGACAGTCCTGTTCCTGATGTTAGGCATCAAGATGTGCGTCGTCTGCTGCATGCGCAAAAAATAAGTAGCACTTCTTTTTTTTCTTTTTTTCTCAGAAATCCGCCAGCCTCTTCTGCCGCTTCATGAAATCTAGCAGCCTGCTCTGCCTGAGCAGAACGTCGATATCGAAGTTGAACCTCTTCTTCGCGAACGCCTTCGCGTACTTCAGCATGAGCTCCTTGGAGCCGAACTCTATAGGCTTAGATGACATGGATTTCCTCGTGGCCTCCCTACATACCCACACTCCCAACGGCGCCCAGTACTCGCCTGTTATGAAACGCAGCGCGAGGACACCTGACTGGCGTTTCATTGATGCAAGCTTCTCAAGCACTGCGTGGCGCGCAGCATAGTAGCCGCCGGCAGTATTGTCAGCATAGTCCTTCCGCCCCTCATAGAACTCATGGTCTGTAGAGAAGCTGGATCTCTCGCCGACAATCGTCTCGAAGAGCTCATAGCTCCAGCAGCCAGGGAAGAAAAGCACAAGGTAATAATTGCCCAGGTATCCGCCGAAGAACGCGAGATAGTCTGATTCAGGACATTTCTTCACCTCATCAATCATCTGCTTACCGATGATGTCATCGACAGCAGTTATGCTCCACCTGGTGGGGACAAGCTTGCGCTCGGTCTTGATGCCGAGGTTGCCGACGCTGAGTATCTTGGTCAAGTAATGCTCGTCATAGTCCTTCCTCAGGCCTGCTATCGCATCAGCAGCCTTGAGGTGCGGGTCAGACACTGCGCGGTCGACCTTATGCGGTATCTTCGGGTTCTCTGTTATCTGCGCCTTCTTTAGCCTGACCTTGGGGCCGTGAGGCATAGTGTCCTGGCTGAAGTTCAGGTGGAAGAAAGGCTTCTTGTCCAGGTTAATCTCCACGTCGACAGGCTTTGCTGCCAGAGAGACCTCCTGCGAGAGCTCGAGAAGGCGGTCATTGAATGTCTTGATGTTCGTCTGGAAGCTCGAGTTGATGAGGCCTGTACGCAGGTCGATGATCTGCTGTATCTGGTAGTTGTTGGCGCTCCAGAGCAGAGGCGCATCATGGTTGTTGTACTCCTCTGTGGAAAGGAGGCCGACATTTATGTCAGGATAGCCGTAACGTCCGATGAATACATTAGGCGCTTCACCGAAGAAGTCCTGCTTTGCGCTCTGGTTCAGCTTCTTCTGGCTCGTGATCTTGCTGGCTATGGCACAGAATTTCCTTCCGCAATGACCACGCCCCTTGCACTTGATGCACTGGATGTTCATGACGGAAAAAAAGTTTCAGGGATATAAAAAAGATTCTAAACACAAACTAAAGGTTTAAAAACAAGCCCGAAACACCCGGTGACATGGCAAACGTGGCGACACACATACTGGTGCCGATGCTCCTAGCAGAGATATACCGCAGGAACCTCGCCAAGAAGCAGTTCTCCAGGTGGTATGTGTTCGCAGCAGGGCTTCTCGGAGCCATTCCTGACTTTGACCTATTCTATACCCGGTTCGCGACAGGAAGCTTCAACATGATGTATCACAGGAGCCTGACGCACTCGTTGTTCATACCTGCGCTGCTGCTCGTGGCGGGAGCTGTGATATACCTGCTATATACAAGAAGTATCATAAAGTATGATGGGTGGGAAGTTTGCTACTGCCTGATCTTCGCGGGCAGCTTCGGGTTGGCCACTCACACGCTGCTTGACGGCATAGACGGACTGCAATACTGGTTCTATCCGCTGACCTGGAAGATAGAGCTGCCTAACCTGATATACAACAAGTTCAGGGCAGGCATACTTGACGGAGTGCTGCTGCTGCTATGGCTATTGTATGATGAAAGCATGCTAGAAGACATAAAGAAATTCTTAGGATTAAAGAAGCATTAAAAAAATATACCCAAAGCCGCTTTCTTCAGGGGGATCTGATAGAATTTTTATAGCAACCTTGGGCAGGAGCTGAAACAACTATAAGCTGTTTCATAGCAATAATAGAAACAGAGCTAATATATAAATGTTTCGCTTTTGTTGTCACTGTACGGTGACTAAATAGTGGTTATTTACTTACGATGTAAGTATTTTACGGATGGATTCGAATTATCCGGAAACTTTTCAGTCTTAGTCCTTATGTGTCTTTCAAAGAAAGAAATATAAACTACAGCCACTTTTTTTACATGATGAAAAAAGGCCTCAAATTCACCAAAGAGCAACTTGAGAAACTTTACACTGCAGACAAACTAGCACTAATCGAAATAGGAAATCGCTTTGGCTGCGACAGTACAAACATACTATACTGGCTCAAGAAATTCAATATACCGAGAAGACCCGCATACCTAAAGAAAATACATATCCCAAAAGAGGTGCTGAATGACCTTTATTGGAACAAAGGATTGAAACCGCGCGAAATTGCACAAAAGTTCGGGATAAAAAACGAGAGGACTGTCAGGAAGAAGCTCGAGAAATATGGGATAAAAAGAAAAACAGTATCCGAAGCGCTGACAATAAAATTCAAGGCGCCCTTCTCATCGGACCCTGCTGAGAAGGCGTATCTGCTTGGATTGAGGGCAGGGGACTTCCATGCAAAATGGGCAAGGAAGTCAGTCAGGATCCAGACAACAACCACACATCAAGCACAGGTTGAGCTGCTCGGAAAATCTTTCGAAAAATACGGTGAGATACGTAAATATCTATCAAAAAATAAAGCAAGGGCTAGTGAGTGGTTTATATATGTAGACCTACACCCATCTTTTAGCTTCTTATTGGATAAACCCGAAAAAATCCCCTCCTGGGTAACATCTAATGACACATACTTCTACAACTTCTTGGCAGCGTACACCGACTGCGAATTAAACTGGAACATTACAAAGAGCCATAAGAACCTTTGGAGGGCGTGTTTTAGGTTAAGAACAGGGGATAGGAATATCCTTGAACAAATCAAGGCCAGACTTACGACCGAAGGTCTCTGCCCCCTCATGTCCCTTAAAACAAAACAGGGAACCCCATCCGGATTCGGTCATTACAACGTAGACATGCATGAAATTGTCCTCAACCGGAAAGCAGATATATACTACATCATCCACCGGACCCTACCACTTAGCAGACACAGCGAAAAAGTAAGACAAATGATGCTCATCCTTGAGTCTAAGCACAAAAGTTGGGAAGTCTTTGAACCAAAGTTGAAAAAACTCAGACAAGAAATAAAAAAAGAAATACTAAAAGATTAACCGTGCACCATCAAAAATAAAGGCACGAAAACTAATGCGATTATCGACATTAGTTTGATCAATATGTTCATCGACGGACCACTGCAATCTTTCAGAGGATCTCCAACAGTATCCCCAACCACTGCTGCCTTGTGGGCCAGGCTGCCCTTTCCACCGAACTTACCCATCTCGATGTACTTCTTGGCATTGTCCCAAGCGCCACCGCTGTTGGCCATGAATATAGCCATAACCACACCAGACGCAAGAGAGCCAGCCAAAAGACCTCCAAGAGCCTCGACCCCGAGCAGGAAACCGACAATGACCGGTGAAAGCACTGCAAGCAGGCCAGGCAATATCATCCTCTTCAAAGCTCCATGAGTCGCGATGTCGACGCACTTTGCGTAGTCAGCCTCTGCCTTGCCCTTCATCAGCCCAGGAATATTCTTGAACTGCCTCCTGACCTCCTCGATTATGTCGAACGCAGCCTTGCCGACAGCACTCATCGCCAAGGAGCTGAACAGGAAAGGCAGGAACCCGCCGATGAGCAGGCCGATGATGACATTGGGGTTGAGCAATGATATCGACTCGAGCTTCGCAGTCGTCGCAAATGTCGCGAATAAAGCAAGAGCTGTAAGGGCCGCACTACCTATCGCGAAACCCTTACCTATAGCAGCAGTCGTGTTGCCGAGGGAGTCAAGCGCATCAGTCCTCTTCCTGACAGCAGGGCCGAGATGCGACATCTCTGTTATCCCACCGGCGTTATCAGCGACAGGACCGTACGCGTCGATAGCCAGGCTGATGCCGAGAGTGGAAAGCATGCCAACTCCTGCGACAGCGATACCATACAGACCTGCGAAATGATATGCCACGTATATCGCGACGCATATCACAAGGACAGGCAACGCAGTGGAGTTCATCCCCACAGCAAGCCCCCTTATTATGTTAGTGGCAGCGCCGGTCTTAGCAGACTCTGCGATGCCCTTCACAGGCCCGTAATCATACGACGTGTAATACTCAGTTATGTAACCAAGGACAACACCCGCGACAAGGCCTGCGACAACAGCCCAGAACACGCTGAGGTCAGGCATGAGGAACTTAGTCAGGTAATACGCAGCGACGATGACGAGCACAGAGCTGATCCACAGGCCAGCCCTCAATGCAAGGCCGAGCCTCTTCTCCTGCTTCGCGCGCACGAAGAACGTGCCGATTATCGACGCGATTATGCCTGCGCCAGCGATGCACAGAGGCAGCAGTATTCCTGCAGCGTCATAAGCGAGGAAACCGAGCGCGATAGCAGCTATTATCGAGCCGACATAGCTCTCGAAAAGGTCAGCGCCCATGCCAGCGACATCACCCACATTATCGCCGACATTGTCAGCTATGACAGCAGGATTCCTGGGATCATCCTCAGGTATGCCTGCCTCGACCTTACCGACAAGGTCCGCGCCCACATCAGCGGCCTTTGTGTAGATGCCGCCGCCCACCCTCGCGAAAAGTGCGACAGATGAAGCGCCGAATGAGTAGCCGAAGATGATTTCAGGGCTCTTGAATATCATGTACAGGACAGTGATGCCGAGAAGGCCCAGGCCGACGACGCTCAAGCCCGTGACTGCGCCAGAAGAGAAAGCTATGCGCAGGGCCGGCGAGATGCTCTTCCTCGCCGCAGCGCTGGTGCGCACATTCGCCATGGTCGCAACACGCATTCCGATGAATCCTGCGATAAGAGACAGCGCAGCACCTATGATGAAACAGATCATGGTCCAGACGCTGATGAAAACACCGAGCACTATCGAGACAAGCACAATGAACACAGCGATATACCTGTACTGCCTGAACAGGTAAGCCATCGCGCCCTCCCTGATGTAGCCGGCGATCTTCTGCATGGCAGGAGTGCCTGCATCCTTCCTCTTGATTGAGAGGGTGAATAAGCCGGCAGCGATCAGAGAGATCACAGCCGCAAGAATAACATACAAAAACATGCTAACACCTCCCGGAATTTTTTATTTAATACACAATAATATGCAATAATTGAGATAAGGATTCTTTCAGGATAATATTTAAAGGTTTCTGTGCGGTTGGCCTTCAGGAAACCCTTTAGTTTTAGCGTCGTGACCTTTTCCTTTTCAATTCCTTTGATTTTTTTAACCTCGACGGTGTATTTTGGGTAGTTTTTCATAAAATCTTCACCTCTTAAAACCCCAGAATTATGAGCCTATCA
>JAHJSS010000042.1 GCA_018830225.1 Nanobdellota archaeon
AACGTTAAATCGCGCACAGACAAGCTCCAAAGAGTAGAAATCCTCACAAGAGTCATAGCATACAACATCGACAGGCTAATAAGAACAGGAAAACAGGTGATTCTGATATTCATCAGAATCACAAGGATTTCATATTAGCCCCAAACAGCCAAACCTTTAAATAAAACACGCGCGCAGGGACAATCATGTTCAGGAAGATGACCGAAGCAAACATAACGATTGAGGCTCCTGCAGAAGAGAAGGTGTCCTCGAAGCTTCCTGTATTCTATAATCCTGTGATGAAGATTAACCGCGACATATCAGTGCTTCTGCTCAAGGCAATAGACAACAAGGATATGCAGATTTGTGACTTGCTCGCAGGCACAGGGATAAGGAGCATTCGTTTCCTTGCGGAGCTAGACAAAAAAATCAAATCGATTACAATAAATGATCATAATGAACAGGCAACAGAACTTATCAAGAAGAACATTGAAGCGAATAAAGAAAAGCTTGACCATGATGCAGAGATCAATATCACGAACCAGGAAGCATCTACCCTGCTTCTGCAATCCACTGGCTTTGACTACATCGACATCGACCCTTTCGGCACACCGAACCCGTTCCTTGACGCGGCCATACGGCGCCTTGCGCGTGACGGGATACTCGCTGTCACGGCGACTGACACCAGCGCGCTTGCAGGCACATTCCCGAAGGTATGCATGAGAAGGTACTGGGCAGTGCCTGACAGGGGGCACCTCAAGCATGAGGTCGGCCTAAGGATACTCGTCAGGAAGGTCCAGCTGGTCGCGGCGCAGTACGAGAAGGCGCTTGTCCCGATATTCTCCTACTCAAAGGAGCATTACCTGAGGGTGTTCTTCAGGTGCAGCAAGGGCAAGAGCGCGGTCGATGAGATAGTGAAGAGGCACGGGATGCTGAACAAGGCAGGCCCGCTCTGGCTCGGCAGGCTGTGGGACCAGGACATTGCTGAGAGGATGTATCTTCTTGTCGAGAAGCTGGGTTACGGGACCGATGGTAAGTTCCTGCGGACCATAAGGGATGAAAGCAGGATAGATGTCGTCGGTTTCCATGACATCCACGCGCTCTGCAAGAGGAACAAGCTTGAGGTCCCTGCGTTCGGACCTGTCTTCGATGCGATAAGGGCTGAAGGATACCCTCTTTCGAGGACGCATTTCTCTGACCATGGAGTGAGGAGCAGAATCAGCGAGGATGATTTGATAGAGATCGTGCAGAGCGTCGCCAACAGGCATTAGGTGTTGGGGTTATGTGTTGTTATGTGTTCGGTGTCGCTATGTTCATGAACTGTTCTTTTATGACTCTCTCTCCGCTTTCAGTGATGTCTAAGAATGTCCTGTTGTTCTTCTTGAACTTTGTGAGGAGGTTGAGCTCCTCGAGCCTCTTTGCGTATCTTGACACCGCGCCTGTCTTGCTGGCCGGCTCTTTGTAGGGGTATGCCTCCTGGGTGAGCATCTTGAGAGGGACTGCTCCGCCGCTCTCTGACTTCATCTTCATGCAGAGCACGAGTATACGCTGCTCCATCGGTGTCAGGCCGTACTGCACCTGGTATGCTTTCTGTTCCTCTTTCTTCCCTGACATGACTTCGACGAGCCTGTCAAAATGCTCCACGAACTGCTTGCCTTTCTTGGTTATGCTGAGGACGATGCTGCCTTTCTCTGTCTTCTCTGTCGATATCAGGCCTGCCTGCACAAGATTGGGCAATGTTGAGGTCGATTCGCTGGCATGGAGCCTGCTTTTCATATCAGGATAGAGCATGGTGTATTTCTTGTCAGCAGTCTCATTGTCGTATAGGATCTTCAGTATGTTGATGCTTGCTCTGTCTTTGAGGAGGGTGTACAGATACATGCCTGGAATCCTTGTTCGCGTGTATAAAAAAGTTTTGATTTGACGGCCATTTGACCACCCAAACCTTTAAAAACGCCCTTCTTTTCCTCTGGTCCATGGCAAAGAAGGATTCTGCCAGTAATATCAGGAGCCCTGTGTGCTCAGTCATCGGCCATGTCGACCATGGCAAGTCAAGCATACTGGACAGTATACGGGGCACGCACATAATCGCCAAGGAAGCTGGAGGCATAACCCAGGCCATCGGCGCGTCCATCATCCCGCTCGATGTGATCAAGAAGAAGGCAGGACCTCTCTTACAGGCGTTGAAGATGGAGTTCACCATCCCAGGCCTCTTGTTCATCGACACGCCGGGCCACGCCGCCTTCACGAGCCTGAGGAAGCGCGGCGGGAACCTCGCTGACATCGCGATACTTGTCGTTGACATCAATGAGGGCTTCAAGCCCCAGACAGTCGAGTGCATAGAGATACTCAAGAATTACAAGACACCGTTTGTGGTCGCTGCCAACAAGCTCGACCTGGTCCCTGGCTGGAGGGAGAAGAAAGTCGGCCTTCTCCAGGCGATCAGTTCCCAGGAGCCTAACACCAAGAACGCTGTCGATACAAAGCTTTATGAGCTGGTCGGCAGGCTGCATGAGTTCGGTTTCGCTTCTGAGCGTTTTGACAGGGTCTCTGATTTCACTAAGGAGATAGCGATAGTCCCTGTGTCCGCAAAGACTGGTGAAGGAATACCTGAGCTTCTTATGGTAGTCACAGGCCTTGCGCAGAGGTATCTTGAGAATTGCCTGAAGTGCAACATCTGCGGGCCTGCGAAAGGGACCATCCTCGAGGTGAAGGAGGACAAGGGACTTGGCAAGACCCTTGATGTCATAATCTACGATGGGTGCATCAAGGTGAATGATACCATCGTCATCGGCGGGATGAACGGCCCGATTGTCACAAAGGTGCGCGCTTTGCTGCAGCCGCTCCCTCTTGCTGAGATGCGCGACAAGAAAGCGAAGTTCACAGGCATAAAGGAGGCAGTGGCCGCGACTGGCGTGAAGATCTCTGCGCCCGGAGTGGATGAGGTCATAGCAGGCATGCCTATAAGGTCTGCGTCTGAATCCGGTCTTGAGCAGGCCAAGAGCGAAGTGCAGGCAGAGGTCGAAGAAGTCATCATGGAGACAGACAAGGAAGGGATCATCGTCAAGGCAGACACCATCGGCTCCCTCGAGGCGATAGTCGGTCTTTTGCGGGGCAAAGGGATGAGCATAAGGAAGGCAGCGGTCGGTGAGGTGTCGAAGAAGGATGTCGCTGATGCAGAGTCCAACCTGGAGAATGATCCCCTTGACGCGGCAATCCTCGCATTCAACATCCCTGTGAGCGAAGAGACCCTGAACTATTCAAAGGGCAAGGGCATCAAGGTTGTGCATAGCGACGTGATATATACTCTGATTGATGAGTTCGAGCGGTGGCGCGAGGACGAGAAGAAGAGGATTGAGGCAAAGGAGCTTGAGGGACTTATCCGTCCGTGCAAGTTCCGCATACTGCCCAACTATGTATTCAGGCAGTCCAATCCTGCGATCGTCGGTGTGGATATACTTGTCGGTGCGCTGAGGGTGGGCTCTCCTGTGATGAAGGACGGCAGGGACATCTCTGTTGTCAAGTCGCTCCAGCATGAGAAAGAGTCTTTGTCTGTTGTCGAGGCAGGCAAGCAGGCGGCTGTCTCGCTGCCGAACGTGACTGTTGGTAGGCAGATAAATGAGAATGATATCCTCTACACAGGCATCCCTGATCCTGACTTCAGGAAGCTGAAGCAGTTCAAGCAGTTCCTGAGCAAGGCAGAGCTCGAGGTCATGAAGGAGATTGCAGAGCTGAAGCGCAAGGTCAACCCGCTGTGGGGGGTTTAGAAGGATAGAGAACACTCGTTCTCTGGCCAGCGCCGCAGCTCTTTGCGTGTCTTCTGCAGAAGAAATGGAAGGGCCGCACTTAATCCATCTTAAGTTCTTCAGATGCAACATTCCATAGATGTTCAAAGTGGCTTCTATACGTTTCAGCGATAGATTCGTTTCTAATCATCACTGCTGTGACAGGAGTTCCCCATGTAACAATGACCACTTTGTTACCATAGACAAAAGTATTGGTGGGGTTAAATTGTTTCTCTTCTAAAAAACGATAATTAGTGGTGGGGGCCAGTTCTTCCTCAAATAAAAAAACACCGCGTTTTTTCAATGTGATAACTCTCTCTTGAATATTATTTTTGCGGAGATCTCTGAAATACTGTTTCATAAATATAGGAAGGGCATCCTGGTATTTCTGATCATCAATGCCTGTAATTAACACTTCTTGTTTTGCTTTGATAATGTCTTTGAGGAAATATTTTAACCCCTCTTTTCCCTTAAATACTTCCACAAAAGTGTCTTCTCTAGGGATTTTGGTCATAGCTTCTAGCTCTGGAAGAATGGAATCTACTTCTTGTTCTTGGATCTCCAGCTTTCTTTTTTGGTCTTCAAGATATTGCTTGATTTTGCTTGGATGAGTGGCCTGGAAGTATTTTTTGGCTCCTCTGTAGATGTGGGTAACCAAGCCTTTATCCATTAATTGCTCAAGTTTGTCGTAAACATGAACCCGGTAAATGCCTGTTTGTTTGCCTATTTCGTAAGCCGTGCTAGAGCCTGTTTTAAGCAGGTTTAGGTATATTTTGATCTCGTTCTCTGTTAAGCCTATTTTTCTGAGTATGTCTGTGTCCATGCTATTGTGTAAGTAGAGGTTCTATTTAAAGATTTCGTACCTATCTAGTACGACAAAAATTGATATAGTTATTGGTTGTTACTAATTAGTGACAATAAAGCCGTGCGGGCTTAAAGCGCAGGGGTGAAAGAAAATGGAAAGAAAATATAGGCTGAGGGAAGATGACACAATTGTTGTTGAAGGCATGAGACTGTCAAGGATTGAGGCCCTGGTTGATTTTGCCGATGTAAAGGCCGGCGACCTTGGCGGTTATGTCGCAGACGAGCACAGACTTTCGCATGAAGGGGATGCGTGGGTATATGACCGGGCCCAGGTAAGAAAAGGTGCGCGGGTAACTGGGGATGCAATTGTTAAGGACGATGCAAAGGTCACCGGCTGGGCGCATGTATATGGCAAGGCACAAGTAGGCGGCAGTGCGATTATATATGGCGACGCACGAGTATACGAGAATGCACGGGTAGAATACCATGCAATGGTATACCAAGGAATTGTAAGAGGCAATGCGATAGTAGGCGGATATGCTACGATAGACGCAATCGTTCAAGGCGAAGCGCGGGTACAGGGCTCTGCAAAGGTAAATGGATGGGCTGTTGTTGAAGGCCATGCGCTGGTAGAAGGCCATGCAGAGATAGATGGCCGTGCGCGGGTAGGAGGCGATGAGGTGGTTGGTGGTGATACAGTAATATTCGTGCCGTGGGATGGGTAGTGAGTGGCTGGATTCACTTGCGGCATAATTTTTTATTTTTTGTCATTCTCCATATAAGCTGTTATCCCGAGACCGCCTAAAGTGGTTGTTGAAGACCAAAACTGAAAATGTGATAGCACAAATGTATAAAACCCATCAAAACCTTTTTATACTATTATGTATTAAATTGTAAAAAGGGGGCTTTTGGAATCTGTTTTGACAACAGGGGGTGTGAGGACTATGAATAATAGGTGTTTAGCTTTTGCGTTTGTTCTGGCAGTGGCTTTGATGTTCTTGGCTGGCTGCGCAGCTCCGCAGGCAGAGCCTGAGGAGACAAAGGAGCCTGTGACAGCTCCAAAGACGACAACGACTACTGAGAAGGTCTCTGAGCCTGAACCAGAGCCGGAAGTTGTTGAAGCACAGCCTGATCCTGCCAAGGTCCCTTCAAAGAAGATCCAGGAGCTTCTCCAGAAGCATGTCGGAAGGGTCAGCAGCCTGAGGTACATGTACCAGGACCTTACGATCAAGCCTGAGGAGTGGGAGACATGGGTTGATGGCAACAAGATGCATGTCAAGCTCAGGGAGATGGACAATGTCCAGGGTGATGTATACATAGACAATGTGTATCTTGACCTAGGCGCAAGGAAAGCCAAGGGGTACTGTGTGAGGTCTGTCTACAGGTGCACGGATCCCAACTCGCCTGTTGATGTGAGCTTCGGTAAGTATTACAGGAAGACGCCTTTTGAGTGGATCCAGGAAGTGACTTATGCCGAGAAGGTGGCAGAGGAGCAGATGCAGCAGAGGACTGTCTGGCAGATAAAGTACACTGAGGGCAGCAAGACAGTGACGATGTGGGTCGATGACTACTACGGTATCCCTATGAAGGTCAGGGTGGTTGATGGCAGCGTCAAGAACGATTACATCTATGAAGACATAGCGTTCAACGGCGTCGAGGACTCTGATCTGCAGCACGGCCTCATAACACAGACCTACAACTGATTTTGTTTTTTTTCTTTTTCTTTTCATTTATACCATGGACGAAAAAAGCTCTCCGAAAGAGTCTCTCCGCATCCTGAATACGCGTGAGAAGAAGGGGATCAACCAGCAGGTCAGTTCACAGTGGGGCTGCGAGCTCGACAAGTCCCTGGTCTGGCTTCTCAGCAACAAGGACAAGCTTTATGTCGCAGACACTGGCATAGGCAGCATGGATTTCAACAAGCTGAAGATCGATAAGATAGGCCTTTACGTATGCACGGTCTCTGATAAAGGTGTCCGCCTGAGCATCGAGGGCTCCCAGATCATCGGGCCTTGCGCGAACAAGAATGTCGTCGCTGTATCTGATGATGAGCTGAAGGTCTGGTTCCGTGGCGAAGACATAGAAAAGACTGTCGATGGCTGCTCAGGCTTTGTCATACTGAAGCATGATGATGATTTCATAGGCTGTGGGAAAGCCACAGAGAAAGGCATCCTTAACTTCGTGCCGAAGACTAGAAGGGTTCTCAGCGGAGATTGAGGCGGTCAGCCTATGTCATGGTATTTGCCGATGAGCATATAGTAATCGGTCTCGCTCTTGATGGCATCATGCTTATTGAGGCCTCTGCGCTGCTCGTCGATGTGCACACTTCCTGCCTTGTCCACCTTCACTGTCTTCGTGGCCTGGACATCGGTCTCCAGGTAGGTGACCCTCAGGCCGCAGACCTTGAGAGCCTCTTCAGCCTTCTCCTTGGTTAGTGCGTGGTCGACGTAGACCATTACCCCTTCTTCAGTAGCCCTGTTCTCCCTAAAGTTTCCGCCTATCAGCAGCGCTTCGATGTTGTCTGGTGAGACGCCCCCTCCAACGCCAGACCTCTCTATGAACTGCCTCAGGAGGCCCTCGACAAGTTCGTATGGATTGGGTGCGTCCATCTCGTCCAGATGCATGACTGCGACTTCGGGTGTCGCGGCGCTCCTCAAGATGATGACCGCGCCTGTCGTGACATCATCTATTGTGTACGGTCCTTCTCCATACACAGTCCCACCGCACTTTATTTTTTCTTCTTTCATTTTGTATAGCCCGCATATAGTCCTATGGAAATATCCTCTTGAGCATGTTACGGACGACCAGCGCTTCAGGCATCCTCATGTACATCGCCTCCCTGAGCTGCTTCTCTGTCTCTTCCCATGTCCAGTGGCTCAGGGCGGATGTCCTGTCCCTTTCCTTGAGCCAGATGTCTCTTGTCTTTATCTGGCCTTCGAATCTTTTATTGTGATAGTCGAGATTGAACTGCAGCCTCTTGTAATACTCGATCCTGCCGTACTTGCCGACTCTTCTTTGGGGGTGACTTATGTCGTCCTGGAGATGCATTATCGCGTTGCTCACGCGGGGCTTGTTGAATTGCCTTTTCAGCCTTTCAAGCACTGCATAGCAGGCGAGGTCTCCGACATCGCCGTTCGGCTCGAGCACCATGTCAAATTGGCTCCTGAACACCCTCCGAAATTCCTTTTCGCTCATCCCGTTAGGATAACCGAGCACTATGGTGAAAGCGTATTTGTCTGTTATGCTCCTCTTCCTCATGTTAGGGTCGTTTTCGTCATAGAACAGCAGGTCGACAAGCTTGTCGACGTAGCGTCCTGCTGACTTGACCCTTGTCACGATGGCGTATACTGCACCTCCTTTCTCAGGGTATGCCCCATTCATGGCAGCTGTCGCGTCGAGAGGGCTGCCGCATTGCGGACAGTCCTGCGTGTAGTATTTAGGGTCGAGCCCTTCCAATGGCATCCTTTTCAGCCAGGCCTCCTTGAAAGGGATCTCATGCGCATACCCGGCCCTATTCTCGGTCCCGATAGGATGTACTGTGATGGACTGTATGTGCTTTGTCTGCCCAGGGCACCCTTCTTTGGTGCATTTCGTTATGACCTCATACTTCCTTTGCACAGGGTCTTTGGCATATCTGGAGAGCAACGCCTCGCCCAGTGTCTCCAGGACTGTGTCGCTTATCCTGAGATCCTCGACTATCGCTGCCCTTATCTCATCTATGTCTATTATGTGGACTTCGAGATTGTTCCTGAGGTCATGTGTGAGCGCCTGCCTTACAGTGTCGATCGTCTCTGGCGTTCTGTCTAGAGATATTCCTAAATTCCCGGTTATCTCACTGCAGATATCATCAAGAGACGGCCTTCCAGCATCCTTGTTGCCGGCGTAGTCGCCTGGGGACAGCTGCTCCAGCTCCCTCAACTGTCGGAAATAGGCTTCACGAGCCTGCACTACCTGTCTAATGTCTGCCAGCAGCTCTCTGACAATAGGGTTAAAAGTAGTATATATTAATTGCTCCTCCATACATTATCTGCCAAAGAAGTGATTTATAAAACTTTCGATTTTTATTCCGGTCCGGTAGTAAAATTCCAGACATCGTCACCGACGTAATGGAGGTTCAGCACAACCTTCCCGACCTCCATCTCCTGCATCTCATCCTTTGAGAACAGGCTCTGGCCTACCGCGATGGGCTTCAGGTTCTTCTCGTCCACTATGGCCACTATGCTGCCTTCCTCCACATACGCATCCACCCCCACTATGCCTGGCCTCATCAGGTCAGCGCCCTTTGCTATGAACGGCACAGCTCCCATGTTTATCACTATGTTCTTGAGGAAATTGTTCTGCAGTATGAGCCGCAGGGATGGCAGGAGCAGGTCCTCCTTGTAGAAGAACATGATCTCGCCGTCCCTGAGTATGTACGTGTCCTCTGCAAGCGCCACGAAATCGTCTTTTGAGAAGAACTCATCTATGCTGTAGTGCGTGCTGATCTCGCTGTTCAGGCCTTTGATCTCCTTCTTGCTGAGGGTTATCTGTCTCATATTGGTCATCTGTTGAATATCAGGATCCTTGATCAGATATCCTTGATTATCTCAAGGAGCTGCTTCATGCCTGTTATCTCGTAGTCTACATATTCGAAATGGTTCACGCCCTGCATCTGCGCCCAGCTGCCGTGCTTCATCCAGACGGTCTTCATGCCGAGCTCCTTCGCGAGCTTGAGATCGACTTGGGGCTTGTCTCCGACCATGATGCACTCGTTGGCGCGGACATTGAGTTTCCCGAACACCTCTGAGTAGAATTTCATGTCAGGCTTGTTCACGCCTATGTCGTCGCTCATTATGAAAACGTCTATGAGACCAAGCAGCCCGACCTTCTTTGCCCGGTCTATCTTTATCTTCCTTTCTCCGTCAGAGTCTGTTATCACAGCTATCTTGTATTCCTTCTTGAGCTCCTGCAGCACGCTCACGGCATCCTGCATCGGCTTGACAGATTCCATCATGTGCTGCCAGTAAAGCTGGACGCATTCCTCTATCTCGCCCTGCGCAGGCGGGATGCCCACGCGCTTGAAGTATTCTTCGAACCACAGGTGCCTGTCATAGTTGCTCGGGGAGGAGTGCATGCCTCTTATGCTGAACATCCTGTCTATGTCGTAGAGCAGCCTGATTGTCGTCGGCCCATACACCCCATGCTTCTCGAACAGTGCCTTGGCGAGATTCTGGTGTGTGTAGTCTATGGCTGTCTTCAGGTCCACTATCGTGTCGTCGAAGTCGAATATGACTGCTTTCAGGAGGGGTTCTATCTCGACGGTAATCCTCTGGCCCGGGTCTTTGAGCTTCTCGACCAGCTTCCTGTCGAGCTGCTTGGCGGATTTTGTCGCCCTGAACCCGAAGGTCCTGTCTGAGCTGAACTCCGAGAACCGTATCACGAGCTCTTGCTCTGAACTGAAATTCTTGTTGACAGTGAACTCTATCTCATCTGTAAACTCTCCTGCCTTTATCCTCATGCGCAGCTGCGAATGGCTCTTTGCCAGCTTCTGCAGCTCATCGATCGAGAAGTCCGCCTCAAGCCCGAGGATGCAGTCTCCGTCAAGGCTCATCTCCTTGTCCTTTGTGAACTCAAGGGTGTTCTTGTGCGTTGCCAGTATGTTCCTATGCCCTCTTGCTGTGAATGTGTATTTCATACAGTAGAGAGATTTAGACTCTTATTTAAAAGTGTTGTGATGCTTTTAGGGTTGGGCGAAATCACATCGTTCATGGGCAGCGCCTCCGCTCCGGGCGTCCATCACCACAAAGAATCTGAACCCGGCCCGTAGCAGCAGCATTAATTACGTAGGCGCGAGCCACAGCGCTTGAACATAACGCTCTTGCCGGGCAAGTCAGTCTAGCAGCGAGGCGCTGCTCAGCAGGAGGCAATTTCGCACCAACCCTGATGAAGCAGCTCTAGAGAACGCATGCGCCGCATGTCAAAAGCGCACATCACGCGCCCAGCAGTCGGCCAGCCTAATGCGTATTGACCTTCACTCTCGGGAATATGTACTCGACAACAGCCGCGATGGCCAGTATTGCCATTATTGATATTGCTTCCAGCAGCATATAGGTCCCCCTATTTTCTGAATCCTTGCAATATCCTAAGGAGATAGTGGTCAAGAGCCTTGCGATAACCTCGCAATAGCGTTACACTGCCAGTGTTACACTACCAGCTTTACACTGCCTGCGGATAAGACAATAAACAGGCAGAGCAAGGTGCAAGACAACACTACATAATAAGCTTCAAAACATATTAAAACTTGGCCCTGGTTTTTTTAGAAAACACAGAAAAATTTATAAATGCATGAGCATTTAGTAAAAAGGACATGGAAACAAACCCTGAAGAGTCTGCTTCTGAAGAGCCTGATAAGGGCAATAACTCTAAGAGCCCTTTCAAGATAGACAACAAGGACAAGGAGATCCTCCGCCTCCTCAATGAGAATGCAAGACTTACCTCCAAGTCTATAGGCGCGAGCACCAACATATCTAGGGAGGTCGCGGACTACCGCATAAAGAGGCTCATGAAGAATGGCCTCATCTCAGGATACATAACAGTCGTTAGCGACCGTAAGCTTGGCTATGAGTCTTATGTGCTCCTCCTCCAGCTGCAGAACTACACCATGGATGACGAGAAGAGGATAATCGATTTTCTCAAGAACAACCCGCATACGAAATGGGTCCTCAAGTGCAGCGGTGACTGGGATATCCAGACCACGATAGTCGCGAAGAACAAGAGCCAGCTGGCCAAGATAATAGATGAAATTGACAATTTCTGCGGGAAGAACCTGAGGAAGTATGATCTGGCATTGGTCATCAACCTGCTGGTGCCGGAGAATCTCGCTTTCTTCCTCCCTAAGCAGACCCGCAAGCTCACTCTCAAGGATCTGCCGGTGGTCGAGAAGGAGGAGGACCACGGTGTGACCGACATCGACGACAAGGACAAGAAGCTGCTGAAATCTGTCTCGGTCGATGCCAGGGCCCCGATAGTCAGGATCGCGCAGCAGATAGGCCTGTCCGCGGACGCGACCAACCTGAGGATAAAGAAGCTGCAGAAGAGCGGAGTCATCAGGAAGTTCCAGACTGTCGTCGACCTTTCGACCCTCAACTACCTGCTGTACTCTCTGTTCCTCAAGATCAACAACTACAGCCCGAAGAGGGAGAGCCAGATAAGGACCTTCTTCTATTCGCTGCCGAACGTGACTTTCGCCGAGAGGATCATA
Organism: Nanobdellota archaeon; assembly: GCA_018830225.1. Classification (GTDB taxonomy): domain Archaea; phylum Nanobdellota; class Nanobdellia; order Woesearchaeales; family UBA11576; genus JABMQF01. The sequence goes on from JAHJSS010000042.1 coordinate 11,809, forward strand.
GGCACTTGGGACGTGCGCATCCAGATCTCGTGCGCGCACCCCCAGGAGTTCGAGAAGATACTCCAGCAGATCAGGGAGTTCCTCTCTGCGGACCTAAAGTATTATAACTTCGCGTTGATGCTGAAGGAATCCAAGAGGGTCTCGTATCCTGAAGGGATGGAATAGCGATAGCGGACATCAGAAGGGGTTTCCTCTTCCAAAATCTTTAAAAAAAAGGGGTGAAGTATGAATAATCAGGACAGGTTTGTGTTTGAGGCCTCGTGGGAAGTGTGCCATAAGGTCGGCGGTATATATACTGTTGTAAAGTCCAAAGCGGCTCTTCTCAACGAAGCATACCCCAATTATTTTCTTATAGGTCCTTATTTCAAAGACATCGCTGATGTAGAGGTGAATGAGGAGGCCCTTCCGCACGGTTTCCAGGAGGTCTTTGACGAGCTCAAGAATGAGGGGATAGTCTGTCATTTCGGCAGATGGCAGATAAAAGGCAATCCAAGGGTCATACTGATAGACTTCTCAGGCTACTGGCCTAAGAAGGACGCGATAAAGAAGATGTTGTGGGACAAGTTCCAGGTCGATTCGTTGTTCTCTAGCGGTGAGTATGATGAGGCGATAATCTGGTCCACTGCTGCGGGCAGGTTCATCGAGCGTTTCATACAGAAGAAGCAGGAGAGAGGAGAGAACAACTTAAAGTACGTAGCGCATTTCCACGAGTGGCTCTCCGGCGGAGGCCTTCTCTACCTGAAGAACAGCGATGTGAAGGTAGGGACTGTCTTCACGACGCACGCGACTATGCTCGGCAGGACCCTTGCGGGATCCGGCCGCAACCTCTACGACGAGCTTGAGACCATCAACCCTGATGCCGAGGCTAAGAACTCAGGGATACAGGCGAAACACACCACAGAGAAGGCCTGTGCGCAGAACGCGGACGTGTTCACGACCGTCTCGGAGATAACAGGCATCGAGGCAGAGCACCTTCTCGGCAGGAAGCCTGATGTGCTGGTCCTGAACGGCCTGGACATCGAAAAGCTGCCGACCTATGAGGAGGCGGCATATAAGCACAGGATCAACAGGGAGAAGATACACAACTTCCTGAGGTATTATTTCCTCCCTTATTACTATTTTGACATAGAGGACACCCTGCTGCTCTTCATCGTCGGGAGGTATGAGTTCAAGAACAAGGGCATCGATCTGGTGATACAGGCCCTGGCAAGGCTCAATGAGCGGCTCAGGAAAGAGGGGTCGAAGCGTTCGGTGATATGCTTCATCTGGATACCCAGGGATGTCCACGGCGTCAGGACAGACATCTCGATAAACAAGTCAGCATACAGCACTATCAGGAGCTTTGTCGATGACCACATCCCGAACATTGAAGAGAAGATAGTCACTAACATAATAAAGAGCGGGCTGAAGAAGATCGATGTGAGCGCGATAGGCGGTGACATCTTTGATGATGAGTTCAAGCACAACATCAAGAAGCTCGAGGTCAACTTCGCGAAGCAGGGCAACCCTCCGCTCTCGACGCACAACATACCTAACGAGTATGATGACATAATAATAAGGACCCTGATTGACACAGGCCTTGACAACAAGGAGGATGACCCTGTGAAGGTGATATTCTATCCCATCTACCTTTCAGGCGTCGACGGCCTGACCGACCTGTCTTATTATGATGCGATGAACGCCTGCCATCTGGGGCTTTTCCCGTCGTATTACGAGCCCTGGGGCTACACTCCGTTGGAGTGCGCAGCCCTTGCTGTGCCTTCGATGACCAGCGACCTTGGCGGTTTCGGCAGGTTCCTGCTGCAGAAGACGACTGGCTCTTCAGGCATCTACGTGCTGAAGAGGTACAAGCGGGACATGGAAGATGTCATGAAGGAGTTCACGGACGTCCTCTACAAGTTCGCGAAGTTCAATGCGAAGGAGAGGGTCCAGCAGAAGATACTCGCGAAGGAGCTCGCCAATCTCGCGGACTGGAAAGAACTCATAGTCAATTATTTCAACGCGCATGACCTGGCGATAAAGAAGGTTTTTGGCGGAAACTGAATCGAAATTGATCAGACAAGAGGTGGAAAGATGATAAATGTCGCAATCAACGGTTTCGGAAGGATCGGGAGGATGGTCTTCAAGGCAGGTCTCAATGATCCTGACATAAGGTTCGTGGTCGTGAATGACCTAACTGACACGAAGACTCTCGCGCACCTGCTGAAGTATGATTCTGTCCACGGGATATTCCCTGGCAAGGTGGAGTTCACTGAAGATTCGATAATCGTGGACGGCAAGGAGGTCAAGGTGGTCTCTGAGAAGGAGCCTACCAAGCTGCCTTGGAAGAAGTTCAATGTTGATGTGGTGGTGGAGAGCACCGGAAGGTTCACCAAGAAGAAGGACGCGATGCTGCATATTGAGGCAGGGGCGAAGAAGATCCTTGTCTCTGCGCCTTGCAAGTGCGATGCAGGGGAGGATCCTGTAAAGACCGTAGTGCAGGGCGTGAACGAGGAGCAGCTCACCAAGGATGATATAATAGTGAGCAATGCGTCTTGCACCACAAACTGCCTTGCGCCGATGGTGAAGGTCATCGAGGACAACTTCGGCATAGAGAAGGGTTTCATGACCACTATCCACGCTTACACCGCAGACCAGAGGATTGTTGACGGCCCTCACAGTGACCTTAGGAGGGCAAGGTCTGCTGCTGTCTCGACAATACCCACAAGCACTGGCGCTGCCAAGGCCATAGGCGAGGTCATTCCTTCGCTGAAGGGCAAGCTTGACGGCTTTGCCGCGAGGGTCCCTGTGCCTGACGGCTCGCTGACTGACCTGACTGTCGTGCTGAAGAAGGACGCGACAAAGGAGCAGGTGAACAGCCTGTTCAAGAGCGTCGCAGAACATCACATGAAGGGAGTCCTTGAGTACAGCGATGCGCCGCTTGTCTCTGTCGACATTGTCGGCAATCCGCACTCGTGCATCTTCGACTCATTGATGACTAATGTCATAGATGGCAGGCTGCTGAAGGTGGTCGGCTGGTACGACAATGAGTGGGGATATTCTAACAGGATGATAGACCTGCTCAAGATAATGGCCAAGAAGGTTTGAACGCGTAAGCGGATGACCAGAGGAGATAGATTTTTTGACGGTCTTGAAGATGGAACTGCCCACCCTACAGAACACTTACATAGGCAAGAAGAAGGTCCTTGTCAGGACAGGGTTTGATGTTCCTCTCGACGACAAGGGCAATGTCCTTGATGACAGCAGGATACGTGCTTCTGTGCCGACAATCAGGTATATTCTCGAGCATGGCGCAGAGCAGGTGATAATAATGACGCACATAGGCAGGCCGAAGAACAAGGAACGCCAGCTTATGACCTGCAAGGTCGCTGCGAAGCTTTCTGAGATCCTGGGAGAGAGTGTCATGAAGGTCGATGATTTCGGGGAGAATGGCATACCTGACCCGAAGATTGACAGGGTCGTGATGCTGGAGAACCTCCGTTTCCATCCTGGCGAGAAAGACAAGGATCCTGCGAAGCGGGACGGGTTCGGCAAGATGCTGGCTTCGATTGCAGAGGTATATGTGAATGACGCCTTCTCCAACTGCCACAGGGACCATGCCTCGATGACATCCGTGCCTAAGTTCATCCCTGGCTGTGTCGGCCTCAGCGTCGAGCAGGAAGTAAGGACAATCAGCAAGGCCCTTGAGAATCCTGAGAGGCCTTTTGTTTCTATAATAGGAGGTGTCAAGGCTGACAAGCTCAATGCTGTCGCCAATCTCATCGATAGGGTGGACAGGATACTTATCGCCGGCGCCCTCGCTTTCACTCTCCTTAAGAAGTTCGGCAAGGAGGTCGGCAAGACAAAGACAGACACTGAAGGGCTTGGCGCGTTCGATGCGCTGGTGAGCAAGATAAAAGATAATCCTAAGGTGGTGCTACCTGTCGATGTGGTTCTCGCGGACAGGTTCGATGCCGATGCCGACTCCAAGGTCACGTCAGTGGACAATATCGACCCTGGGTGGATGGCGCTCGACATAGGTCCTGAGACTGTCAGGTGTTTCAGGGAGGTCATCGCCGGCGCAAAGACCATAATCTGGAACGGCCCGATAGGTGTATTTGAGTTCGACAGGTTTGCGGGCGGCACCAAGGAGATCGCCAACGCGCTTGCAGAGTCCGGCGCCATAACCATTGTCGGAGGCGGCGATTCAGGAGCTGCTGTAGAGAAGCTCGGGCTCAAGGACAGGCTGACGCTTGTCTCTTCTGGCGGTGGGGCTTCGCTTGAGCTCTTTGAAGGGAAGGAGCTTGTTGCTTTAAAAGCCCTCGTGAAGGCATAGAAAGTTATAAAAAAGCATAGGACAACTGTTGCAGCATGGCAAAAAAGAGCGGAAAAAGAAAGCATGGCGGTAAGTATGATGTCATATCCGTCGGTTCTGCTACTGTGGATTGTTTTGTCAGCATCCCTTTTGACCTGGACCAGATAAAGCACGGGTCCAAATCACTCATCAACGAGATCAAGCTTCTCACAGGCGGAGGCGGGACCAATGTCGCTGTCGGGCTTTCAAGGCTCGGGCTCAGGACAGGGATCGTCTGCGAGGTCGGTGATGACCTTTCCGCTCACATAATAAAGAATGAGCTGGCGAAAGAGGGTGTGGACTTTCTTGTGAAGCAGCACTCCAGGCACCAGACCGCCTATTCAGTCATAATCGAGGCCAAAGGCAAGGACAGGGCGATCCTGACCTACAAGGGCGCGAGCAGTTTCCTGCACAAGGACGAGCTTCCTAAAGACAGGCTCAGGGCAGGCTGGTTCTATTTCGGGTCATTGATGGGCGCGTCTTTCGAGACGATGAAGTACCTCGCTGGTTTCGCAAAGAGGAATGACATAAAGATATATTTCAATCCCAGCAGCTACATGGTCGAGCAGGGGCAGGGATTCCTCAAAGGAGTGGTATCCGCCACAGATGTAATCGCCATGAACAAGGAAGAGGCGCAGATACTTCTCAAGAGCAGGTCAAAGAGCACGGACGAGCTCCTGAAAGGGCTGCACAGGCTCGGGCCAGGGATTTGCGTGATCACTGACGGTAGCAAAGGCGTGCACGTGTATGACGGGCACAGGTTCTATTCACGTAAGCCCAGAAAGGTCAAGGCTGTCGACACGACCGGCGCAGGTGACGCGTTCGGCACAGGATTCCTTGCAGGGCTGATCATGAAAAAGGACGCTCCCCCTGAGAAGATGATAATGTTCGCGATAAGGCTGGGCATGGCTGACGCAGAATCTGTCATCATGTACACCGGGACAAAAGCAGGGCTTCTGAGGAGAAAAGAGGCCTTAAAGAGGGTTGGTGGTTGATATGCTAGTGACTAACAGGAAGCTGCAGGAAGATGCTCAGAAGCGCAGGTATGCTGTCGGCGCTTTCAATGTATATGACATGGAATCTGTCCAGGCGGTCGCCAAGGCTGCTGAGCTTGAGAGGTCTCCTGCGATCATAGCGACGACAGAGGGCGCGATTGAGTACGCAGGGCACGAGTTCATCGCTGAGCTCATCGAGCTCGCGACAAAGCGGTCGAAGATAACTTACAGCATGCACCTCGACCATGGCAAGGATATGAACATCATCAGGAACTGCATCAGGCTCGGCTACACCTCAGTCATGATAGATGCTTCGCATTACGAGTTCAAGAAGAACATCCAGATCACAAAGAGCGTCGTCAGTCTTGCCCACAGGAAGGGCGCCTCTGTAGAGGCTGAGCTCGGCACCATAGGAGGGGTCGAGGATTCTGTCTCCTCTAAGAAGATACTGCTCACTGACCCGAGGGACGCGAAGGAGTTCGTCGAGAAGACAGGCTGTGACACTCTCGCTGTCGCCATCGGCACGAGCCATGGAGCTTATAAGTTCGCGAGCAGGTCGAAGCTCGCGATCGACAGGCTCAAGGAGATCCGTAAGGCCGTCGATGTACCTCTGGTGCTGCATGGAGCGTCAGGAATCCCGAGCTGGGTAGTCAGGAAAGCGAAGCTTTTCGGCGCTGTGCTGGGCAAGGCAAAGGGCGTCTCTGAGAGCGACATCAAGGCGGCCATCGCGAATGGGATCAGCAAGGTCAACATAGACTCCGACCTGCGCCTGACATTCGACGCTGCTGTCCGCGAGGTGCTCAAGAAGCATCCTGAGGAGTTCGACCCGAGGCACATACTCGGCCCTGCGAAGGACGCGGTCACAGACATGGTCAGGTACAAGATGAAGCTGTTCGGCTCATCAGGTAAAGCAAGATAAGTTGTTTGGCTCCAGCCGCATCTTGCAGTCGCAGGGTGGGTGATTGGGGGTGTGGACAGCGGGAATTGATAAGTTGGTTGAATCAAAATGGGAATCGTCGTAATAAACTTCAAGACATATGCTGAAGCGACCGGCCAGAGGGCTGTGGAGCTCGCGAAGATCTGCGAGAAGGTCGCGAAAGACACCAAGATGGACGTGATCGTCGCTGTGCAGAATGTCGACCTGTTCCACGTGTCGAGCGAGGTCTCGATACCGGTATATGCGGAGCATATAGACCCTGTCAAGTATGGCGCGCACACAGGCAAGGACCTTCCCGAGGCGCTGGTGGAGAACGGCGCTACCGGAGTGCTGATAAACCATTCTGAGGACAGGGCAGAGCTTGCAGAGATTGAGGATGACATCAAGCGCGCCAAGGGCGTCGGCCTCCAGACGATTGTCTGCGCGCCGACTGCTGCGTCGAGCGAGGCGATTGCCGCGCTCAGCCCTGATTTTATCGCGGTCGAGCCTCCCGAGCTCATCGGAGGTGACGTCTCTGTATCGAAGGCCAAGCCTGAGCTGATATCCGACACTGTCAAGCTCGTGCACAGGATCGACGAGAAGACACCTGTGCTTTGCGGCGCAGGCGTAAAGGACCATGAGGACGTGAGGATAGCCATGAATCTCGGCTGCAAGGGAATCCTTGTCGCTTCTGGCGTGACCAAAGCAAAGGACCCTGAGAAGGCGCTGCTTGACTTGATAAAAGGAATGAAGAAAGAGAGGAAGAAGAGGACAGGAGCTGCGTAAAATATGAGGTAAGATGCAAAGATGATCCACCTTGATATTTCACACCTGAAGATAAAGAGTTATTCTCCGCTGAAGCCGAAGCTGGACAGGATCAGCAAGAGGGAGTTCCCTCTGTTCGACAAGTATCATGAGGATGTCGTTGCGCTGAAGAAGGTCATGGATAGGTACCGCAGGTATGACAACCTGATAGTCGTCGGTAACGGCGGCTCGAACACCTCTTTCAAGGCGTTCCACCAGGCTCTTGTCCCGCTTGACTCGAAGAAGAGGTCTTTCATCCTCACCACGATGGAACCTGACCTTCTGAATGGGCTCAAGAAGGCGTTCCCGAGGAGGAAGACGCTGGTCATGCCCATAAGCAAGTCAGGCACAACTATAGGCCTCATCGAGGCGATGCTCGCTTTCCAGGGTTACAGGATGCTTCCTGTGACTGATCCTGGCGCTGGCGCGCTTTCTGTCATCGCGAAGAAGGAGGGCTTTGACATGATACCGCACCCTCCTGTCGGCGGGCGGTTCTCTGGCCTGACCTCTTCTGCTTTCGCTCCTGCCATGTTCTTCGGCATGGATGTCGAGGCGATAGACCGCGGCGCGAGGGAGATGTACAGGCAGTGCAACCCTACAGTGCACATAGAGAAGAATCCTGCTTTGCAGCTTGCTGCTGCTCTTTTCATGCTGGAGAAGAAGGGTATTGATGAGATATTCTGCCCTATCTACTCGTCGAAGCTTAGCGGTTTCAGCAACCTGATAGTGCAGCTGTTCCATGAGTCTGTGTGCAAGAAAGGAAGGGGCCAGACAATCTACTGCGCAGAGGCTCCTGAGTCGCAGCACCACACGAACCAGCGCTTCTTCGGCGGCAAGAGGAATGTGGCAGGGCTTTTCCTGACCGTAGAGACTCAGGAGGACAACAGCTCTAAAGTTGTCGTGCCTGAATCCATCAGGGACATAAAGGTGAGGGATGGAGTGCTTAAGGATATCAGCAGCGTGCCTTATGCCAAGGCCCTTGAGTATGAGTTCAGGGGGACGTTCCAGGATGCCGTAAACAACAAGATACCTGTCATCCATGTGAGCCTTGACAAGGTCACTGCATTCACGGTCGGCGAGTTCATCGGTTTCTGGCATTACGTCGCTGTCTACAGCGCGTGGCTCCGTGATGTGGATGCCTTCGACCAGCCGCAGGTGGAGTCCAGCAAGGAGCTGAGCTTCAGGCTGAGGAAGGAGCATAATTTCTGAATAGAAAAGTGGCGGCAGTGGAATCAATCAGGATAGAGATAGTGCCCGATACTTCTATAGACAACCCCGTCTTGAACACCACAAAGAACATGACCAGAAATGCAGGGAAAGCATAAGCTAGCTGGGAGAAATAAAAAATCCACAACTGTGGATTTTTAGTGTTAAAACTTGACCAGGATCAAATTAAAAAGGTTAAGTTTAAACAGGTCAACCCGAAAACCATAAAATCGCTCGCGATTTAGGGTGCCAAAACGCGAAAGCGTTTTGAGCATGATCTTCTCCTTGTGCTGCAATGGTGGAGGGATGTCATAGGACATGAGAA
>JAHJSS010000043.1 GCA_018830225.1 Nanobdellota archaeon
ACTGTCTTGCCTGCGAACAGTATGTTTGTCGCCCTGATGATGCCGTCGAGCGTCGACTGGCCTGTGCCGTAGTAGTTGTCGAAGAGGTGCTTTGTCATGTTGTCGTTGACAGCGATGATCGGGTACTGCAGAGCACTGCTCTTCTCCATGGCGTGCAGCCTGAGTATGCCTGTCGTGGTCTCTTCGCACCCGCCCATTATCTCTTTTATCAGGTATTTGTGGTTAAGGTGTATCTGCGTGACCAGGTCGCAGCCGTCGTCTATTGTTATCTGGGGCGCGAAGCGTATCACATTGTTGATGTACCTGTAGTAGTCATCATGTGTCTCTCCCTTGTATGCCCATACTTTCACGCCTTGCTTTGCGAGCGCTGCTGCTACATCATCCTGCGTGGAGAGAGGGTTGCAGCCTGTTATAGCGACTTCTGCACCGCCTGCTATCAATGTCTCCACAAGGAGCGCTGTCTCTTTAGTGACGTGGAGGGCCATCCCTATCTTTATCCCTTTTAGCGGCTTGTCTTTTGAGAATCGGCTCTTGACCTGCATCAGGGCCTTCATGTGCTGTCTTGCCCATTCTATGTTGCGCAGGCCCTGCTCTGCAAGCTTGATGTCCTTTACCTCGTAGCCGTTTCCAGAATCCATCATACACCTCTTTTCATCTCTCAAGAATTCCCAAAGATTAATAAACATTTCCGTATTTTTCACAGCCTATGGACGCCGATGAATTGAGGAAGAAGCTGCATGCAGAACCCGGCCAAGAACTGAGAGATGAGCAGAGAAGGAAGAAGAACAGCCTGATAATACAGATCGTGTTGACTGTGGTGGTGATAATGGTGGTCATCGCCGCTTATGTTGTCTTCAATGCTCCGAAGAGGACAGACGGCCCTCCCAGGGCGTGCTTCAAGCATGATGTATGCATAGACCTCATAGTAGTCACGACCCCTGAGGCTCAGGAGATCGGCCTGAGCAATTATTCTTCGCTGCCTGAGGATACAGGCATGCTTTTCATCTTCCCGCGTGCTGAGATCCAGAGGATGTGGATGAAGGATATGGATTTTCCTATAGACCTGTTCTGGATAGGGGATAACAACAGGATACTCAACATCGAGAAGAAAGCGATGCCTTGCGTCCCGCCCATGACAACCTGTGAGATATTCGAGCCGAATGTCAATACGAAGTACGTTCTCGAGACAAGGGAAGGCTTTGCCATAGATTCCAACCTGTTCGACAACGACTTGGTGTCGTTCGAGAACCTCCCGAAAGGCTGATACAGGGATCGATATGAAGACGGTCCAGATTGACAGGATAATACCTATTCTGAAAAAGGAGATCAAGGGATTTCACATGCCCATCGTCAGCGAGATTGCCTTGCGCAACGACCCGTTCACTGTCCTCATCTCCTGCCTTCTGAGCCTACGCACCAAGGATGAGACCACTGCCGCTGCATCCAAAAGGCTGTTCAAGGAAGCTCCTACAGCCAGGAAGCTTGCAGCAATGCCTGTCAAGCGCATCGAGAGGCTGATATATCCTGTGGGTTTCTACAAGACAAAGGCAAGGCGCATAAAGGACATAGCCGATGTACTGATAACTCAGTACAACAGCAGGGTGCCTGACACCATAGACGAGCTTTTGAAGCTGCACGGAGTAGGCCGCAAGACCGCAAACATCGTGGTCACCATAGGCTTCAACAAGCCAGGTGTGGCTGTCGATACCCATGTCCACCGCATAAGCAACCGTCTTGGCTACGTGCGCACAAAGACTCCTGAGCAGACCGAGTTCGCACTAAGAGCAAAACTTCCAAAGCGCCACTGGATAGTATACAACGACCTTCTCGTGACCTGGGGACAGAACATATGCAGGCCCATAAGCCCGCTATGCAGCAGGTGCGCAATAAAAGAGTTCTGTAACCGTGCCGGTGTTGGTATAAGCCGTTAAAGCACTACCTATGCTCCTTAAGTAGCTGCAGCCACATCTCCTTGCATGGCGGCTGCTACCGCTCTTTGCGTGTCCTCCAGCCAAAGAAGCAGTATAGGCTGCACTTAAGCTACAATCTGCGCGTCTTGCACAAGCATGGTCCGAAATATCATCAATTAGCATGCCGACTTAGCCAATAGCAGCGTAGCAGCCGCCACTTGTTGTGTGGTGTGGTTGCAGAGCACTGTCAAAAGCGGCAGGGGACCACCGGTCAAAGACCGGTGGCATGTTCGCTTCGCTCACCCCTGCCGCCTTTTGAGCATCATAAAAACCCGCGGTTTTTAGGACACCAAAAATCCCACAGGATTTTTAAGTGTGCTCAGCA
>JAHJSS010000044.1 GCA_018830225.1 Nanobdellota archaeon
TGCTGAGCACACTTAAAAATCCTGTGGGATTTTTGGTGTCCTAAAAACCGCGGGTTTTTATGATGCTCAAAAGGCGGCAGGGGTGAGCGAAGCGAACATGCCACCGGTCTTTGACCGGTGGTCCCCTGCCGCTTTTGACAGAAGAAGCAACGCTGCTCGCCCTAACTGATTTGTAGGTCTCTTCCTCACGTAGCTTATCAGCTGTTGCCGAGCACATCATTTGTATCTGCTCAAGAAATCTTCTCGTGTCATCCCTACCTCGTCAAGTATTGCTTTCAGCAGGGTTCTCTTGATGTCCTTGTTGGGATGAATTGGAACAATCGTTGTTCTGCCATCCTTGTGCCTATAGAAACGATGGCTGCCTTTCTGGCGTACCAGCACGAAACCCTCACCTTCAAGAAATCTGCACATCTCTTTTGATGACAATAACGGGAGCTTCAAGGTCATACCTCTACTTCCCGCACCCCCACAAAATTGGCATCCTCAGGCTGTCCTTCGCTTACGACTTCAAGGCACAGTTCTACAGCCTCTTTGATGTTCTCCATGAGCTCTTCTATGGTGTCTCCTTGGCTTACACACCCTTTTAGTTCAAGGACTTTTCCGACATAACCTCCATCCTCGTCTTTTTCAATCAGCACATGGAATTTCCTCGCCATTAACATTTTGTAGGCTCTCGGGTTTATTAATCTTATGGTGTAATAGGATAATAGTTATAGAAATCAGGATTAATAAAATTCTCGTCGATATAATCGTAGATCTTCCGAGAGGACCGTAACATCATCCCACGCATTGAGAATTCCTTTGATAAAATTCCTTATTTTCGCAAGAGATCCGTTCAACACGCAAGATATTCGGCAATACAGTAGAGAAAACAGAATATAGATATTATTCTATCCTATGTAGTTGGTCTCTTTCTGCATCCTGCCCTGGAGCTTCTTGAGCGCCGTCTTCTTCGAGGCCTTGCCGAGATCCTGTGTCCTTGTCAGTATCTCGCCTTCGATGTCCTCAATCTCCTTGTCGAGCTCGCTTATCCTTATCTTGAGGTCCAGCTTGCTGTTGAGCACTTTCACTATCTCGCGCGCTCCCTTGATCCCGAGATATGCTGGGTGGCCGAGCGTCTCTGCGAGCAGGCACACTGCAGGAACCTTCCTCCTGCCGGCAAGCCCGACCATGAGGCCGCTCACGCCGATGATGGGCCCGACGATGCCGTACAGCTTCTCGTTCAGCTTCATTTTCCTGCCGAACTTTGTTATTATCTCTTTTGAGTTGCCTGTGCAGAACACCTGAGGCTTCTTCGGGACTTCAGCGAGGCCTATCCCTCCGAGGGTTATGACCAGCTCCACGCCGAGCTTCTGGGCCTTATCGAGTACGCCTTCGCAGAAATCGTATGAGCTTGTCTCGTCAGCAGGCTGGACATCCCCTGTCAATATGAGTATGTCCGGCTTCCCGTTCCTCTTCCTGAGGTACACCTCTACAGATGGCAGCTCGACCAGGTTCTGGTCATTTACGAACACCGAGTTCGGGAGCTCGTGCGAGAATATGTTGTATAATGGCTTTGCCTTGACCTCGTCGATTATGAAGTCTGCGGCTATCTTGCCGACGTTGCCTATGCCTGGCAGCCCGACTATGAGCACCGCCTTGTTCAGTTTCGGCACTTTCTTGGACATGTCTTCAAACTTCCAGGTCATGGTATCACCAAAGATTGTAAAGGGTCAGTGTCATAACAGCCCTTTCTCCTTGAGCTGTTCTTTCTTCGCCTCTCTCCTGTACTTGCCGTACTGGTCTTCAGGCGAGTATTTTGCAGGTATCTGCGGTACAGGTGTCTCTCCGCATTTCTGGCACTTGTCCCTGATAGTGTAAGTTCCGCATTTCTGGCATTTGAGAATGTGTATTGACATGGTGTAAAACGCAGCTTATGCAGCTGCCTTCTTCTGCTGTTTCTTGTCGACGCGCTGGAATCCGAACTCGCATTCCTGCTTCTTGGCTTCAGTGCCTATCAGCTCTGCTGCCTTTTCCATGACCTTCTCTGCGTCCTTGTAGTTGCTGTGCATGACTGTCATGGAATATGCCCCGCCGCCTTTGTACCTTATGGTCATGGCCTCGCTGGTCTTCGCGGCGCTGGTGAGTATACTCTTCACCACATTGACGCCGTCAGGGGAGTAGCTCTTCAGCTTGACCTCTCCCTCTATCTCCACTTCTGGCGGCTTGATCCTCTGCCTGATGGTCTCGCTGAGCATGTCATATACTGCCTTCGGGAGGTTCATGCCTTTGAGTACTGAATCGTCGACGATGAATTCCTCGAATATGTCGTGCAGGCACTCGTATTCCTCTGGCGACTTGCTGACGAGTTCGCTCTGCAGCTTTGCGCGGTCCATCTTGAGCTTGTCCGCTACGAACTCTATGATCTTCTCTGCCTTCTGCTGCCTCTTGATCTGCTCTGCCTTCTCCCTCTTCTGGCCTTCGCTGACCCTCCTGAGCGAGAGGTCGATGTGGCCTTTCTCGCGGTCTATCTTAAGGACCTTGCAGATGACCTTCTTGCCCATCCTGACATAGTCGTGGATGTTCCTTATCCTGCCAGGGGCTATCTCTGAGATGTGTATCATGCCCTGCTTGTTCTCGTAGTCGTCGATGTTGGCGAATACGCAGTGAGGGTAGATTTTGGTTACAGTACAGAGAACGAGATCTGATTCCTCTGGAAGCCCTTGCTTTTTCTTGACCATCCTTACTCAAGCACCTCAAGGATCCTTGCCTTCACCCTTGACTTCCCGCCTGTCGAGTCGGCGAGGGGCTTGTCGCAGACAAGGCACTTGACTCCTGTGGATGTCTTGCCGAACATTATCTGCTCGTTCTTGCATTTAGGGCAGCGGATCTTTATGAACTTGCTTGTTGGCTCCCTGAAGACTTTTTTCATGCGCATTACCTCATATGATCATTTCATATCTATTTCAGCTCTATCTTCTTTGTCCTGAACCCTTTCCTCTGGACATGGGTCTTCTTGCATACCTTGCATTCGTAGCGCAGGTCTGTCTTCTTGCTGGTCTTCTTGCCAGTCATCTTGAAGCTTCCCACAGGCGGCTTTGAGCCGTACCTGCCGAGGTTGCCATGGCCTTTCCCGAAGCCAGTCCTCTTCTTGGCGCTCTTGGCAAGCGGCCTTGCTGAGCCAGGTGTCCTTTTCTTGGCCTGGCTGACCTTGTGCTCTGTATGCTTCCTGCAATACGGGCAATATCTTTTGACTAGTTTTGGGATTTTCATTTAAAAAGCACCCTTGATTTTAAGCTTGTTTTTGGGCCTGGAATCGCGCCTTTTCAGTTCATGACCTCTTCAGCCTGCTTTTTCTCAACCAGGACACGCGCCAGCTCGTTCGGGAGCGTAATCACATTCCCTTCATCGTAGGGACCGTAAATCTTGAGGTCAGGACCCACTATTTCGCCGATAGGGGCCAAAAACCGCACTTTTTTGATATCTGCGCGCAAATCAGAAAAATTTGGGGTTGTTTTTAATTCTTTCGGTTCCTCAGACGTCCTGAAGTGCATCCCGCCAGTCCCTTCCTCATCATCAGAGACCGATGCTGGCAGGGGCTCTTGGGCTGCGCTGCTGACAAGGTCGCAGTTGAGCTTTGAGACCACGCTGTCCGGCAGCGAGTCCACGTTAGGCACCTCTCCGCAGACCAGCCTGAAGAGTATGTTCTTCCTGAACTCTATGAGCACCATGCTGATGGAGTCGAACAGCAGCCTCTCTGAAGGAAGCATGTTGGCTGTGTTGATCAGGGTCACACCTGTCCTTGCCTTGTTGAGAGATGTGCTTATGATCTTCTTCTCGCGCAGGTCGTACAGCTGCTTGAGTATCTTCTTTATGTTCTCTATCTCGAGCCTTGCCTTCTCCTTGTCGTCGGCAGCGAACAGCAGGCTCTGGCTCTTCTTGGCGTCGAAAGAAGACTTCTTATCGTTGAGGTATGCGCGGACATCATCGAAGAATGACTCGTTGAGCTTCTGCAGGTCCTCACGGTTCTTCTCTATCCTCAAGAGCTCAAACAAGGTCTCGTAAGTGATGACCACATCTTTTTCTGCCATTAAAAGATACCCCCTTATGCATGGAAAATACTGTTGTTTTTATAACTTCCTCTTGGTTCTTAAGTCAGGAAACAAATGTTTTTATAAAGTATCCTGAAAACAGGGTCCTCATGGCCAGGCTTGAATTCCAGGACATCTTGTTCAGCCAGGAGAAAGACAGCGTAAGGCTTATTTTCCTGCGTATATTCGAGTCACACATAGACAATGCGTCACTGGAGAGGCTGGGCAGGTTCGCTGTCAAGGACCACCATATAGGGTTTCCCGACCTTTCTGAGAAGGCTGCGCAGAACAAGTTCATGCCATTGCTGGACAGGGCATTCAGGGAGCTGAAGAGCACGCTGACAGGCAACCCTGCAGTCTATATCCACCAGAACTCAGGCATACCTCTCATCGGCACGCTCTACTTCGGGATTGTCGACAGGGGGACCAACATCCTGGAGGTAAAGCCGGTCACAGGTTGCAATATAGACTGCCCTTTCTGCTCTGTTGATGCTGGAAGGTCTTCTGGCAGGCTTGTCGATTTTGTTGTCGAGGATTCTTACCTGGTGAGCGAGACCAGGAAGGTTGTTGATTACAAGCAAGAAGTAGGGGAGGGAGCAGAGGTCAAGATTGATGTGTTCGTCAACACCCATGGCGAGCCTTTGCTGTATGCGGACATCGTGGACCTCGTGAAAGGCATAAGGGCCATCAAGCATGTCAGCACCATCTCGATAATTACCAATGGGACTCTGCTGACTAAGATGCTCGTTGATGACCTCATCAGTGCGGGCCTGACCCAGCTGAACGTCTCGCTCAATGCCATCGACCCTGCGAAAGCAAAGGAGCTTGCAGGCAGTGAGGGGCATGATGTCAATAATGTGATCGATATGTGCTGCTATGTCGCTGACAAGCTGAAGCTGGTGATAGCTCCGGTCTGGATAAAAGGTGTGAATGATGATGATATCCCTAAGCTCATCAGCTTTGCGAAAGGCATCGGTGCAGAGGTCGGGATCCAGAACTATCTTGTGCACAAGAAAGGGCGCAAGATGTCAAAGCAGGTGGGCTGGGAGGATTTCTATGCTCAGCTTGAGGAGTGGGAGAGGCAGACAGGGATGGATCTCAAGGCAAAGGAGCACACCCTGTTCAAGACAAGGCCGCTTGAGAAGCCTTTCAGGAAAGGAGACACTGTCAAGGCAGAGATTGTCTGCCCTGGAAGGATCAAGGATGAGATGCTTGCGGTGGCAGGCGGCAGGGCGATATCCGTAGTCAAGTGCTTCAAGAAGAAAGGGATGGTCAAGCTTAAGATATTGCGTGACAAGGATAATGTCTTTGTCGGTGAAGAAGCATAGCTAATTCTAGTGTTGATTAAAAAAAAAAGAAAGAAAAAATAAAGCCCTTACTCAGGGCAGTTTACGACTACAGCTTCTGTGAGCTTCCTGCCGTCGTTGTCAGGCGACTGTATCGTGAGCCTGTTGGTCCCAGCAGGGTTGCCGAATCTCTCGTCGTCCAGTCCGATCTTCAGGCAGACAGTGGATTCTCCAGCGACAAGCTCTTCGACCTGGCAGCCAGGGTCCTTGTCGACCAGTCCCCTGATCATGAAATATGTGTCATAGCCTTTGGCTACGCCCTTGGGGCTGATCATCAGTGACCTGTCAGCGTTGGTGTTAGTCACCTTCAGTGTGACATACCTGATTCCGGTCGTTTCGTCCTTGACGCAGTCAAAGTTAGAGAACCTCTGAGGCTCTGTAGTGTAGTCCCTTGCCAGCTCCGCATCCTTGTTCTGCGGCTCGCCAAGCAATGAGTGCTGCGTGTAGTCTCCTGTATCGAGCTGTTCTGTGGTCACGAGCCCTGGTCCGGCTTCTGTCTCTGGAATCTCGACAATCCCTTCTTCAGCAGTCTCAGCCGCTCCTTCTGAAGGAGCCTGCTCTGCTGGAGCTGCTGGAGCAGGTGCAGCTGGCGCTGTCGGTGCAGCTGGTGCTGGCGCTGCTTTCTTTCCGCAGCCTACTGCTAGAAGCAGGAGTGTTATCGCAACTAAAATTGCTAGATGTCTTAGCTTCATTTAATCACCTCATTTGTTACATCGAAATGCGAGTGTAATACCCCCGAATTTTTAAACCTAAGCCCCACTATTTTATAAACTTTACGATTATTTCGGGTTCTGGGCGGCTTTCCTTATGGTTTTCCAAAAAATGAGTGAGGCTTAAAAGTAACCAGTATACGAAAAACCTCACGAATACACCTCAGCTGTTTGTCTTTTTCGGTTATTGTTTCTTATATTACCCTTACTTCCTCACCTATCAGGCCCGTCTCTCCATCATGTTCTGTGACTTTTCCGCGCACCTGCACTAAGTCACCTACCTCAATGTCAGGGGCCTTGCCGAAAAGCACTACAGATGTCAGCTCGTCCTTCTGTATCCGCAGGAATGTTGTCGAGTTGACCTGGCTGATGTCAACGACAGACCCTGTGACGATGACTGATTCATCAACAGCTTCATCCAGCCTGTTGAGCATGGCCTGGTCCACCTCTATCTTCTGCGAAAGCAGGAACAGCATGACTATCCCTGACACGCTTACAGCCAATGCTATCTTGAGAAGTGTCTTTTCTTTCACGTAGTTAGTTGGTTTTGTGGGTTAATAAGAGTTAGACTGACAATCACGGAAAATCTGACATGGGTTGAGGGACTGTTCCGGAAGACAGGGATGAGTTTCCGATAATGACGCAATCTCACAGAAATCATCCGCAGAATACAGAATATTTCCATCCGCTCCCTTGAAGCTCTGTCCCGGATCACGTTGGCACCGCAACAACCGCCTAGCGAGCAGCAGAAACAGAAACAGTAAATGATGCAGTTGGGCTATATGAGGCGGTTTAAGAAGCGGTGCGAGCGCGGTTGTGGCGGTGCAAAACCAACTCTCGGGACAGAGCCCGCCCTTGAGGGTAAAGTCAAGAAGTGTGTCATGCCGCGCTCGCTGCGATTCTCTCGCTGCCTATTTCTGCTGAACTGCGACATTTAGCGCCTATTTTGCACTCAGCTCACTAGGCGGCATGACACTTAACTTGACAGCACCGCCCTTGAGTAACATTTATAAGACAGTTTATCATCAGTCCAGGACATGGCAAGAAAAGAGGTGCTTGCAGGCCTGTTCATTCTAGCTTTAGTGATTCTTGTCATGACCATCTCAGGCTGCTGGAAGAAGACAGAGGTCATCGTATGCAGCGCGCCACTGACAGTCATAGGGGAAGAGTGCTGCCTTGACGCAGACAACGACACCGTCTGTGATCCAGAAGCGCTGGACGCGACCAACTTCACCGCAGGAGTATGCGGGAATGATGTCTGCGAGAACGAGACAGAGGACTGCACGAACTGCTGGAAGGACTGCGGCGCATGCAAGAAGATAGTCTACATCTACTATCCGAGGAACTTCACGCTCGCTGAACTCACGCATGACCTCAATGTCCTGACAAGGGATGGCATCAAGTTCAAGAAGGACATTACTGCGCTGAATAACGTGTCGAACTTCTTCTATTTCGACAAGGCCGTACCGCGCTACTTCGCTGATTTCATGGGCATCAAGTACAAGTTCCTCGGCAATAGCAGGATGGTCGTGCTCAACAATATATTCCTCGAGGACTATTATGTCAATGATTCAAACTCCCTGTTCAATTATGTCAACTTCAGCAGCTGGTACCTGGTCCACAACATAAGGAACGCTGATATGGCCAGGTACGACGCGAGGATATCGTCTGGCAAGGCCAAGGAAGACTACCCGACGCAGCCTACCGGCTACCAGAAGCAGTTCAGGTATGCTGATTGGGAGTTCAAGAACTATACCAAGAAGGAGGATGTGTTCTTCGACAATGTGACCCTGCTTGACAATGGCATGGTCGAGTCGCTTTACGCGAGCATGACGCATTACAACATAACCTACAAGTACCACGAGTATTATGACAAGGATGTCGGGACTTTGGAGGCGTTCAAGGATGTCAAGGAGACAAGGCTCAGCTATGTCCACACAGTGACTTTGACCTGCGCGCGAAATCTGGCGATAACGGTCTATGACTATGACTTCGACAGTGAGTATTGCAGGATAAACGAGGAATGCCTTCTGGTGCAGGTCAAGAAGAACAGGGCCGCGCTGGTCGCGCAGGCCGGCCGCATGAGAGCGATCTGTGACGAGAAGTATTCTAATAAGATATTCATCTACACATAATGAATGCACAAGAATCAGCACCAGGGTGGCGGCTGCTACCGCTTAATGCGTGCAGTCAGAAAAGAAAAGCGGACTGGCTGCTTCATCACACTCTTCTGCAGTTATTGCGCAAGCACAGTTAGAATAATCTTCAACTAGCAGCCCACATCACCAGTAGCAGCGTAGCAGCCGCCATCTGAAGCACCAGGTTATCACTTCAATATCTTCCCTGTCTCACAATACCACATGTAGAGATCGAGTTCTGCCATGTCCATGCCAGCGCCGAGACCTATCTTCTTCAGGACATCCTCTATCTCGACATACTTTCTAGGGGTGATTGTCTTTGGCCTTTCGACAGCTCCATGATCGACCAGGAAGTCTATTATGTGGAAGTCGACTATAGCGACATCATCATGCCCTATGTTCCGCAGGAAGTGGCTTGCTTCCTTGTACCCCAGTCCCTTGACGTTCTTAGCGAGCCAGTCGCGTGCATCCGCTGTGCATGAGAATGAGCTGAGTGTCTTCTTGAGGCCTGCTGTGTGCTTCCTTGCCTCGACGATATAGTTTGCGCGGGTGTTCGGGAACCTGTGTCCCAGCTCTTTGAGCCGTGCTGCGAGGCGCCTCTCGCTCAGCGTCAGGAAGCCGTCACCGATCTCTTTCTGTATCCTGATGCCGCCCTCTGCTGTGTAGTTGGCGGTGAGTATGCAGAAGCACATCTCCTTGAAGAGTTCCTTGCTTGAACTATTGCCAAGTGCCTTGAACTCTCTCTTCCGCCTCTCGACCAGGGCATTTATCGCGTCGTACCTCAGGTCCTGGATGCACTTGATGACTCTCTTCATGACAACCCCCTTGAACAGATTAGTCTAATATGGATATAAATCTTGCTATATTTTATAGTTGCTCAGAAATGAGAAAATAAAAAAAAATGATATAAGAATTAGTTACCTTCCGCAGCCGCATCCGGCAGCTCCACATGTTCCGCCGCATGTTCCACCGCACCCGCAGCCGCCTTCAGCGCCGCATGCCTTAGGCTGCTGAGATGACTCGGCAGGGCCATCGCCATCCGCAGGTGTATCGCCCTGGATGAAATCTGCTGCTGCAAATACCGCTCCTGCAACCAGTAATATTGCAAGAACAATTGATATGATGGTCACTTTTTCCATCTTCTTTACCTCCCGGTTGTTGTTATTTATGTCTGTTTATTCTTCAGGCAGTGCGCACCCTGTGAGGGTGCTGAGCCTTGAAAATGATTGTCTTCCTTCATACAGCTGGCTGTCGAATGTCCAGCTTGGGAATCCTCTTATTCCTGCTTGAGTGCAAGCGTCAGGTTCTTCTGTGCATTCCACATAGTTTATGTACTGGAAAGAGTCGCCGAAGTCCGCTTTCTGTGCCTTGCAGTGGCTGCACCAGTAGGTGCCGTACATCACCGCCCCTTTCTCTGTCAGGCACTGTGCCAGGCCAGAATAGTCAGGCTCAGGGGCCAGCTTGCCGTATGCATACCAGGCGATTAGGATCACCACTACTGCCGCAGCTACATGCGTAAACTTGATTTTAACAGGTTTTCTTGGCATCTGCCTGATCTCATGCCTTGGTTTATGCCCTAATCCCTGCTCCTGTTGGTGTTCTGTTTGGTCAGCCATGTAGTGCAGAAAATCAAGCATTTAAATATAACTTAGCCCTGAAACTGACCCCCTAAAAACGCCTGAGACTGCAGAATTATCGTTTACCACCGTTTATAACGCGATTTTGAGGAAGACCTGTTTTGTCTTGCCTTTCTCAATCCTCTTTATCAGGCCTTTCTTCTCAAGCCCATCAAGGACTATGCTGAGCTTTGACTTGTGCATGTCTGTCCTCAGGCGCAGGGTCTGCTGTGTTATGCCGTCCTGTTCCTTTACCGCAAGGACCACTTTCCGCTCTTCAGGACCAAGCCCTTTTAGCAGTATGTTGAACTTCTCCTCTGCTGACTGTATGTGTTTCTCCCTTTTGAGGGTGGACAGTATCTCGCGTTGGGATTTCTCGAAGAATATGAGATATACTCCAAGGCTTATTACTCCTATCAGCAGGGCACCTGCGATAAAGATGGGTATCTGCGCCCTTGCCCTCTGCTCATGCGGGCAGAAGTCAGGGTCTGCAGGGCAGGCCTCCCCAGCAGCCACATACTTATCGATCTCACTCTGGTATGCAGCGACGATGCTTGTCCGTATCAGCACCAACAGCACCAACAGTACCAGAGAGACAGCTATCAGTATCATGCCGAGCTTTCTGTTGTCCATACCGTGCTGTATTGTGCCTTAATTTTAATATCTTTTGTTTTTACAGGGGTTGGTGCGAAAATGGGCAGCGCCCCTTTTGCGAGCGTTGAATGTGTAGATAATAGCCTGCGGAAGGGGTCGTTCCTTACGGGAGGGAACCGCATGACGCTGATTTAATCAACAAGCGAGCCCGGCGCTGCCTCGCGGAGCGAGAATTTCGCACCAACCCCGTTTTTACACAAAAGTTAAATAGGAGCCGCTTCTATTGTAAAGCGCAAAAGGAGGTTGTTATTGATGGCTAAGATAAGGGTATATTCTACGCCGACATGCCCTTGGTGCATGAAGCTGAAGGCGTGGCTGAAATCCAAGGGGATTGAGTTCGAGAACATTGATGTTTCTGAAGACCAGGAGGCTGCCCAAGCCATGATTAAGAAGTCAGGCCAGATGGGCGTGCCTCAGATAGAGATCAACGGCAAGATGATAGTCGGCTTCAACCCTGAGGCGATAGAGGCCGAGCTCAAGAAGAGCAGGTGAGCATGAAGTGAGACTGATGGCAGCAGACAGCAAAGTGTATGACACTGTAATCATCGGCGCAGGGATAGCTGGCCTTACTGCTGCGATGTACGCCTCAAGGAAGAAGATGAAGTTCGAGATAATATCATCTGATTTCGGCGGTCAGTTCATGGTGAGCGGCGAGGTGCTGAACTACCCAGGCATCATCAAGACCACTGGCGTAGAGCTCAGCATGACGATGGAAGAGCAGATGAAGTTCAACAATGTCAATGTCAAGACAGAGACAGTGCAGAAGGTGGCAAATGAAGGCGAAAATTTCAAGGTCGTGACTGACAAGGGAGAATACAGCACAAGGACAGTCATCATCGCGACCGGTGCGCGGGCAAGGAAGCTCGGGGTTCCTGGCGAGGACAGGTTCGCGAAGAAAGGCGTCACTTACTGCTCTATCTGCGACGGGCCGTTGTTCGCAGGGAAGGAGGTTACGGTCATCGGCGGAGGCAGTGCCGCTCTCGAGGCTGTCGATTTCCTGAAGGATATCGTATCGAAGATGTACATGCTGGTCAGGAGCGACAGGTTCACAGGACATGAGTATCTTATAGACAAGGTGAAGAGCAATCCGAAGGTCGAGGTGCTGTTAGGTGCGGAGACGACCGAGATACTCGGCGATAAGTTCGTGACAGGCCTCAAGTACACGCAAGGCGGTAAGGAGAATCAGCTCGATGTCAAAGGGGTCATCATAGAGATCGGCAGGGTGCCGAACACAGAGGCATTCAAGGATACTATCAAGCTCGACGACCACAATCATATAATAATAGACTGCACTACAGCGACAACCACTCCAGGCATCTTCGCGGCAGGCGACTGCGCGTCAGGGCACGAGTACCAGTATGTTATTGCCGCGGGCCAGGGATGCATGGCGCTGATAAAGGCTGCGAGGTATCTCGCGAACAAGAAGTGAAGAATGAATATAAAAATAAAAAATGATCAGATGAGGTAAGAATAATGATGTCAAATATACCATTGGACCTTTCGAAGGTGAAGAAAGAGGATGTGGACAGGGAGATATTGCGTGTAGGGATGATCGCAGAGCTTGACGCAGTGAATCTCTACGAGCAGATGGCTGCCATGGCGAACGACAAGAACATAAAGAAGATGCTGCTTGACATCGCCAAGGAAGAGAAGACCCATGTCGGCGAGTTCCAGGCCCTGCTGCTTAACAGGGACAAAGAGCAGGTGAATGAGCTGGAAGCAGGGAAGAATGAGGTCAAGAAAGAGGTCGGAGAATAAGAG
This sequence comes from Nanobdellota archaeon, assembly GCA_018830225.1. Taxonomy (GTDB): domain Archaea; phylum Nanobdellota; class Nanobdellia; order Woesearchaeales; family UBA11576; genus JABMQF01. The sequence continues at coordinate 12,296 of JAHJSS010000044.1, forward strand.
GTGTTGATATGGCTGTCAAAGAGCTGAATGAAATATACAAATGCAGTGTCTGCGGCAACATGGTCGAGACAGTCCATGTCGGCGGCGGTGAGCTTGTCTGCTGCGGCCAGCCGATGCAGCTCCTTAAGGCGAACACGACTGATGCTGCGCTGGAGAAGCACGTGCCTGTCGTCAAGAAGACCAAGACCAGCGTCAAGGTGAAGATTGGCAGCAGGAAGCACCCGATGGAAGAGAAGCACTACATCGAGTGGATCGAGATAATCGCTGACGGAAAGGTCTACCGGCAGTATCTCAAGCCAGGGGACAGACCGCAGGCACAGTTCAAGGTCGCTGCGGAGAATGTAGTTGCAAGGGAGTTCTGCAACCTGCATGGGCTTTGGAAAGCCTGATCTTTTGATTTCCTAATCTTTTGATTTTTGTCAATTTTTTATGAGACAACATAAAAGAGGTAATATTATGAGAGTGATTATCGGTTCAGACCATGCCGGCTACAGGCGTAAGGAGGAAGTCAAGAGGTTCCTCAAGGGCAAGCGCATCCCATTCGAGGATGTCGGCACTGATTCTGCCAGTCCTGTCGACTACCCTGACTTCGCGGTCAAGGTCGCGAGGAAAGTAGCCAGGGACAAGGGCCTCCGAGGCATTCTTGTCTGCGGCAGCGGGACAGGGATGGCAATAGCTGCGAACAAGGTGAAAGGCATCCGTGCTGTCGCTGCTTATGACAACTACACAGCAAAGATGTCAAGGATAGACAATGACACGAACGTGCTGGGCCTGAGAGGAAGGGGATTCCCGTTGAAGAAGGCACAGAATATCGTGACAACCTGGCTCAAGACACCTTTCAGCAGGAAAGAACGGCATGAAAGGCGTATCAAGAAGATTGCGAAGCTGGAAAGAGAAAGATAAAGAGAGATGATCGATGATGAAAAAAGAGATAATCCCCGCAATAATAGCGAAATCGCAGGAAGAGCTTGACAGGAAGATAGCCCGGGTAAAGGGGCACGTAAAGGTAATACAGCTCGACGTGATGGATGGCATCTTCGTGAAGAACAGCTCAGTTGATTTTGATTTCAGGCTGCCGAAGATAGGATGCGGTTTCGAGGCGCATCTCATGGTCAGTAGCCCGGATGAGTGGATAGACAGAAACATCGGTAAGGTTGACACCATAATAGTGCACATCGAGTCCTGCACAGACCCTGATGAGATTGTCAGTTTCGTGAAAAGCAGAGGGAAAAAGATAGGTTTCGCGCTCAATCCTGAGACACAGGTCATGCGGGTCAAGCCTTACCTGAAGAAGATAGACCAGGTTCTGGTCATGACAGTCAATCCTGGTTGTTACGGCGGCAAGTTCCTGCCGAAGGCCCTTGATAAGGTCAAGGAGCTCAGGAAGCTCGCTCCGCGTCTGGACATCGAGGTCGATGGAGGCATGGACCCCAAGAACATCCGGCTTGCTGATGATGCCGGCGCAAACCTTTTCGTGTCCGGCTCATACACTGTCGACGCTGAGGATGTCCGCGCAGCAGTCGCGTCATTGAAAAAAGAGGTTGATTGAAAGAGGTCAAGTATGGTGAAGAGTATCGGAAAGATAAGGCAGCTTGAGGTGATGGCTGACAAGCTGAGGATAGAGTCTATCATCTCGACTACTGCAGCAGGCTCAGGCCATCCGACATCATGCATGTCGTGCGCAGAGATCATGAGTGCGCTGTTCTTCGACGAACTGCAGGAAGACGATGAGTTCATACTTTCAAAGGGCCACGCAGCCCCCATCCTGTGGGCAGCATACGCAGAGGCTGGCCTGATACCGAGGAGAGAGCTCCTTAATCTAAGGAAGGTCACGAGCAATCTCGAGGGCCACCCGACGCCTCTGATGCCGATGGTGAAGGTGGCTACAGGCAGCCTGGGCCAGGGGCTCGCTGCTGGTGCAGGGATGGCTCTCGGAAAGAGGATCCTGAAAGACAGAGGGCGTGTCTATGTGCTTCTGGGTGACGGGGAGTGTGCAGAAGGCTCTGTCTGGGAGGCTGCTAACGCTGCAGCCCACTACAGTCTCAGCAACCTGTGCGCAATCGTCGATATCAACCGTCTTGGCCAGTCGCAGCAGACCATGCACGGCCATGACCTCCAGGCTTACAAGAAGAAGTTTGAGGCTTTCGGCTGGGACGTGAGTATTGTCAACGGACACAGCGTGATGGAGATCCTTGATGCTCTCATGAAGGCGAGGAAGAGCAGCAGGCCTTTCGTGATACTTGCAAAGACATTCAAGGGTAAAGGCGTGTCTTTCGTCGAGGACAAGGAAGGATGGCATGGCAAGCCGTTCGACAAGGCGCAGATGGGCCTTGCGCTGAAAGAGCTGGGGCCTGCTGAAGTGGAGCTGCCTTCCAGAGTCAGATATAAGAAGATAGAACACCAAGTCAAGGACTTCGCAGCAGACCGGTACAAGATAGGAGACATGATCGCCACCAGGGTTGCCTTCGGCAACTCCCTTGTCAACGCAGGGAAGAAGAATGATCGCGTCGTGGCTATCGACGGTGATGTTAAGAACTCCACAAGGACCATTGGCTTCTTCAAGGAATTCCCTGACAGGAGCTTTGAGTCATTCATCGCAGAGCAGAACATGGTCGGCATGGCGATAGGGCTTTCATCACAGGGTTTGGTTCCTTTTGTCGCGACATTCGGGGCGTTCCTTACGCGGGCGCATGATTTCATAAGGATGGCGATGTATTCCGAAGCGAACATAAAGTTTGTCGGCTCTCACGTCGGTGTCAGCATCGGCGAGGATGGGCCTTCGCAGATGGGGCTTGAGGACATACCTATGTTCCTGAGCATGCCTCACTCAGTGGTGCTGTACCCGTGCGATGCTGTCTCTACAGGGCAGCTCACCAGGGAGATGGTGAAGCACAGGGGCATCTCATACCTGCGCACCACAAGGGAGAAGACTCCTGTGATATACAAGGACAGCGAGAGGTTTCCTATAGGGAAGTTCAAGGTGCTGCGCAGGAGCAAGAAGGACAAGGCGCTTGTCATCGCCGCAGGCGAGACAGTGCACGAAGCTCTCAATGCATATGAGCTGCTGAAGAAGAAGACCAGCATCAGGGTCATCGATCTTTACTCTATAAAGCCTCTCGACGCAAAAGCCCTCGCAAAGCACGCGAAAGAGTGCGGCAACAGAGTAATAGTGGTAGAGGATCATTATCTGGGCGGCATCGGCGGGGTTGTTGCGGAAGCCGTCGGGAAGATTCATCATCTTTATGTCAAGGACATCCCGCGGTCTGGCAGGCCTGAGCAGCTGCGTCACAGGTATGGGATTGATGCTGCTGCGATAATAGATGAGGTGAACAGGACGGTTCTGAAGGTGAAATGATGGAAGGGAAGAGATCCTGGCGGTGCAATGTCTGCAATGACATACACTATGGCATGGCTGGCCCTGAGACCTGCCCTACATGCAGTACCAAGAACGCCTACTGCGAGGTCGCTGAGAAGGAAGCGCGTAACCTGATCGGTGCGGAAGGAGGCAGCAACTTGGACGCGGAGTCTGTCCGCACAGCGTGGGGAAAGTTCTCGGAGAACAATGATTTCGTTCTCAACCCTGACAAGGAGCACGTCGACACAGTGCTGAAAGGAGTGTTCGAGAATGAGAATAGGTTCGGACTCAAGCTCTGCCCGTGCCGCCTGAGGGATGGCAAACGGGAGCGCGACCTGGAACTCATCTGCCCGTGCAACTTCAAGACACATGACACTTGGAATGAGAAGGGTATGTGTTGGTGCGGGCTGTTTGTCAAGAGAGGTTGATCATGAAGCATACCGATCCGGTCTGCGGAATGGAAGGTCACATAAAGGCGCATGGCCATTATTTCTGCAGCGAAGCATGCATCAGGAAGTACGAGAAGAAGCGCAAGCTGAAGAAGTACTGCCCTGAATGCATTATATCGCACAAGCTGCCTTGGTACAAGGAAAGGCTCTACATCGTCGGCATGATCACCATCCTGCTGTTCCTGATATCTTACTTTGTCGCTTTCCTGAACCCGCTCTTCGACGCGCTGGTGGATTATACGAAGCTGATATGGTGGGCTGTGCTGCTCGGCCTTGTTCTCGGAGGGGTGATTGACTATCTCGTGCCCAGGGAGTACATAGAGAAGTATCTTGGAAGGCACAGCAAGAGCTCTATCTTCTACGCAGTCATCTTCGGTTTCCTGATGAGCGCGTGCTCTCATGGCATCCTCGCTATAGCTATTGAGCTGTACAAGAAAGGCGCGAACACCTCTTCTGTCGTGGCGTTCCTTCTGGCAAGCCCTTGGGCTAACCTGCCGATAACGATACTGTTCTTCGGTTTCTTCGGGATGAAAGCATTGTTCATCATATTCAGCGCCATTGTCATCGCAATGATCACCGGTCTCATCTACCAGGTGCTTGAGAGGAAGAAGATGGTGGAGTGCGACAAGTGCGGCCTGAAGGGAAATCATGATTTTTCGATATGGGCTGACATGAAGAAGAGGTGGAATGCCCACAGGTTCACGAAGGAGAACAATGCAGAGATGTTCAAGGGAATCGCCAACGGCGGATGGTCTCTTGCCAAGATGGTGATGTGGTGGATACTTATCGGCATGATACTTGCATCGCTCGCAAGGGTGTTCATCCCTCAGCATTTCTTCATTGCGTACATGGGAGCCACGTTCCTTGGCATGGTGGTCGTCCTTGTCCTTGCGACGATAATAGAGGTGTGCAGCGAGGGTTCTGCGCCGATGGCGTTCGAGATTTTCAAACAGACAGGCGCGTTCGGGAACAGTTTTGTTTTCCTGATGGCGGGAGTAGTTACTGATGTGACAGAAATCGGGCTTATATGGCATAATATAGGACGGAAAGCTGCTATTTGGCTTCCCATAGTCACTGTTCCTCAAGTGATTCTAGTTGGCTACCTTTTCAACATTTTGCTTTAGAACTAATGCTCATTTCCTATACGCCACATAAATATCCGCTTCCAGCATGACGCCATTATCATAGTAGTGATGCACGAAGTACAGGTTGCCCTCGTTGTCAAGGGTCGGCTCTCCTGCGAACATCTCGACGATAAGCTCTGGCGCCTGCCACTCCCCGTCAATCTTCTTTGACCTGAACACTGCCGGAGTTCCTTTGTAGAACCTGTTGAACCATAGCTCATTGCCGTCAGGCGTGAGGTAAGGCCAGCCGTCGCTGGATTCTGTGTTCACCACCTCTACGTTCTTCGGCTCCTGCCACTTCCCGTCTTTCTTCTGCATGACCCAGATGTCCTCCTGCCCTCTGCCGCCAGCCCTCTTTGAGTGGAAGTACACCTCGTTCCAGTCTCGTGTAAAGTGCAGCTCTCCGACCTGGTATTCAGGAGGGAAATCATCGACCTTCCAATTCTGCCATCTTCCGTCCTTGTATTCTGCCCTCGCCCAATGCATTCCTGTGTATCCTTCGCGCGCTGTGCAGAACCACATGGTGTTGCCTGCGACGAACTCACACCCGTCTCCAGCAAGCTTCCCTGGCTTCTGGAGCATGACCCTTTCTGGCTCCTGCCAGGTGCCATCCTGTTTCTTCGATACCCATATGCCAGTCACTCCGTCGAGTATCTGTTTCTCTACAGGCACCCTGACATCTGGTGTGAAGAAGAAATAGAACTCGTCCCTGTCTGCGGGCATGAATGGCGAGTCCTCTGCTCCTGCAGTGTTCACTGGTGCGAAAGGCACTGGCTTCTCGAACTCATCGCTGTGCAGCACAGGGAGGTTGAGGTCTGTATCAGGCGTCATCTTGACTGCGTCAGCAGGTATCCTGCTCTCCCTTGATGGCAGCTCTGCTGGGTTTACCGCCTGCTCTGCGCAACCGCTGACCAATAAAGATATTGCTAAGAATAAAAAAAAAAAAAAAATATGTTCCTTAGTTCTCTGACAGCCCGCCGAGGTCTTCGACATTTATTCCCTCTATGTCTGACTTGAGCCTGTCAAGGTCATCCTGCGTTACTGCGGTAGTTGCCCGTGCCGGTGCTGGTGGCGCCGGCTCTTCCTCCTCTTCTACAGCCTCTGGCTCTTCTGCCTCAGCAGGCTCTGGCTCTGCTGACTCTTCAGGTGCAGTAGCGGCAGGCTCTCTCGGTGCCGGTGCAGCAGGCTTCGCCGCTGGCTGTGTCTGCTGTGCCTTAGGCGCGCAGGCGACGACCAGCATGAGCGTCGCGAGTATTATGCTGATAAATAGCAGTGTCTTCTTCATCTTGTTCACCTCATCAGCTCCCTGTACGCGAAGTCCAGGTGCATGTGCGCGTTGATCAGGTTCGCCTGTGCCGCCCTCAGGTAGTTGTTGCCTTCTGCGAACTTGAGGACTGGAGTGCCAGGTATCTTGACCAGCTTGTACGTGCTTTCTGCGTTGTCTATGTTGCGTCTAGCTATCTCGAGCTCTGATCTTGCGTCGTCAAGGTGTGAGAGTGCGGCCTCATTGCCTGCTTCCTCTGCTGTCTCGCGGAGCTTGGCCTCATAATCTTCTATGGTATCTGCCTTTGTGTCCGCTATGTGGACCCACATCGCTCCCGAGTTCCTCGCCACGTCCGATACGAGCTCGAAGTATTTGCCGAGCATCTTGAGCCATACCAGGCCCAGCTGTACCTGGTTCTCTACAGCGTCGACATCTGTCCTGAGCTCTGCTATCTTGTCAAGGTTGGCCTCGACATCGTTCTCGATGGACTCGAGTACGTCTGGAGGCACTTCAGGGTTTTCCTGCGCCTCGAGCTTTTTCCACGCAAGCCATGCTTCTGCTTCATCGAGCGCTGCGTAGAGGACTGCTTTGCCGGTGTCGACCACCGCCTGCCTGTTCTCTTCGCTCTTGTCGCCAGCGAATGCTAGCTTGGCTTCCCTGTGCTGGTCCTGCATGTCAACGCTGTGCCTCTTCGTGGTCAGCCAGGCATTCTTTGCCTCGCCTGCAGTCATTGCACTGACTGCTGCAACCTGAAGCACCAGCAGGAGAGTCAGGATAAATACCATTCCTGTTCTTTTCATTTTGCGTATCCCCCGCACTTCGGCTGATGATAGTGATTTCTGCGTTTAAAACAGTTATACCTTAAAAAGTTTGTGTTTGCCTGGGCTCTGTCAGGAGAGTGCTGGTGCTGTCGTGCCTACATGGCGGCTGCTACCTCTCCTTGCTTGTCTTCAAACAACATGAGCGGAATGGCTGCTTCATCATGTTCTTCTGCAGTTATTGCGCAAGCACGGTCAGAACAATAATTGATTAGCACGCCTACTTTGGATTAGCAGCGTAGCAGCCGCTATTTGCAGTGCAGCACCAGCCGAGCCTTGGCGAGACTCCGGACAGAGCCGTCTGCCTGGGTTTTCACGATGCTCTATTCACAATATTCCAGTCGTAAAGAACATTTAAATATCAATCATGCTTGCGCAGGCGCATGGCAGATGAAGGCAGGCTCTTAGGGTATTCGATTGTTGGCTTCTTTGTAGGGATAGGCCTGTTCATCAAGGGGTTCTCCTGGTTCCGCCTGAAGAGGCTTATAGAGAACATGCCGACCTCGAAGGTCCGCTCGCTTGCGATGGGCCTTGCAGAGATACATGGTGAGGTCGTGCCTGCTGAGAAGAAGGTGCTGAAGAGCCCGCTGACAGGCAGGGACTGCGTGTACTACAGGTACAAGATAGAGGAGAGGCGCAGCTCTGGGAAGAACAACTGCTGGGTGATCGTAAAGTCCGGGACAGAGATGGTGCATTTCTTCCTCAAGGACAATACAGGTTCTGTGCTGGTCGACCCGAAGGGCGCGAATGTCGACATACCCTCTGATTTCACTTTCAACTCAGGCATTACAAAGGCCACTCCTCCCACTGTGGAGAGCTTCCTGAAGAGCAACAGCCTCACAGACAGGACTCTTTTAGGATTCAACAAGCAGATGCGTTACACAGAGCATTACATCGCGCCGAAGGACAAGCTGTACATCCTCGGTAGCGCCGGCGACAACCCTTTCTTTGAGGACGCGACCGCGCAGAGGAATGAGCAGGACATCATGATGCATAGAGGAGGGGAGGGGATATACTTCATATCAGACAGCTCTGAGAATGATGTTCTGAAGAAGCTGAAGCTGAAGGTCATGGGCGGCTTTTTCGGCGGCGGGGCATTGATTGTGGTGTGCCTGACTATAATGCTTATATATCTGAAGATGTTTTGACAGGTAAAACGGAGGGATCGATATGGCTTTGGGATTGGCTATTATAATCTTGGTTGTTGTCATCCTGGTGGTGGTCGGCATCTTGGGCTACTTCATCGGCATCTACAATGGCCTGGTCAGGTTGAGGAACAACATCAAGAAGTCTTGGGGCAATATCGACGTGCTCCTCAAGCAGAGGACTGATGAGCTGCCCAAGCTGATCGCTTCTGTCAAGGGTTACATGAAGCATGAGAAGGGTGTGCTGACCGAGATCACGAACGCGCGTTCTGCGATAATGAAGGCTAAGACCATGCCTGAAAAGGCCGCTGCTGACAGCCAGATATCGGCTGCGCTGAAGACATTGTTTGCAGTGGCTGAGAACTATCCGCAGCTGAAGGCGAACGAGAACTTCATGCACCTGCAGCAGAGGATAAGCGGCATCGAGAATGAGCTTGCTGACAGGCGCGAGTTCTACAACGACAGCGCCAACCAGTTCAACATCCGCATCGAGAGCTTCCCTGACATGATCGTGGCGAACGTGATGAAGCTCACACCAAAGGAGATGTTCAAGGTCTCTGAGGAAGACAAGAAGGATGTCAAGGTGGAGTTCTGATTTTATTTTTTCTTTTCATTTTCAAGATGTTTTTCGGGTAAAAAAAAATATGCATGCGACATTGGTGGAAGGTGAGATTATGGCTGTTGAATACATATGCAGCAACTGCAACTATAAGTTCAAGGTACAGTCGGACAGGACGCTTTCGGCCTGCCCTTACTGCGGCAAGCCCAAGACTCTCAGGACCCTTAATAGGGGGCCTGGCAAGGCAGAAAAGCTCATCCAGGATGCCTGAGACTCACATGTTTTTTGCATAATAGTTATTTTTTAATACTTCTTCTCATTTCTTTGATTATGATGGAGTACGCAAAGGATTTCGAGGCAAAAGTAAGGAATAACATCAAGGATCATGCGCTCTGCAGCAAGAAAGAGAAGATATTTGTAGCGTGCAGCGGTGGCAAGGATTCCACGACCGCGCTTTACATCCTCAAAAAGTCCGGCTACGATGTCGAGGGCATAATAATAGACCTTAAGATGGGCGACTGGTCCCAGCGCAACCTGGAAAACATCGGTAATTTCTGCAGGAAGCAAAATATCAAGCTCAACGTGATAGACCTGAGGGAGGAGCACGGCACATCGATCTGTTACTTGAGGTCAGGAATCCAGGAGCGTGAGCGTATCGGCAACTGCACGATCTGCGGTGTCGTGCGCAGGTGGATACTGAACAGGAAGGCGAGAGAGCTGGGCGCTGCGAAGCTTGTGACCGGCCACAACCTTGACGATGAGGCAGAGAATATCATGATGAACCTGTTGAAGGGAAAGCCTGAGCTGTTCATGAACATGGGTCCCAAGACAGGTGCGATAGAGGACGCGAAGTTCGTCCAGCGCATCAAGCCGCTCTACTTCTGCACCAACGCAGAGATACGCAGGTATACCGAGGAGATGGGCTGGGACAAGGAGATAGTCTACGAGCCGTGCCCTTGCTCTGTCGGCGCTTTCAGGCGCGATGTGCGTGCGATGCTTTCAGAGCTTGAGAAGAAAAACCAGAGGATCAAGCAGAATCTTGTCGCAAAGCTTCTTGATATGCTTCCTCGGATAAAGGAGAAGTACCAGCACTCTGCGAAGCTGAAGTACTGCAAAGCCTGCGGTGAGCCGAGCAGGAATGACATCTGCAAGAGATGCCAGCTGATGAAGGTAATGGTCAGATAATTCAGGAATATCTTCGAATTCTTCGGAACATTTCCGGTCCATTTGTCAATAACCGCAAATCAAGACAGCATTCTCAGAAACATTCCGGACACAGCATGAATTCTACGATTTTCCGTCGAGAATGCATATAAAGCTGAAAGACATGATTAAAACAAGAAAAAAAACCAGGTCGCAAAACCTGGCATCGCACCGAATTGAAACTCTGATGAAACTCCCCAGTCTAAATAATATTATGCTCGAGAAGTATATAAGCTTTTCGTGTTGTGCAATGGCAGGGTCGCTTAGTCTGGCCATAGCGCCTGATTGAGATTCGGGTGGGGCTCCCCAGTCCCTCGCGGGTTCGAACGTCGATCCCCCAGACATGGAAGTCCCGCCCCTGCCGCACAATATGTTATGATAGACATTCACGATGATGCTTCAACTCCTGCTCGCAATCCTCCTCGGCATATCAGCAGGCATCATAACAGGCAGACATCGTGTGTGGCTGCCGTCAAAAGCAGGAGATTGTGGTTTGTATGACAAATCCAATACAGGACATGGAAATCATCAGAATCCAGCAAGAATCATCAAATCGAAAATTAAAGAGGTTTTCGCTCGGAAGCTTTCCGTCGAAAGCTTCCCAACACGATTTTTCCCAGCATGAATGGCAGTAGGCTGCTCATATTCATGCATGTAACCATAGGCGACAACTATGCGTTATTGACAGGCGTAACGGGCCCTACGACTTACTCATAAGTGTTAAATAGCACTTAAGTGCTCAATAAATAGCACCAAAGTGGAAAGATATATAAATGAGTATAAATTAAATACACCAAGGTGGAAATAATGAAATCAAACGAAGCATCTGATAAGGACGCAGTGCCAAGATGGACTGGTCTGCCTGCTACCGAAAAAGAGAATTACCTTGCTTTCCACAGGACCGCGTTTGAAGAGGATCTGAAGCACGCAGAGAAAAACATTCTTGAGTTTCCTCGCTGGAGCATCATCTCAGGGTATTATTGCATGCACAACCTGACAAAGCTCTTCATTGCTGAGAGGTTCAACACAAAGATATCAAGTCCTGAGATACACGCAAAGGCGATTGAGGCGCTTGAGCATTTCATCAGGGATGACAAGCTGAAGGAAAAACTCCGTTTACTGCTGAAAGAGGCGAAGGATATCTACTACAGCGCTGAGCGGCTGAAAGAGAAGACACTGCCCGTCCTGTTGAAGCGTGGGAAGCAGGAACGAGGTAAAGTGCAATACTATGCCGAGGATTACACCAAAGAAAGCAAGGTGAATTCGCAGAAGGCCGCTTATTTTCTTGATAAGATAGTGAAGCCATACGTCGGGCTGGTCAAGGGGTTGATGGAATAATGCTGCTGGATGTCTGCTTGGGTACCAGGACTGCCTGGAAGATATTGTTTGTCTTTGCCGAGGCGCCTGGCAAGGCAGTTTCCAGGAAAGAGATACAGCAGCTTACGAAGCTGGGCAATAAAGTGCTGACAAAGTTCCTGCTTTTGCTTGAGAAGTTCGGGATGATAACATCAAGCAAGATTGGGAAGGCGTATTATTACAGGCTCAACCTAAGCAACCCCTTCGCAGAGCAGATAGTGGAGACTATCCTGCTTGAGAAAAAGCACCTCAACAACCCCGACTTTTCCGCATTGAATGTGCTGCGCGAGTTCGTCTACGAGCTGACGAACGCAGACCTTGAGAACCTCGAGCAGGTCATCCTGTTCGGCTCGTACGCAAAGAGGACATTCAGCAAGGATTCAGACATCGACGTTGCAGTTATCACGCAGGAGAAAAGCGCAGATGACGAGTTGCTTATAACAGACATCATCGACAGACTGCATAAGCGTTTCAGAAAGGAGATACAGCCGCACTACTACACAACAAAGGAGTTCAAGGCGCTCGAGAAGAAAGACAAGCTCGTCAAGGAGATAGTGAAGGATGGGATAAGGTTGGTGTGAAATGTCTGATAGAAGATAATGTTCATTTTATATGATGAACTCTCATATGTTTTTTCACAAATAATTACTGAATAACTTCTCGGAGGTATGCAACATGACTAAGCAGCACATAGCACTATTTTTATTTGTCACAAATTTAGCTCCAGCTCTCCCAATCATCTTTCCACATGCACCAGAAGTATCTTTCCCATCCGACATCGCTTTGGGATGCTGTTTGGAGGAGGAGATGGTGAATAGTGCTTTTGTAGAAAACCTGTGAGAACCATGATTTGGGAATTATTAGCGGCTATCTTCCTCGGCATATCAGCAGGCATCTTCACCGGCAGCTGGATATGAGTGTATATCGATTTGATGTGGATTGAATGGATAAAGAGTCATCTTTTCCTGACGTGCACCACACCCCATTGGACAGATATCACCGTAAGGTTTATATACCCATAAAAGCTATTTATAAAGATGTTCCCCGATTCTACCAGCAATATTCGAAGCGGAACACCTGAGAAATTGGTTGGTCCGTTGAATGATATTGAAAAAAAGTTTGCACCGGCAAAACTCTATTTTATTGGTAATGAAGAATTACTATCTAAACATCCGCGAGTTTCAATCATCGGTACAAGAAAACCTAGTGAACGGGCGAAAGAGTACACTCATTCGTTAACCACATTCTTAGTTGTGAACAAATGCGTCATTGTTAGTGGTCTTGCAAAGGGTATCGATTCAATCGCGCATAGAACCGCTATCGATAAAAAGGGGGATACTATCGCCGTTTTGGGAAATCCATTAGATACATACTACCCAGAGGAAAACAGAATTTTACAAGACAAAATCATGAAAGATCATTTATTGATATCTCAGTTTCCAATAGGATCGGCAATACAAAGAAAGAATTTCCCAATACGCAATCGCACTATGGCATTGTTATCTGATGCTTCAATCATTGTTGAAGCCAGCAAAGGTAGTGGTACAATACATCAAGGTTGGGAGGCTCTTCGTTTGGGACGACCGCTCTACATAATCGAAGATGAGAAAAAAGAAAACGACCTTGGATGGGCATCTGACCTCATAAAATACGGTGCAGAAATAGTCCCTATCTCACAAATGAAAATCATCCTCGAATCTTTACCCACCCAAATAGAGATGGTGATTGAAAGTGCTCCTTTCTGAATTAGACTTCGGATCTTATTTGACATACACACCTCGACCCGATACGGACTTAGAAAAAAAAGCAAAGAACGTTATGTATTATCTTAAATCAGAAAGAAAAATAGGGGATCCGTCCAAACCAATGTCACAGTACATAGCAGAAAGAATAAACAACTCATTATGTTCTCTGCCATTTAATGATTTCTTCGGCGAAGACGTTTCACTAGTTCCTGTACCAAAAAGTTCTTTGACAAAAGCAGATACATTATGGGTTCCATTAAAAATCACAGAAGCCATGTCAAAAGTAAATATGGGGTCGTGTTACCCTTGTTTGAAAAGAATTGCACCCGTTCAAAAAGCAGCATACGCATCAGCCTCACAGAGACCCACAGCGCAAACCCATTTTGATAGCATCGATATTAATTCAATATTACCCAAACCAACAAAAATTGTACTTATCGACGATGTAATAACTAGAGGCGCAACTATGATAGGCTGCGCAAGTCGATTAAGATCTTTTTTCCCAGAAGTCCCTATTAAAGGATTCGCTGTTATGAGAACTATGAGTGGCACAAGCAAATTTACCAAAATAGAAGATCCTTGTGTAGGCACTATCAATAATTATTCTCATGGAACGTTTAGGACACCATAAAAATAAATTCTAGATTATCATCTTTCTTTAAAAAATACGTAGACTGCTCCAACTATCAGAAGTACTGCAAAAATGAATGACATCGCTGCAATGAAAACATAAACCAAAGGAATTTGTGCAGCTAACTGGGTAAGGAGAGTTATTAGTACAACTAATGTGACTACAGTAGAACCTGCTTGTGCCATTAGTGTCTCAACCCTCATTTTTTCTTTCTCCTCCTTGCCGTTTTGGATTCTTTACAAAGAGTATATGTCACAAAGATATAAGAAAGCCAGACAAGAGCTATCCATATTGCTTTTATGTGGGCATAAGCTATTCTTAAACCCTCAGTAGCATCAGAAGGCGTTTTGATAACAGTAAGCAGAGTGATTGTTAATCCCACAACCACAACGGTATTCCCCACTATCATCAATTTCGTATTCAACTTCATTAGAACTAGTAAAATGCAAGGAAGTTATATGTTTTGCGTATCTAAATAAAAGGTCCTTTATATACTAACCCAATAGATTCTTCACATTATTCTCAATCTCGGCCTCCGTCTGCTCAAGCTCTTTGTCCTTTCCTTCTTTCGCGTATTTATGAGCCAATTTCGATAATTCAGAAAGCTTAGTATGAATTGCGTCTTTTGGATTATACTTAGGTATCTTAACATACTTCAAAATATGTGTCGATGCAAAACTTTTACCACCAACAGTTGAATATTTCTTAACAATTGAGAGAGCAAAATCGGAATTAATAAGAGCACAAAGATAATGTGCTTCATCGAGACTATTAGCTGGGACAAATATCAATGTCTCTTGAGGAATTGGAGGTTTTGCAGAAAAAAACTTGTCAGTTATACTATCAACAACAGCAGCTTCTATCTTACTCCCCATCCTGCTCCAAACTACCTTATAACGAGATTTCATTGATTCTGCACCGTAGAAAAGATAGAATGGCTTCCCTTGATACTTATAAACAAAACTCCCCCTAGCCAACAATATTTCTTTAAACTTCGACACATATTTGTATGTTTTCGGAAATTTTGATTTCAAGTACAGTTCATTGTGTAATTTTTTATCTGATTTTGGAAGAAACATCAATCCCAAATGATAATGAAACTTCCATCTTTTAACATCGCTCGTAGTAAGCAAAGGATATATAAATTCTGATATGAGATAAGGGGTTGCGACCCCTTATAATCCCCGTTCCGCCGACCTTCCTCGTCAAGCCCTCGCTGTGAGGCTCGGTCTTGCCGTATCTCGGTCGGCGGTAAAGGCTTGCAGTTTTTGTTGTCGGTCATCGATGACCA
>JAHJSS010000045.1 GCA_018830225.1 Nanobdellota archaeon
ACAGCTTCTGCAAACGATTCAAAGACACAGATGGTAAGAACGAACTCCCTTTTTTCAGCATCCACACAAAAATCACCTCTTAACAAGAGGTGTACAAGAACAACTATAAAAATGTTCCCAAATCAAGTGAACTAGCTATAGTTGATTTCGGCAAGGAGCTGGCCAAAGCAAATGGTATCGAGAACATGGATATATCCGTGTATGCTGTTGACGAGAAGACCGAGACCGTCAAGGTCGTGATTGAGGGGCACTCCCTGGATTTTGAGGTAATAAGGCAGACGATCGAGGAGTTCGGTGCTGTCGTGCATTCTGTCGACAAGATATGCCTTGGCAAGAAGGTCTGCTCTTATCAGCTTCCTGAGCTCCCCCACCAGTTTAGGCCTGTCTGAAGATGAAGGACAAAATCAAGCAATACTTGAAGATTCTTGTGGAGCATGAGATTGTAAGGCGTTACATAATAATCAATACATTTGACGGTGCATTGACCATATTAGGGATTGTTGTCGCTGTCTTCGTGAGCGGGATTATGGACCATAAGCTGATAATAATCCCCAGTATCGGCGCTAGCATCGCCATGTGCGTGTCCGGCATCTGGGGGTCGTATACTGCTGAGCGCGCTGAGATCCGGAAGAAGATCCGTACGATAGAGGCGCACCTGATGAAGGACCTGAGCGGCACTGAGTTCTCCAGGAAGCGCGAGAGGATGGCCTGGGTTATCGGCGTTGTTGACGGTGTGATTCCGTTGATTCTTGCATTCATACTGATAGCGCCTTTCTTTCTGGTCTCCGGAGGTCATATTACGATGCGGACGGCGTACTACCTGTCATTCGCTCTTGTCGCTGCCAACCTTTTCATGCTTGGGGCTTTCGCTGGCAAGATATCCAATGAGAGCATGGTCAAGCAGGGTGTGGTGATGCTTCTTGCGGGAGGGGTCATAGGTATCATATTCCTCCTCCTTACGGTTGCAGGCGTGTTATGATGAGGATTTCGCTTATGCTGCTGATTGTCTTTGTCTCCTTGCTTTCTTTCGGCTGCGCAGGCGCGCCGGTCCAGGAAGGCACAGCAGCGCAGGATGAGGTATTGGAAGACGAGGTGGTAAATATGGATATTTCCGGCAAGAGCATCCTTATGGTCATAGCTCCCGAGGGCTTCCGTGATGAGGAGTTCCTGGAGCCGGAGAGGGTGTTTGAGAGCGCGAGAGCTGATGTCACTGTCGCCTCTAAGGGCGTCAGTGTCGCCAAGGGTAAGCTCGGCGCGACTGTCGAAGTGGACATCGACATAAGTGATGTCAATGTGGATGATTATGATGCTGTCGTGTTTGTGGGCGGCCCTGGAGCAAGCATCTACTTTGACGACCCGACAGCGCTTAAGATAGCGAAAGATGCGTATGAATCAGGCAAGCTCACTGCAGCTATCTGCATTGCTCCATCCATACTTGCCAATGCTGGCGTCCTGGAAGGCCACAAGGCCACTGCATTTGAGTCAGAATCAGAGAATGTAGCCTCAAAATCCGCAGGTTATACCGGAGAGCCAGTCACTGTCGACGGCAAGATAGTCACTGCCAACGGCCCTGATGCTGCAAAGCGCTTCGGCCAGGAGATTGTGAAGATGTTGGGTGGTGCCTGATGAAAGGGACGAAAGATGCGAAAGTTGCGAAAGATATGAACGGGCTTGCGCGTTTCCTGTATGAGATGGGCCAGCTGCAGCGCGTCAGGCGCAGCGGTTTCACCACCATAGGTGTAAATAATCCTCACAGTACATCTGAGCATAGCCATAGGACAGCAGTCATAGGTTACTTCCTTGCGAAGATGGAAGGTGTGGATGCAGATAAGGTCGCTGTGATGTGCCTTTTCCATGATATTCACGAGGCGAGGCTGAATGACCTGCACAAGGTAGGGCACCGCTACATCGATTTCAGGTCTGCCGAAGAGAAGGCGTTCAGGGAGCAGCTCGAGGTCATAGGTGATCTCGGCAAGGAGCTCCTGCCTCTTGTAGAGGAAGCTCATAAGAGAGAAAGCAGGGATGCAGAGGTCGCCCGCGACGCAGACCTTCTCGAGAACGCCCTTGAAGCCAGGGAGTACATAAAGATAGGTTATGCTGACGCGCAGAACTGGATAGACAACATCTGGAAGGTCATCAAGACAGGATCTGGCAAGAGGCTGCTGAAAGAGATAGAATCCACAGACCCTAATGAGTGGCTGTTCAGCCTGAAGAAGATCGAGAGGTAATCAAGTCCCTTCTTTCTATCCTTCACAATATGCTTTCTCGGATGAATGACCGTGATGGTTTTATAATATCTGATCAATGTAAAGAAAGAAAAAAAATTAAAGCAGGCCCTTTGCTTCGTCATTGGTTGCATAGACGATGGCTCCCTTGCCTTGGAGCATCTTGACTGCTTTGCCGATGTCCTCTCCGCAGTTTCTGCTCGTGTTGCCGGCGAAGAAGACCCTCTTGCCTTGCAAGTCTTGTCCAGCAAGTGTTTTTTGCAGGTCTTCAGCCAAAGCTACGGGCATTCCTCTGTCACATGCAAAACAGATCTCTCCACCCACCTGGAGCGCCCCGACTACATGGTTGTGTTCATCTATACAGAACTCTCCTCCGCTAGAGACCACGTATATGTCGTCCTTTTTGATCAACACGTAGCCTAGTTCAGCAGCCTCTCCGATCCTGCCTTGTCCGGCATTGTAACGGAGATACTGCATGTGCGGTGCTCGCTGCTCTGCTTCTCCCAGCGGGACGCCCTCTTGGAGGGCTTCGCAGATGATCTTGGCGATAGGTGACATCTCTTGGATTTCCTGCTGGTCTATGCCAAGCTCGTACATCTTGACTTCCCTGCAATACCCACCAGGCCGCTGTATGATTTCTCCTTTCATATCGACCCTTCGCCTGGCTATTGCTTCAAGCAGGCCCTTCTGTTCGTGGATGCCGCGAGCAAAATCCTCTTCTTGAAGGCGTAGATAGACTTCTGCTACAAAACGGTCCAATTGTTTTCCTCTATCTGGGTGACCCTGCCAGTCTATCTCCGGGCATTCATTCCAGAGCCTGGCGCGCACTAAGTGCTGTCGCAGGGGTCTATGTATTGTCAGATATGGCTTGTCTTCTATCTCGACCAGCCTTGCAGCCAGATCCGCAAAATTGTCAACCGCTCTCGGTCCGTGTGAGACTACTTCTTTCATTAAGTCTTCTCCATTCTGAGCCTCGAACTCCTCAGCGAGTTTCTTTAGTTCTTCTTTCATTTTGTTTACCTCCTTGTTTTCTTAATCGTCATGACCAACTTTTGTCATAACACAGTAGTAACATATTTCGTATATAAATATTCACTCTCCATTTTCGGAGGAGGAAAAGAAAGCTTTAAATAGCAGCCCGCCTGACTATATTATATGGACACCAGGATACTTGAGGACCTAGGCTTTACAAACGCTGAGATCAAGGTCTATCTAGCCCTCCTAGAGCTAGGCCTTTCTACAGCAGGCCCTATAATAGAGAAGTCTGGCCTGCAGAGCTCTGTCGTCCACATGACTCTGAACAAGCTGGTTGCTAAAGGCTTTGTCTCGTTCGTAAAAGAAGGCCAGAGGAACCATTACCAGGCGACAGATCCTAAGCATATTTCTGAGTACATTGATGATAAGAAAAAGCAGTTTGAGGCTATCCTTCCTGAACTGCTCTTGAAGCAGCAGCTGGCGAAAGAGAAGTCAGAGGTCACGACATTCAGAGGGATAAGAGGAGTTGGAGAATTATTGTACGAGCTGCTGGAGGCAGGAGGCAAAGAGCATCACACCTTCGGCTCTGCGAAAGAGTCTTTGATGATGGGCGATGCGTTCTGGCTTAACTATCACAAGAAAAGAGCCAGTAAAGGGATCAAGGCAAGATTGATTTTCAATGATTCGCTGAAGGAATGGTGTGATGTGAATCTTTATCCCAATGCAGAGTACAAATTCACGAGCGCAGGGTTCGAGCCTCTGACAGAGACGATAATAAGGAATGATAAGATAGGCATCATCATCTGGACAGAAAGGCCTTTGGGGATTTTGATTCACAACAAGGTCGCCGCAGCATCATACGACAGCTTCTTTGAGATGATGTGGAAGACAGGGAAGATTAAGGATTAGATAAGGGACTCAAGTCCCTTCTTTCCAGCTTGCGAGATAGGCTTTCTGCTCTTTCGTGAGTGTGTCTATCTTCACGCCCATGGCGTCGAGCTGTAGCTTTGCTATCTCAAGGTCCAGTTCTTCTGGGAGCTTGTGCACCTTGGGCAGCAGCTTCCCTTTGTTCTTTGCGATGTATTCGCATGCCAGTGCCTGTCCGCAGAATGAGGTTGACATCACTTCGCTCGGGTGGCCTTCTGCGCATGCGAGGTTGACGAGCCTTCCTTCGCCGCAGAGGTATAGCTTCTTCTTGCCGAGGTCGAACTCCTCGAGGCATTCCCGCACGCGTGTCACTTTCTTTGCCATCTTGTGCAGCCCTGCCACATCGACTTCAATGTCGAAGTGCCCTGAGTTCGCGAGTATCGCACCGTCTCTCATCAGGACGAAGTGCTCTCTTGCGAGCGCGTGCTTGCCTCCTGTGACTGTTATGAATATGTCGCCGAGCTTCGATGCCTCATCGATGGGCATCACCCTGAACCCGTCCATCTTTGCCTTCAGAGCCCTGACAGGGTGCACCTCTGTGACTATGACCTCTGCACCCATGCCTTTCGCCCTCTGTGAGACGCCCTTTCCGCAGTCCCCGTAGCCGCACACCACTACTGTCTTGCCTGCGAACAGTATGTTTGTCGCCCTGATGATGCCGTCGAGCGTCGACTGGCCTGTGCCGTAGTAGTTGTCGAAGAGGTGCTTTGTCATGTTGTCGTTGACAGCGATGATCGGGTACTGCAGAGCACTGCTC
>JAHJSS010000046.1 GCA_018830225.1 Nanobdellota archaeon
CTGTCTCCCCGTAGGGGGTGCTCAAAGCATCAGAGATGCTTTGGCACACCAAACTGTTGAACAGTTTGAGTGTCTCGCTCGCTACGCTCGGAGACGTCCCCCGACGACGGCCCGGAAGAACAACTCAAAGCGGCTCGCAAAGGGCGGCAACGCAATTTTCAACAGAGCCGCTAGAAAAGCTTAATAATGGCTATGTAATTGGGGATGAGCTATGAGGTTCGTGCTTCGTTCCAAGATACACAAGGCGACAGTCACTGAGGCTGACCTGGATTATCTGGGCAGCATAACCATAGATGAAGACCTGATTGAGAAGGCAGGCCTGTGGCCTGGAGAGAAAGTGATGGTGGTCAGCAACACGTCAGGGGTCAGGCTGGAGACATATGTGATAGTGGGCGAGCGAGGCTCAGGAGTGATATGCATGAACGGAGCAGCAGCGCACCTCATAAAGAAAGGCGAAGAGGTCATAATAATGGGCTTCGAGCTCACTGACAAGCCGCTAAAGGCAAAGAACATACTCGTCGACAAGAAGAACAGACTCTTGAGATTTCTTTAATGGCCTTCACAGCTGCAATAATTCAAGGATATAGAATGCGCTGTGTCAACCTGCAGGCGGAATATCCGCTGGCTGCGTTGCGGCACGAGGAAGTACACCCTCACAGGATTCTTCTCCAATGCCCTGGTGGCCAGCCGTGCACCATCGAGGAACATCTCCTCTATGTAGTTGCAGGAATCGATGAGCAGCCTCGCTATGTCGCTGTCAGGCGTCACTATGCAGCTCGGCTTGTCCTCGAAAAAAGACCTGTAGAGAGCAGCAGCGACAAGCTGCTCGTCAGCGTGAAGGTCAGACGGAGCAGAGCGCCCCCTAAGACAGTCCACAGAAGAATCCCGCTTGGAATCGCAAGCCATGGCAGCAGCCATGACAGCATCCTCAAGGACCTCGAACTCGCGGTCAGAAGGCATGAACATCCCTTTCCTGGCGAGCCGCGTGGCATTGACATAGCTGAAACAGATGCTGCTGAGGACTGCCTTTCCTGCCTGCCGCCGCTCACTGGCATGCTCATCTTCAGCCATGCGCAGCCTTTGAGGCATGTTCCTGTAAGCCCTCTCGAGCGCAGAGACCTTGTCACGGAGGATCTCCTTGAACCGGTATATCTCTGCGAAAACATTGGGAACTGCATAGACATTCGGCTGGGAAAGCCAACCCTCTGTCTGCCTGGTATACTCAGCCACCTCCATGAGCATTGCCACGTCCAACTCCTTGAAGTCACGCGCCTCATATACCCATTGAGCATACCAGTCCCTATGCAGATGGTTATGGACATCACTGTCAGTAAGGATAAAATCTTCGTTCTCCATCACCTGCTCATGAGTCAAAAATGTCCCTGACAACACCATGACAAGCTGAGAGAAAACATCAATATTTAAGCCTTTCCGAATTCACGCCCAGAAAGTAGTCACCGGAACCTTATCCCAGCAGCTCCAGGATAGCGTCGAAATTCTCCCTTGTCCTGCGCTCAGAATATTTCCTCGCAAGGTTGAGCATGTCCAGCATGTTCATCTTTATGTTGTGGCGCTGCAGATGGGGCAGGAGCTTGCCTGATATCACGAACTGCGCGAACTGCGTCACATTGTGCGGCTTTGTCTTGGGCTTGCACCGCTCAAAGTCCAACAGCACAGGCCTGTTGCCCTTGCCGACGATGATGTGCTTCACAGGGTGGTGCATCTCCTCCTTGTTCAGGCCGAGATGGTCCATCTTGTACATCTGCTCAAAGACCGCCTTCAGGACAGCAGTCACATCGCTCTTCTTCACATCCTTCCTGTCGAAATACTGCCTTATGAAATCCCCGCCGATATACTCGTAGGCAAAGTAATCCTTGCCATAGAACAGTAGCTTCGGGCCGATGCCGTGCTTATTGAGCCTCTTCAGCTGCACAACCTCGTTGTCGACAGTGCCTTTGGCGTCGATGTCCTGGCGCTGGACCTTGATCGTTATCTTCTTCCTGTTCCACATGCCTGTGAATATCAGGCCGCGATGCCCTTTACCCAACGGCGCGATCTTCGCGACTCCTTTCTTCTCGAGGACCTTCCTGAATCGCGTCTTCCTTATCCTGTAGACATAAAGCTGCTCGAAAGAGATGTTCATCTTGTTCAGCTGCTCAAACTCCATCATGTGCTGGCTTATGAGCGCATCCACCTGCATCTTGCCGGTTATGGTCGAGAAAAGCAGAAGTATGATGCCGTCAGGCGCGAGATACTCATTGACGCCAGAGAGGAAGCGCGAGATGGTCTCATAGCCGTGCTTGCCCCCTGCTATATTTGTCTTCAGCTCCCAGAGCTCACCCTCCTGCTCAGGAAGATACGGAGGGTTGAAGATGATGGTGTCAAACAGCTGGCCTGGCTTTGGCTTGGGAACCTTGGTGAAGAGGTCGGACACCATGAACTTGGCCTTCTTTGACTTGATAGAATTCCTGCAGTGCTCCACAGCCTCTTTCTTTATGTCAACACCAAGAACAGACTTGACTTTCTTAGACTTGAGAGCTGTCTCTGCAAGTATACCTGAACCAGCGCCCATGTCGAGCACCCGGCCTTTCGCAAGGCGCTTCACCTCTTTCTGTATAAGGAACGAGTCCTCAGCAGGCTCGTAGATCATGACCAGAAGGATATGGCATGAATATTTAAAGGTAACGCCAATAAATTCACTTCCAGCAGTCCACGCAGAGCTTTTCCCTCGGGAGGCCTATCGCCCTCACTGTCTGGTCAAGGGTGAGGTATCTCAGGGTCGTTACATCCAGGTCACGCTTTATTATGCCGACCATCTGCGCATACTTGGCAGATGAAGGATCAAGATATTCTCCTATGTCCTCCAGCGCCTTGCCCTCTATCTCCTCGATGGCCCGTGATGCCGCAAGCTCTGCAGTAGTCCTTGTCGAGCGCAGGTATCTGCAAGGGCTTGTCAAAGGCGGGCAGGCCACCCTGACATGGATATCCCCAGCACCATAATCCCACAGCTTCCTTATGCTGTTCCTCAGCTGAGTGTTGCGGACTATCGAATCATCTGTCAGCAGTATGCTCCTGCCTCTGAGAGAAGTCCTGGCCACATCATCCCAACCGTCAGCAAGTATGTGCCCGACAGGTATCAGCTTGTTCCAGGCAACCTCATCCCTCTGCCTCTGGTCAGGAGGCGTATAGCTCCTGCCGTAAGCAGCCCTGTACTTTATGAGAGGGTCTGCATAGAACGGCGGCCTGTTAGCATCCAGCATGGCGCTCACATCCATCTTCTCAAGCAATGATGCAACCTGCTCTCTGCTGAAATCACCGCTCCTCAACAGCTCCTGGTTAGCCATAACAAAATCCAGGAAAGAACCCTGCTGCGCTTCCCACAGCATCCTCATCGCCAACTTCACCCTCTTGTTCAGGTAGCCGTGCGAATGGTTGATGCCAGAATCAGGGACGCCCGAGACAATGTCCACCTTCAATCCAACATCGCTCTCTGCAAGAAGGGATCCGCAGCGCTGCCTGACCTCCTGCACATTCACACCCTCATGCGACGTCGAAGGGTCGCTGGTGTATATGTAAAGGAAAGAGCATATCTGCATTTGGTCGTCGTCACCATCACGCAAGGTCCTGACACCATCATCGCCCATGAGGACTACCTCGCCAGGCTTCAGGAACTTCTCGACCCTGAATCCGAGATTGGGAAAAGCACATGTCTCAGAAGTCACAGCAACCCCCTTGTCATCCCTGCCGAGAACAAGCGAAGTCCTCCCGTGCAGGTCTCTTGCAGCGTATATGCCGTCGCCATTGAGCAGAAGAACAGAACATGAACCTTCAACCCTATCATACATCCTCTGTATCCCCTCGAGAAAAGTAGGTTCAAGATTGATGAGCTCAGCCACAACCTCGGTCATGCTCAGGCTCCCGTCGCTGTTGTTCCTGAAGAAGACATCGCCACGCCCTTTACCCTTTCTTGAACATATCTCGTCGGCGAGCTGCTCAAGATTAGTGACCATCCCTGAAGTGACTATTGCATAGGTCTCATTGCTGTGCACCTTCAAGAGAGGCTGCGTATCCTTGTCGCTTATCGCGCCTATACCTCTCCTGCCGCGCATCTTCTCAGAATCATTATAAAACTTCGACTTGAAAGAGTTCTGCGATATCTTATGCAGCCTCCTGTCCATGATGCCATCATCCCTCCTCGTCGCGATGCCGCCCTGCTGGGTCCCGAGATGGGAATGATAGTCCGTACCGAACATAAGAGTCTTTCCGCAATCAGCCGCACTAACAATACCGAACAAACCAGTCATCAATCATCGCCCCCGTTCAGATCATAATAAACAAACGAAAAAGAGATCAAATAAAAAGATTTGGTTTCGTTTAAAAGCCTGGCAGGGATTTCACTTCCTGAAGAACCTGCCCTCACCCTCAAGGACGTCACGCAATGTCTGGCCTGTGTAGAACCTGACCATCGGGCCGAAGAACTGCTTCTCGCAATAGCAGCACTGCACCTTGAAAGGGGTCTTTGTCTGGAAGTCTGTCGTGTAATTCAACACGTCCTCGATCGTCGGAGCCTCTATCACCCTGAACCTGCGAGCCCCTCCTTCTGTGTTCGTGGTGCAGTTGTCGTTTGCGCAGAGGAGTATCCCGCCCAGATACTGCGGGTCAGGGATAGGATGTATCTTATCGACAATCTTCCCACCCTTCACATAATTGATGGTCGCTGTAGGAGAGACTATCTTTATGGCCCCCTTAAGGTCCTCGCTGATAAGCTCGTCAGTCCTCTCTCCGCCTTCGATGAATATTATGTCCTTCTTCACAACCACAGCCCTGCCAGCTATCCTGCTGGCCAGGTCTGAAAGCTTGTCAGAACGGTAATCCAGGCCAGGGGTCACGGTCAGGCCGGTGTAATCCATCAGGTTGAGGACAAAAAGACCTGTGTGCGCAAGAAGATGATCTATGACTATCCCCTCCTCTATCGGAAGTATCCTCATGTACGCCCTCTGCTCTGTCTTAGGCACGCCGTTCATAGTCTCACCCCCTGGACAAGCGCCAGCAATGCCACCCTCGTCGGAAGGCCGGTATGCGCCTCTGGGAAATAATACGCCTGGGGAAGGTCATCAACCTCAAGCTCAGGCGACATGAACTTGAAGTCCCTCGGAAGAGGATGCATTATGACCATATCCTCCTTCGCATGCTTGCGTATGGCGGCGGCCCGTACATTGAACACTGCCCTGATCTTCTCTTTTGTCGGGTCGCTTATGTGGCCAAGATTGAGCTGGGGCCGGGTGTCATAAAAGACATCCACCTCAGGCAGCACATCCTCATATCTCCCTATTACCTTATAATCGATACCGCTGCGAGCGTACTGCTCCAGTAGGCTCTCCGGCGGCGCAAGCTCTGTCGGACAGCAGAAGTATACCTTCTTGGGATTGAAAAGCAGGAGAGCCTCAGCGTCAGAATGGACAGTCCTGCTGTACTTCATGTCATTGTTGAAAAGATAGACAAGCCCGTCAATAGTGCCGAAGCGCATGTCGATGGCAGTGAAGTCGGTCATGGTCTGCGTGGGATGCTGGTTTGCGCCGTCACCGCAGTTTATGCACGGTATCGGCTGGCCCTCAAGCCTGTGGTTCGCAGGATACACAGCAAACTCGCTCGCGCGCCTCACCGCACCCTCATTGTCATGACGTATCACAAATACATCATTGAAGTAACCAGAAAGATTCCTCACAGTATCGATGAGTATCTCTCCTTTGGCAGCGCTCGAGGTCTTCGGGTCCATTATCCCGTCGAATGTCATGCCTGTGACATCTGCAGCGCCCTTGAAGCTCAAGGCAGTCCTCGTGCTCGGCGCATAGAATACAAAACACATGCGCTTCCACTTAAGCAGCTCCTTGAGGCTGTGCTCGTGCTCCTTCAGGCGGGCCGCAGCCACCTTTGCCTTTGCGATAATGAACTCCAGGTCTTCCCTGTCGAAATCATGCATCGAGAGGATGTGCCTGCCCCTGAACCGCCCATACATCTTATCTTCGTGCGTCTTATCCTCATGCTCTTGTGCGTCTCCGATACTGAATCACCTCCCATAATCCTTCAATCAACATCACTCCCATCCCCCGTCAGGCATCCTCTTCACCCTGCCCTTCTTTACCGCAGCCATGAACCTGTCCGCGGTGACTATATGGCCGTCGGTGCAGGCGATAGAGCCGTCAATGAGCGCGCACCCACCGCATATCCCGACCCCGCACTTCATGTAAGGCTCGAGCACGACATGGATATCCCTGTCAGTGAAACCCTTTGACCTCGCGATCTCGACAGCGCGCGTCATCATCGGAAGAGGGCCGCATATCACGATATCACTCATGCCATCATAATTGTAATTCTTCTCGAAGGAATCGGTGACAAAGCAGTGGTAGCCCGCTGAACCGTCATCAGTCGCGATGAACGTGTCACGCGCGCTGAACTCATCCTGGAAAAGCAGCTCACCCCCACTCTTCGCGCCGATGAAAGCGACATGATTAGGATGCCTTGCAGCAATAGATGCCAGGACAGCGACACCAGTCCCCCCTCCTACCAGCGTGAGCATGTCACCCTGGTTGAAAGGCATACCATATGGCCCTCTCACGAACAACGTGTCGCCCTGCCTCTTCTCCCACAGACGCGAAGTGAAATGGTTCTCCCTCCCTCCCCTCGGATAACGCCGTACCGCCAGGGTCAACGGGTCGTCGATAGGGACAGAAAAAGGAGCCTCCATCGTCGGATGGGAATCGTCGCCAGGCACTGCGAGGAACACGTACTGGCCGGGCTCTGCAAAGGGCTCGAGCGCCTCGTCAAACGTGAACACGCGCAGGTCGTCAGAACACTCAGACATCTCATCTATCCTGAACCCCCTGTACTGGAGACGGACGCATTCAGGGAGCATCAGCCCTGCTAAATCTGTATTCTCGTCGATGTCCAATCTGAGCTGCCTGACATAAGCAGCCAGTTGGTCTGACCTGAAACCTTCCATCGCAGTGCCCAGCCCTATGAAGTCAGCGCCGGCACCAAAATAATCACGGGCATCATCCCCTGAAAACACCCCACCCATACCTATGATAAGAGGCATAGCCCCCACTGATTCTCTCACGATACGCACACACTCCCAGCCGCGCTCCTCGACTACACGGCCTGACAGGCCGCCGACACCATTGTAGAGCACAGGGATATCAGTTCCCGGGAGGAAGGTCTTCACCGGCCCGACAGTGTTTATCACACTTATGCCTCTGGCTCCTGCATCGACGCAGGCCTTCGCGATAGCCCCCAGGTCATCGTCGGCAAGATTGGGCGACAGCTTGGCAAAAACATCTTTGCCTGCAGCTTTACAGACAGCATCCACTATCCTTGCCATGTTGTCAGCATCAGTGCCTGTGTCAAAACCATAGCCTTTTGCGTGCGGGCAGGAGAAGTTTATCTCGACAGCATCAAGGTGGGGCGCGAGCGCCTTAGCGACCATCACTATCTCGCTGAGGTCTGCGCCATATACAGAACCTAGCAGAAGCGCGCCGTTGAGGTCGGGGCTCTTCCTCCTGAGCCCGGCAAGCTCACTCTCGAAAACCTCATAGCCAGGGTTGGCAAGCCCGACAGCATTGCTCCTCGCAGAATCACCATACTTTGCAGGGTCTGCAGCGCAGTATATCGGCGCAGGATTCCCCTGATTGGGCCTCGGGCCAATGCTCTTCGTCGTGAATATACCTATCTCAGGGATCAGCCGCGAGTATAGAAGGATGGTCTCGAGAGTCGTGGCCCTGCAGCCGGAAGCAGTCACTATACGCGAATGCGGCGTCCTGTTGTTTATCCTCAGCCTATCCTCAAGCGCAGGCATCATTACCTCCCCGCACCGTACATCTCCATATAAGGATGGAATTTCTCGTCGAGAAATTCCTGCGTGACCTTGACCCGCTCGAACCGGCCGTCGCTAAGCTTGAACGGGACCTCCATCTGGTTCGCGCAAAGGTATGCCATAAGCTCTTGCACACCCAGGACAGAGAATACCGGGATCCCTGTCTCCTCTGTGAACTTTGCGATGGCATCCTCGCCTCTCTTGCCGTGAACCACCCAGTCAGCATTCGCCTTGGAATTCAACTTAGGATCGTAACCTTCCCTGTACACAGGACCGACCTGCTCCCTGTCGACCCCTATGACGACAGCAGCGACATTGACAGCGATCTCCAGGTCAGAAGCCTCTGCCTGTATCTTCTCGATGAAGTCAATCTTGGTCTGCATGGAAGTGCCGACATCGTCCACGACAAGCACATTGCATCCGTCGTAGAACTTCGCACCTACAAACCTCGTGCCAGAACCAGATCCCTCACCGTGCGCCTTGATCTCTTTCCGGTCATAGTTGAAGCCGAGATTCATGTTGTGCATCCTGAAAAGGCTTGTCGCAGCAGCCTGCGCGATAGCGCTCGCCTTGTAAGACGGCCCTGATATCACATCGACAGGTATGCCTTGCCTGGCCATGACCTGGTGTATCATGCCGCCGAAATAATTCCCCAGATTCCATATGCCCTCTGCTGTCTGGGAGAAACCGCCGATGTTGACGAAGTATGGCGTCTCCCTACCATCCTTCAGCCTAAGATTAGTGCCGAAGAACAAGGGGTTCCCCTCAGAACAAGCAAGTTTTGCAGCAAACTCTTCCTGAAATGCTTCCATCATATCACCCGATTTAAAGACTAATAGTCACAGTCTCGCCAGCCTCGCTTATAAACATTTAGTGACCCAAACGTGTATTTTTTTATAGCGATGTCGTCCCGAAAATGAGACAAAGCCATCAGAACAGCAGCAGGCAAATAAGATGACCTGACCAAAACCAAGAAAGCGCGCGCTTTACTCCTCAAGCAGATTAAAAGGATCATACTCCAATGAACCAGAGAAATGTATGATATTCACAGCATCCATGACATTGTCGCCATGGAACTGATGGTTCATCTTCTGCATCTGCGCAGATTTAACCAGAATAGTGCGTCTTGCCTCTCCCATGCTGCCGCAATAATTGACAGAGGTATATAAAGGTTTTGATGGCAAGAGAACACCTAATTAGCCTCTTTGCTGAGCTGCGGCAACCTCAGCCTCTTTTTGGCGTTCAGCAGCTCTATCCCTACAATCTTCTTATTGCTGTCAAGGTCTATGATTATATCCTCACCTACCTCAACAGTCTTCACCACCTTTGCAGCCTCATTTATGTATATGTAAGCTGCATCAGCCCGCTCATCATATGTTGTCCTTAGCTTCATCTCCATCCACCCAATATACTGTTATGATTATTATAAACCTTTCCTTTTCAGTGTAAACAACCTTCAGCAGCCCTTTGCTGAACTCCCTGTATGCCTCAGTCTCATCATCCCTTACAACAATAAAACTCGGATTATTTACGACAGATATTATCATATCTCGCTCTATGCGCCGACACCTTAAACGCGCAATGGCATGCTCAGTGAAAACCAGTCTTTTCATGAAAAATGATACGCATCTCCGCTTAATAAAATTTGTGCAAGAAAAAACGGAGATTTTCCGACGAGAAAATAAGATTTACGGAAACCAGCAAACCCTGAAAACAAAACAAAATAAATAAAAAAAGTAAACCCCTTACATTATAGTCTCCCTGTTCAGGGGGTAAGTGGTCGCTGCGCGTATGTCCGGGCTCTCAAGCAGGAACTGCATCACCCTTGTCCCTCCTATTCCGCAGCCGGCGTGCCTCACCGGGTTATTCCTGACAAAGTCTATGTACCACCTGAAGAGCTCGACAGCCATGTCCCTCTGCTGCTCTTCGGGAATCCCCGTCCACTCGCCGCTCAAGGCCTTCTTTCTCGCTATCTGTCCTATCATGTAGCTGTTCCTCAACCTCTTCTCAAGCAGGGCATCATCCTCCTCCCTCTCTGCAGAGCCCACAGACTCGCCACCATAAGGCAGCAGCAGGTCCATGCTGTTCACCACGCGCGGATCATCCCTGTTCAGGCGCATGTTGAAGAACTTGATGCCTTCAGGGAAATGTGTCACGAAGAGAGGCACATCGCCTGCGTACCTGACAAGGCTCCTCTCATGCTGTGACTTAAGGTCATCACCCCACCCCAGCCCAGGATACTCTGGCTTGAGGCATTTAACAGCATCATCATAGCTCATCACAGCGAACGGCCTCTTCACCCTGCCGAGAAGCCGCCCCTCGTCGACACCGAGATAAGCGAGGTCCTCGCCAGCCCTGCCCACCGCCTCCTCTGCGATTGATACCATTATACCCTCTATCTCATCCCTCAGCTGGGCAAGGTCGCACTTCAGCTCAATCTCGAGCAGGGTGAACTCTGTGAGATGCCTGCTGTCCACATCAGGCTCTGCCCTGAAGCTCGGCCCCACGCAGCAGACCCTGTCAAGCTCAGGCACGAAAGCCTCCAGGTAAAGCTGCCCTGTCTGGCTCAGATACGCAGGAGTGCCGAAGTACCCTGTCTCAAACAGCGTGTCGAAGTTCTCGCACGCGCCGGTCGCCCTTGTCAGGTGCGGCACGCTGATCTCTGTGTAACCTCCAGCCTCGAACGCCTTCCTGGCTCCGGCAAGCATCGCGGCCTCCACCCTCGCTATCGCGACACTCTCGCGCGACCCCAACTCAGACAGCCTGTCGACCCTGCCTGCCAGCCTATCCACCAATTCCTCTCTCATATTGCCACCTCCTCATGCTCAATATAGCTCCCACTAGGAAAGACACAGCAATCCGCAGAGCTGAAGCTGACCCAATAAGATAATCTAACAAAAAGAATTGCGGGCCTGCTCAGCAAAAGCAGACTTCTTGACTGCCGAACCTAACAGCAAACATGAACGTGACGGATGATGAAGATGAGCAGAAACGCCTTTTCTCGACGGAGAAAATAATCATGTGCGTGAAGGGACCTGAGAAGAAATTCCTAGCTTCCATGCTAGGTCAAGGAGTAAGGAGCGCAAGTATATAAATTTTGTGATGTCGATGCTCTGTCCCAAGTCGAGGTCAGCGCCATTTGTGAGGCTTTCAACCAGCTATTATTACAGCGCGTCGCGGGGGTTGTCCCTTACGGGGAGGCAGCGCCAACAGCAAAATGATTACTAAGCCGAACCTGGCGCTGACCTGCGAAGCAAGATTTGGGACAGAGCCAATATCAAGAGAACTCGTCATCTACCTTCTTGCAGTATTCCCTGACCCTGTCCAGCATCGAGGAGAGGAAGTACTGCTCTATCTTCTCGTTGAATATGACAGAAACGTCATCGAACTCTGTTATGCGGTAACTGTTCCGCACCTTCTCCACAAGGAAGATGTCACGCAGACGCTTTATCTGGCGGCGGACGTTAGAGGAAGCGACACCGACCAGCGGAAGCTTGTAGTGCTTCCTGAGATCAATGACCAGGTCCTTGACATCTTCTGAGCTGAGCAGCCTGCTGTCCTTCCTGGCCTGCAGCATGACAAAAAGTATGTCGACGATTATGTCACGCGAGTCGCCAGGCTGGAGCAGGCCTGAAGAGAGGCACAGCTTGCGGACGAGCTCGCGCCTGTCCAGCTCATATGGCTTTTCGTATCTGCGCAAAGTGATCTCTGAGATTGGAGTGTCTTTGCTGATTTTCAATTGAGGCATGTTTTTCACCTGTTTCCACATAAATAATCAATAATCATTGAGCCCTGCGGGCAAAACAATAGTCAGTCGGTCTTAGTTCCAGGTTCCCTGGAACTCTTTCGCAGACTTGCGAATTTAGCTCCTGACTTAGTGATTCTATAGTATGATATGTCCGGCATGCTTTATATATCTCATTCCAGCCTGTCCAGTGTCCAGTGCAGGGCAGGAAACGCATAATACACAGTCCTGGGGCGCTGCGGAGGCATGATTAGAATGTCCAGTGGATGATGGGAAGTTTTTATAACTGATTGGCTGTTTTTGATTTTGCTTAAATCAATCAGAACCAGAAATAGTATACCTGCTGAACCTCGCTTCAGACTTGTGATCATAATACCCTACTTCAGGCAGAGCAAAACCAATACGGCCAAACCTCGACTTGAGCGAGACAATATCAGACTCATCAAGACCAGGAGGGAGGTAAAGCCTTCCAGGAGTCCTGCCTATCACCGGCAAAAGCTCCTCCCATGCCAAACGCCGGGCATCAAAAGGGATCCTGCCTTTATCTATGAACTCCTCAAGCGAGCAGACACCATACATCTCATTAGCGGTCTTCCCGACAGCAGCCCAGAACCCGTCGACAGAATCCGGCCTGCACACAGGACATGTTATGAAACCAAGCTCGACAAACTTCACAAGCCCCTCATCACCGAGTGCCAGGAGCACTTCGTTGTCGGATTTCGGGCCCTTGTTGCCCGCCGGGCAGGATGTCAGGCCAAGAAGCCCTGTGCCGAGACGCGCAGACCACAAGAAAGGGGAAGGGTCCTGCTCTCTGGCATACTTCACTATATCATGTACACAAAGATGCTCGTAACATCCATACTTAAATATGAAATACCTTTGCTCAGACATACAACAACAAGAATTCCCTGAACTATAAAATACTTACTCCTGCTTCCTCTCCCACTCGAACAGGGTAAGGTTGAATGTGTCAGAGCCAAGGACCTCTTTCTTGTCCTGCGGGATGTGATCAAACTTATGCGACACGTAATACTCGCTGGGCTTGAGAGCGCCAGGCACCTGCGCCAGCGCAAGGTTGTCATAGCTCTTGTTCGTGAACTTGTTTATTATCGACACGAAAGACTTGTCCCTCAGCATGTTCAGCAACTCGACCCGGGCAGTGTCATCATAGAATATGCAATGCCTGCTCAGCCAGTTCTGCAGCCGATCGCGCTCGAACCAGTCAGAGCCGCAGTTGGCAAGAGTCGCGAAAAACCTCTTGAAGTACTGCTCAGATGTCTCCCGCACCACCTTGCCATCCATGGTGTAGCGCACCACCTTGTTCTTCGGGGCTATGAAAACACCCGTACGGATGTCTATCTTCAAAGGCTTGTTAGGATGGTGGCCGAAAAGGTGCAGATAGGTGTTCGACTCTGAAAGCCCTTCCTTGACCAGCGGGTTGTAAGATACCTGATAGAACCTGTGCCCGTCAAGCAGCTTCGTAAGAGGGAATATGAAACCTATGTCGCCGTCCTTTATGTCAGAGTCAACATTGAAGACTATGCTGTCATAACGGTTCTTGGAGTACTTATGATGGACTGAATGCTCTGAGGAGATGGACCCCTGCTGCAATATCCTGTATACCTCGTCTATCGAGGCGAAATACATGCCGAAGCTGTTCCCGAACATCTTCTCAGTGTGCCTCTTCAGGTTGACACGCTCCTTCGCGTCGCGGAGGACCTTGTGCAGGGTGAGCATCTGCTCCATCAGGCCTGCCTTCAGCCTCTCCCCCGCATCCTCGGAGTACAGCGAGAAGTTCGCAGAATACTCCTGGAACCTCGCGTAATCAGAAAGAAACCCCACCTCACTGACGTCGACAAGCTCGTGCCGACGGTAGAAGTCGATGAACCTCCCGAACATCTTGTTGATGTCGTCAAGCTCTGCGTCGGTCGGGACCTTCCTGAACCGCTCAAGAGGCGCGATGTCAGGGTCATAATCAAGGAAATCGACAGGCATCCAGGGAGCGCTGTCCTCAGGCTCATCCGTTCCTGTCCAGGCGCTGCTGTCCTTCCCGACATTGAGGTAGTTCGTCCTGTACCAGTCGGAAAGCTTCGATACCTCGCCGGATATCTCATCGAGCACGCCAAGCTTCTGCCTGTAGTCGACTACCTTCTTCATCGACGTGTACTCGCCCATCAGCAGCATGCGCTTCCTCGCGAGCTTATATGCCTGCTCCTTGAGCGCAAAAGAGAAATCAAACCTCTCGCCTGCATAGCGGTAGTCATCTGCGTACAGCTTCCACCTCTTGTAGAACGCGCGCATCATCCTGAAAAGCGTGATGGCCTCATCGAACCTCTTACGGTCCCTCTCGAAATCAGATATGGACTCGTGATCCCCGACCAGGTCTGATATCTGCTTGGAGACCCCGCGGAACTTCCTGCCTATCGTCTCGCAAAGGTCAGCCCTCAGGGAACGGATCCTGGACGCATACTCATCAGGGTAGGTGCCCAGCGCAGTGGAAAGCTTGCGTATGCCTGACATCTCATACAGGCCCTCAAGCTTCCTTATGTGCTTGTCCATCTCCTCCAGCTCGCCAGGAGAAGTGAGCCTGATCCTGTCGATAGTCTTATCCCAGCCTCTCTGGAAAGTGGAGTTATACAGCCTCTCCAATGGTTGGACCAATGTTATGTTACCTAGCAAAAGACCTACCCCTCTTACAGATCATGCCCTGAAAATATGACCCGGGATTTAAAAAAGTTATGCAGAAGTTTCTGATATTCAGAAAAAAACACTGCTGTGACCCGCCAGCCTGTCCGAAATAAGATACAATTCACTTGAATATCCTGCCGGGCTTCAGCTTACCTTCCTTCCTCAGCTTCTCGACATACGCGTCGATATCCTCCGGAGCCCTAAAGACCTCTGCATAATCCTCATCCTCGCATTCCTCAAGGGTATAGTCCCTGCAGACCGGAGGCCTCTCAGAATATATCCTGCAACCGTTTTTCTCATCAAGATGCATGCAAGGTATGGCAGTGTCAACCTCCCACGAACCATCCTTGTTCAGGCAGACATTCACTCCTTTATGGAAAAGATACCACTTCAGGTCTTCAAAATCATCAAGATCCTTCGGCGGACATATATCGATGCAGAAGCTCTTGCAGCACTCACCGCCGCAAGCAAAACACTTGCCACAGTCACAGCCATCATCCACCGCATCTACCATAAAATACCGCCTTGATCATCAACCAAACATAAATTCAAATAAACACCAATAATAGTCTTGGAAAGCCGCTCGTTTATAAAGTTAACCTGAAAAAACAGAATACTGCGGCGCCTAAAACAAGTTCTGTTCAAAACCTCGCGCTTCGCGCGTGTGCCGCCAAGCTCCGCACAGCCATCATGTTCCCAAAGGCGCTGCCTCCCCGTAGGGGTGCTCAAAGCCTTCGGCTTTGGCATGCTCAAAGCATCAGAGATGCTTTGGCACACCAAACTGTTGAACAGTTTGAGTGTCTCGCTCGCTACGCTCGGAGACATCCCCCGCAACGCGCTAGACTGGATTAACAGGAGTGCTCCGCAAAAGGCGGCACAGCGATTTTGAACAGAACGCCTAAAACCTGCAGCCGGCGTAACGCTGGGAGAAACTCTCCTCATGCTTGACAAGCCTGATTGTCTTGCCAGAGAAAGCGACATAAGCAGCAACAGGCCTCTGCCAGCGCCAGGCAGTGGAGAAAGCATAAGCGCCCTGGTGGAGGACTGCGAGGACATCGCCTTTCCTGCACTCCCTGCCGAAGCAATGATTGCCCCAGCGGTCGTCAGGGTCGCACAAAGGACCATAGATGACAGAACGCCTCATCTTCAACAAAGGCCGCGACAGGTTCACAACAGGGAAGAACTCGTACTCAAAGCTTGCAGAGCCAACAAGATTTATCCCTCCATCAACAAAGACCTTGCCATCCCTGACAGAGACGACCTTAAACAGTATGCACGTCGGGACAGATGAGATGAACCTGCCGGGCTCTGCCCAGAGCTCAATGTCAGGGCGGCCAAGAGGGAGTGTGATGTGCTTCCTGAAAGCGTCGCATATCGCAGAAGCAAAGACATCGATGCCATCAACATCGTCGACACATATCCTGTCAAGCAACGCAGACCTTGAGCCACCGGCCGCTGACGCTGCAGCCAGCAGAGAGCCCTTGCCTGTCGCTGAAAAGACAGTGCCGCTTCCTTCAGCAAGGAAACCTCCGCCGATATCGACAAACCCCAGGCCAAACAGGTCACTCTGCCTGAAACCACTCCTCAGGATGCTGCCCAGCATCCTGATGTTGGCCACGTGCGCTTCCGGCGTCGAGTTCCAGCTGGAATGGAAATGGACACCATACCAGACAAGGGAGCTTTGCGCAAGCACCTTTTTCACAGCCCTCTTCAGCTCTGCAGCAGAAAGGCCGAACTTAGACCACCCGGTCTTGCCCTCAGGCCTGATCCTGAAGCTTATCCTGACCTTTGCCTTAGGCCTCAGCCTGGCAACAGCTGCGATTATACTGTCAATCTCGTCAAGATTATCCACATTAAGAACAACCCTGTCAGCGTTCCTTACAGCAAAGTCAATCTCCTCTGCGGACTTGACAGGAGCAGTGAATATTATCCTCCTGAAACCCAGCTTAAGCGCAAGCATCAGCTCGAACATGCTCGCGACATCAGCATCGAACCCCTCAGACTTCAGCTTCCTTATCATGTAAGGCAGGTCATTGCTCTTGAAAGCATACAAGAATCTCGATCGTTTTACGTGCTTCCTGAACGAGTCCCTGAAAAGCCTTGCCCGCTGGACAAGAATATCCTCGTCGAGAGCATATTGCGGAGTGCCATACTTTTCGGCGCTCTTCAGAAGCACCTGACGCCTTGCGACAGCATGCTTCACATAAGGCACAAACTCCCTGCCTGTGCTGAACCTGGGCCTGGCAGAAAACATCCTATTAAGAGCAGGCGCTATCCTGCTCCAACCTTTATTGCCTGATGATGCACCAGACTTCACCATAAAAACACCTCAGTATTTTTTAGTAGCTTAACCGCAGCGCCACCCTGTACAGTCCGGCAGTGCCACGCTGCTACCAGTCATGTCGGCTGCTAATTGATGCTCACTCAGACCGTGCTTGCGCAATAACCGCTGTTTTATCCAAAAGTGCAGCCTATTCTGCTTCCCTTGCCGACCGACGCAAAAGTGGTGGCACTGCCGCAGCAATAGGCGGCGCTGCTGGGAAACATCACTTGAAAGCATCAGACCACCTCAACAGATACAAGCGACCTTATCTTATTTATAGTTTGCCAAACAGAAGAGGAAGCTGCGAATCCAGGAGACTGCCCTTCTGCAGCCCTGACAAGCACATAGCCTACAAGCACTGAACCGCCAGGACGCTGGGAAGCAGTGCTGACAACCACACCTTCCTGATAATACTTCACCACCTTGAACACACCGAGACGGTCCGCAGCCTTCTCCAGCCTCGAGGTGTCAAAACGCTTCATTGTTCCATGACGCAGCGCGGTCAGGTAGACCACAAGACCTGCATCTTCAGGTAGTGTGTGGGGAACAGGAAGGCCAAGCTTCTGCCTCACGAGCTTATTGAGACTAGTAGTATTGTAAATATGTGCTATAAGGTCGATGAAAGTGCTTATGCCAGGCCGCACAGTAGTCTCGATGATGACAAACTCACATTTGCAGAACTTGAAATCGACCATGCAGACACCGGAATTGATGCCGAGCGCTCCAGAGACCTTCTTGCAGAGAGCCTGAAGAGAGCTTACGCTGAAATCACCACCATGCAGGTCAGGATTGAAGAGCAGAAGAGCGTCAAAGAAACCGAAATTGCCCTCGCAGGAGAACTTCCTCACAACCCTGAGGACATGGACACCTTTACTGTCAACCAGGAAATCACAGGAATACTCATCACCACAGACAAGCTCCTCAACCAGGAACTGCCTCTTAGGGTCCAGCACAACCTTCCTGCCTTTCTCCTCGACTGCGTGCGGCAGGAATATCTCATCATCAGGATCCGCTTCAGCTGTCCTCGCCAAAGAGGACAGGTTATTGCGGAGCTCTGCAGCATCCTTGTTCAGGAAGATGTAAGAGCTAGCGTAGCCTGTGATCACCTTCAGCACATTAGGGAAGCCCACATCACCGACATCAATATTATCTATAGCCTTGCCTGGCTCGATAAGCCTGAACCTCGGAACTTTGATTCCTGCTTTCGAGAGCGCCTCCCTCTGCAGGTACTTGTTAGAGCAGAGGTCAAGCGTCCTCCTGCTGTAGAAATCCAGCGAGAAAGCCTTTGCAATATGCTCAGAAAAAGAATAATGGAACTCCTCATCAAGGCCGATGATGCCTGCGAACTTCATGCCTGACTTCTGCTGCCAGGCTTCTATCTTCTTCACAAGCTTAGCAGCATCCTTGAACCGGTCGATGATGTGAGCCATGCCTGAAAGGTCATAGCCCTCCACAGAAGAGCTGTCGCAGACAAGCAGAAGAGAGTCCTTGAACTCAAGATTATCAACTATCGCAGAAAAGTCATCATCATCGATGCTCGTCATCACAATGATGACGACGCCGGAAGGGACATCTCCTTTCTTCATAGCAATAAGAAAGGCATATGTTGTTTATAAAGGTGAGGGTGGAGAGGTGAAGAGTGATGCAGGCAAGACTGCAAAAAGCAGTGGCACGTGATGCTCGGCTTCTTCTATGTTCACCGCAACCGGGCATCCCCGTAAGGGACACACAACCTTACGTCCGTGCGGTTGGTGCCTCGCGAGGAGGCATCCCCCTGTCGCGCGCAAATATTATGCAGTTAGACGCTCCGCAATAGGGCGGCAACGCAGTTTTCTACAGGGCTAAACCATGTCAAAAATCATATGTTCGTCGATGTCCTGAGATGGAAGTAAGGGGGCTTGCCCTTGTAGCGCTTGATGGCGAACCAGAGTATCTTCTCGATGAAAGCGGCGTAATCTATGCCTATCAGCTCAGCGCACCTGGGCACGCAGTCGCCATGGTCTATAGACGGGTTAGGGTTCAGCTCGATGATGTAAGGATTGCCCTCGCTGTCGACCCTGATCTCAACCCTGCCATAATCATGCGCGTCAAGGATATTATAGGTGTCAAGCGCTATCTCGGTTATCAGCGAAGCCAGCCTCTTGCTTATCTTAGCAGGCCTCTCCACCTTTATCTTATCATAGGCAGTCTCCTGCCCCTTCTCACCCCACTTCGCGTCGAACGGGTAGATGTGCCAGAAGCCAGGCGGCATCTCGTCGAACATCGAGCGGGAGAGAGGCAACACTATTATGTCATCCTCATTCCCCAGGATAGAGACGTCATACTCGTCGCCCTCGATATACTCCTCGACCAGAGCGGGCCTGCCCTCATCGACGACAATCTTGTTCAGCTGCCTGTAGAGACCTTCAGTGTCAGTCACCACTGAATCATTGGTTATGCCTATGCTGTTGTCAGCATTTGCGGGCTTGACTATGAGCGGGAACCTCAAGTCCTCGTCCAGCTCATCATTGATATCATACACATAATCCCACTTAGGTGTCGGGATGTCATGGAAGTGCAGGAGCTTCTTCATCCTTATCTTGTCGATGCAGAGCGCAAGCGTCTGCGGATTCGAGCCGGTGTAAGGTATGCCCAGCATGTCCAGCAAGGCAGAGGAATGCGGCTCAAGCAGGGAGGAGTCATTTATCCTCTCGCAGACATTGAAGACGATATCCACCTTAGACTCCATTATCTTGCTTATAGGGAGCGGGTCCTCATTCATGTCAAAGAAAGACACCTTATGGCCCTTCGACTCAAGAGCTACCTGGATATGCTTGCCGATATTCATCAGGTCCTTCTCGACAGGGGCATCGCCATTCACATTCTCGAAAAGGTTGCACAACAGACCCACATGAAGCTTGGGCAGCTGCTCCTCAGAGATGAGCCTTATCTTCTCTATCTTCGCCCCCCTGATGATGTCAGACCTTTTATAGCCAGCAGGCCAGAGAGGATTCTTCCTCATGGTCTGCCCTATGCTCGAGGTCGGGCTGAACCTCAACACAGTCATCTTTATGTCATCGAACACAGAGTCGAGGTCCCTCTCAGACTCCACATGGCTCTGCCCGCTCGTCACCAGCCAGCCGATGTTCTCGAAACCCAGCGGCGGGACAAGGATAGGGTCCCCGACATGCTTGTTGATCTTAAGGGTCTTGACATAAGGAAGCTCGGTCATGCCCTGAGGGATACGGATGTTGGTCAGGACACCTGAATGCTCAGGTATGAAATACTTGCCTGTGAGGTAGCAGTTGGGCTGGGCAGCCTGGACATAGTTCAGAGGCAGGCCGACAGCTATCCTCAACGCCTGCTCGACAAGGTCCACATCCCACACAATCTTGACCCAGTCGCAGAGGTAATCGCCGCCCATCCTGACAGCTATCTCGACGACCTTCGGGCCCTGAGGCGTTATCTTCACCTCTGTGTGCGAGACGCTGTTCTGCACACCGATGGCGCGATGGGCTGTCCTGACTACCTCCTTGATCATGCCGAGCATCTCGCCGGAGTACCGCGTAGGCATGTAGTCCCCCCGCTCCAGGAAGTAAGGCTCCTCCATAGGCATCTTGTCAGAGACAGATATGATACGGGTCTCCCCATTCTGGGTCAGGGACTCGACATTGACCTCGGGTCCGGACATGTACTCCTCAAACACGAACTGGGAATTATTATACTTGAATATAGGGTTGAACTTAGGGACTGCGTTCTTCATGACATAGTCAAAAGCATCCTTGGCCTCCTTCTCATTGCTGACCTTTATGACAAACTCTGAATCAGATCCCCAGCAGGGCTTTATGACCGCAGGGAAGCCGACATGGTCTGTCGCGGCCTTGAGCGCTGCAGTACCACCATTGCCGTTCGGCGCCAGAAGATAATGCTTAGGTGAAGGAACATTGCCCTTGACAAACGCCTCCCTCATTGAATATTTGTTCCTCGCCTTCTCAGCAGTCTCTATGCTCGGCCCTGTGAGGCCGAACTCTGCGCATATCTTCGCGAGAAGAGGGACATCATCCTCCCAGAAGGTCACGGCACCGTCTATCTTCCCCTTCTTGAGGAACTCATGGAGCTTGGATATGACCTCGTTATGGACATAGGTGTCGGCCTGTATGAACGCACTGACATACTTCTTCTGCCAGGTGCAGGTCTTGTTCACAAGGACTATATTGAGGCCGAGGCTCTTTGCTGTCGCGAGCGTGAACTCTTTCTTCTTCGAGCCGGAGTTCACGAAAAGTATGGTCTTCCCTGCCAGGTCGCTGGAAGGACCAAGACCCTGACCAGAACCATCCGCCATCTTAGAAGCACACCCCGAGGAGACTTACCGCAATAACATAAATGCTCCTACCAACAGTTCCAGAAGAAAAAATCCGTCCGCGCCCAGACAACAGGCACGCTTTCACCCCAAATGAATCATCCCGGTCCATGTATCAATACCTTGATGAAAACGATGTAAGACCCAAGTATATAAATCTTTTCATAAACAGGCATGGAGAACAAATCCTTGAAGACCTCTCGTCGAGAAAAAGACAATAATTACCTATCATCACCCGATGATGACGCCATCATACTGCTTCAGGTAATCCCTGGCATAAGCAAGCTTCTGCCTGTTCTCAGCATAGACAGTGAACAGCTTGTCACCTTTCTTCACACGATTGCCAACATGGCATCTCAGGTATATCCCTGCACCCTTGTCAAAAGGAGCTCCCGCAACCCTCGCAATCCTAGAGACTGATACATTGTCTATATGCTCAACCTTTCCGTCGCGCAATGCCTTGAAATCAAACCTGGAAGAGCCGAGCTTTATCTTCGCAGGGTCCTTCACCCTCGCACCCTGCGCATCTATTATCCTCATCATGGCATCCCAAGCCTTGCCCGAATCAAGCAGCTCCTTGGCGTAACGGTAGCCGTGCCTGGCCTTCCGGCCGGAAAGAGGGTAAGCACGCATGATCTCAGATGCTAAAAGAAGAGACTTATGCCTCAGGTCTTGGGGCGCACCAGGATAGTTCCCGAGCACCCACAGCACATCCCTTGCCTCTAGCGCAGGACCTATGCCGTTACCGATAGGCTGGGAGCCGTCTGTTATCACCACCTTGATCTTCATCTTCAGCTTCTCCCCTATCTTCAGGAACTGCTTCTTCAGATGCTTCGCGCGGTCAATGCGGGAGATCTTGGCGCCCCTGCCGACAGGGATATCGATCAGTATGTGGGTCGCGGACACGCTGCCCTTCTTCGCCATGATAGAGGCCAGAAGCTGGCCTTCCGCATCAACGCTGAGAGGATGCTCGACAGTTATTATCTTGTCATCAGCAGGAGCCAGGTTCACTGCCCCTCCCCACACCATGCAGCCGCCCACCTTATCGACGACCTTCTTTATCCTGTCTATGTCAAGGTTGACATCACAGAGGACCTCCATGGTGTCAGCAGTGCCTGCAGGCGATGTTATCGACCTTGAAGATGTCTTAGGGACGCAGTAGCCTGCAGCGACAAGTATCGGAACGACCACCATAGTGGTACGGTTGCCTGCCACACCTCCTATGCAGTGCTTATCCACAATAGGATAGCAGTCCACCTTCAGTATCTTGCCTGTGTTTATCATTGCCCTGGTCAGCGCGACAGTCTCATCCATATCCAGCCCACGGGTGTAGCCAGCAGCCACGAAATAAGTTATCTCTACACTTGTCAGCTTGTTGTTGACGATGTCCTGGATTATGACATCCATATCCTCAGCAGAGAGCTTCCTGCCGTCAAGCTTGTTCTTTATGAGAGCCAGAGACTTCGGCTTCTCTTCCAACGCTATGCTCACGACAGAGCCCTGCTTGGTGCCTATCTTCTCAAGGACCTCCTCCATCAGGCCTATGTAGCCCCTCTTCACAGCCTTGACAGACTCAGCGATGTCAAGGACAGCCACAGCAGACTTCCCGCCCCTGGTGATTCGCAGCCTGTCACCTGTATGCAGGTCAAGCATAAGAGCATCCTTCTTGTTGAGTATCGCGACAAGCGTGCCGCCGGTCGTTATGTCAACATCCTTAACCTTGAACTTCATGAACACCCTCCCAACAATGTGTAACTTGGATTATATTATATGGTCCTTCTCCTGCTGATATATCTTCAGCGAAGCTATGAAAAGCGTGAGCAGAAGAGGACCTATCATTATCCCCACAAAACCGAACAGCGCCAGGCCGCCGAAGACGCCCAGCAGTATCAAGAGGGGATGCACCCTGGCACGGTCGCCGATAATCTTAGGCCTCAGGAAATTGTCTATCGTCGACACGACCAGCGCCCCGTAGAGCACCAGCCCCCCTGCTTTCAGCATCATGTTGCTGTCATCCGCAATTATGCCGTTGATGAGCAGTGAGATGGAGACCGGGAGCCAGACCAGGGCAGCGCCCAGGAAAGGTATGAAAGCCGCGACAGTAGTCAGAAGACCCAGGATGATGGGAGATGATATCCCGAATATGAAATAGCCTATGCCCGCAACCAAGCCCTGTATTATGGAAACGACTATAGCACCGTAGATTGTAGCGTGGATTATGTCGTTGAAATCCTGCAGTATCTTGTCGCTATGCTCCTCTTTCAGGGGCAGGGCGTTCTTAAGCGAGCGCAGCATGTCGCCTCCCTGCACAAACATATAATACATCGCGAACAATGATATGAACATATGGAGCAGTATCTTGGGTATGTTGAGGATCAGATCAGAAGCCTTTGCCACAAAAGTCGAAGCCACACTGCTGAACCCCCTCGCGAGATG
This sequence comes from Nanobdellota archaeon, assembly GCA_018830225.1. GTDB lineage: Archaea > Nanobdellota > Nanobdellia > Woesearchaeales > UBA11576 > JABMQF01. The sequence goes on from JAHJSS010000046.1 coordinate 23,402, forward strand.
GAAACCGAGATCATACTTCTCAGAGAGCGCACTGAAAGTGTTGTAGAAATCGCAGACAAAGCCCTCATTCCTGGCACAAGCCTGCTCGAAGGAATCAGTCTCCAAAAAGACCTTCTTGGCCTTGAGATACACATCATAAGACTCCTTAGTGAGCTCCCCGGTGACCACAATGATAGGTATCGACGACAAAAGCAGAATAAGCGCTATCAGCACAGCAGCAGAGAACCCCTTCATCCCGGTGAGCCTGTGGAAATAGCTATAGACAGGGTACAGCACATAAGCGACAATTGCGCTGACAATAAGAGTGGATATGAATGGCTTGACGATAAGTATGGCCAGTGTGAGCACTGCCAGGAAGAACAGAAGGAAAAGGTATTTTGAATAGGGATTCCTCTTAAGATTCCTCTTCCCAGCATTTGACCTCTTATTCCTGGCAACCATCTCAGGCACCACCTCCGGGATACCTCGCATCTCCAGTCCCTGTGCCGCCCGGAGGAGCGCCAGACTGCTGCTGGCCAGAAGACTGCGCAGAAGGCTGGGCTGAGGAAGGCCGGACTGAAGGCTGGACCCTCGCAGCGCCGGGCGCCGGATAGCCAGAAGGCCTCTGGGCATAACCCATCTCCTTCTGCATGGCCGCCTGCTGCTCCTGCACCCTGTAACGCTCCTGCATCGCACGATGATACTGCACAAGCTGCTCAATGTAGCTCCTGACCTGGGTCACGTTGGATATCGGGCCTATCTTAAAGATCTTGCTGAGCCTCAACTCCCCAGTATCGAACATCTTCTCGAAGAGCTTCTGCTTCACCTCTGCCTGCTGGAAATCATTGAAGAAAAAAGTCTCTGTCTTCTTGCCCTCAAACTCCACCCTGTCGGTATAGAACAGGTACTTGTACTTGCCGAACTTGACCCTGTAAAGTATGACCTGCGTCACGACAAGCACAATCAGAAAAACGAAGATGAAGAGGTTTATCGCAGGAGGGATGGACTTGCCCATGGCAAACCTCACATTAAAATAGATGCCACCATAGAAAAGTATGGCCAGGCCAAGAAGCTTCAATATCCACGGAGCCACCATAGCATTGGTGTTCGGCCTTAATGTGTATTGCGGAACTTCCATTATTACCTCTTTTTTGAAATGATTTGGAAGGAAGACTGAATCCATCCCATGCAAACAAAATCCCGACTCGTGAACTTAAAGATAATCCCGACTCGCAAGCTCGTCTGGGATTATCAGACTTGGCAACAAGTTGCCAAGCATCGGGATTTTGGAGCATGTGAAAAGCCAAAATCCGGACTCACAAGCTCGTCCTGGATTTTGACTTTCTCCTATGGGCCCGTCCGGACTCGAACCGGAGACCTTCCCGATTTTGATGGCATGATGCCAACGTCAACGGGACGTTATCTGCAGCGCCCTTAAGACGTAGCCACTAAACTACGAGCCCAAATGGCATAATAGCTCAAAAGAGATATTTCAAGCTATCTAAAGCCCAAAAGAGAGGTTTTTGGTTTATAAATGTTGCGGTAAGAAAGCTATGTTGTGCTATCACGTTTTAACTACACACTCTAACCGCCCTTCTGGGTGGTTCTTATGTATAAATTGACTTTTAAGAAGCGTGTGTGGATTGTTAAGCAGTATTTAAAGGGATTTTCTGCTTCTAAACTGGCTATTAGCCAGAA
>JAHJSS010000005.1 GCA_018830225.1 Nanobdellota archaeon
ACGCCTTAACAAACGCTTAACCTTTTTAACCAGCTTAACCTCTTTCTCCATGGTGGGGGAACACTCCCCACCCCCAGAACAGCCTAACAGCTGTTCCGGGTTATAATTTTAACCATCAAAAAGGGATTCGGGACATAGCCTTCTTCATGTATGCGGCTATAAATAGAAAAAGAGGGGATATCTATCTCGCAGGGCAGGTTTGATGATACAATACAGCACATCATCCCGATAGCGCTGGTCCTGCTGCTCACCGCAAGCATCATCGAGATTTTCTATGATGTCTCTAAGTACTACCTGCTCATCGACATCTTTGATTTCTTCGTGATTCTCATATTTGTTTTTGACCTTTACTACCGCTGGAAGGAACTGCCGCACTTCTTCCCTTATGTGCGGAAGCACTGGCTTGACATCATCGCCACGATACCTTTCAACTTCATCTTCATCGGGGCAGACTACCTCATATTCACCCGTGCGCTTAGGGGTGTGAGGGCGGTCGCGCGCTACGCACGCTTCCTGCGTTTTGCGACGCGCTACACCAGGCTCTTCAGGCTGGTCAGGTTTGCAGCAAGAGGGCCGAGATTCCTGCGGATGAGGAAACACCTGAAGGAGACAGAGATACGTAAGGTCCAGCCTCACGAGAAGGAGATGAAAGGCGTGCTCAGCTTCAGGGTCATACTTCTCGTGACTATAAACTCGATCATGGGCACAGGCATATGGTTCCTCACAGCAGCAGGTGCGAAGCACGCAGGGCCCGCATCGCTCATATCATGGGGAATACTGTCACTTGTCGCGGTGTATATCGCGATGTGCTTCTCAGAACTCACCAGCATGTTCCCGAAAGCGGGCGGGGTGTACGAGTTCGCGAAACAGACATACGGAAGGTTCTGGTCTTTCATAATAGGATGGACGACATCGATAGCAGGATCGGTCACCATAGCGATGCTGCTCCTCGGGGCGCTGCAGTACATGATACCCATAAAGTACACTGGCTATTATATCCCTATAGCTATTGTGCTGATACTGCTGTTCAATTACATCGCGTACAGGGGGATGCAGACGAGCACTTACATGCTGGTCGGTTTTGCGTTGATAACCATTGTCACTATCACCGCAATAATAGTCCCGGGATTCTTCAGCTTCAATGCAGGCAATTTCACTCCATTCTTCGTGTTCCCGGCGATAAACATAATGCTGGCCATATTCTTCATAGCAGAGACGTTCTTCGGATGGGAGAGCGCGATATTCCTGTCAGCAGAGACCAAAGACCCTAAACGCATCATGCCCAAGGCGCTGATATACGGGACCATGGTCATAGCGGCTTTTGCACTGCTGCTTTCGCTCACGGCGCTGGGAGCAATGCCCTGGCAGCAGTATGCTGAGTCGGTCGCTCCGCTCCGTGACCTCGGGGCACAGTACTTCGGCAAAGCAGGTATTGCAATATTCACGATACTCGTCTCGACATCAATCATAGGGGCGGTGGCGAGCTGGATAGTGACCTCACCCCGCCTGCTGATGGCGCTCGCAGAGGATAAGCTTTTTTTCGTCCACTTCGCAAAGATACACCCGAAGCACAAGAGCCCGTATGTCTCTATTGTCTTCCAGGTGATTGTGCTCAGCATACTTGTCTACATCGGTTCAGGCTCGTACGAGACACTCCTCCATCTTCTCATACCTCTGATCCTTGTGCTCTACTCTGCAGTGCTTCTAAGCGTGGTCATACTCCGATACAAGAAGCCAGACCTGCCGCGGCCGTTCAGGACGCCGTTCGGCAAGGTGGGGCCGTTCATCACAGTGGTGTTCATGGCTTTCCTCATGTATATGTACCTGAAAGAGACCCACGGCGCGATAGATCTCATCAAGATATCCATGTCACTGATAGCGTTCGGCATACCTGCGTACTTCGCGATAGAGATATTCTATGAGCAGAGGTATATCAACATGAGGCGCAACCTGCACGCGTACACCCTGCACAACTACCACAAGATTCTGCTGCCAAGGCCGACATTCAACAGGATACACCGGCTGATCGGGGAGACTGACAAGGACACGATAATCCTGGACTATGACTGTGGGGTCGGCGGGTTCACGCGCAGCCTCATCAGGAGAGGGATGCCATTCAAGAAGATATACGCAGTCGACAAGGCGCACCACCAGGTGGCTGTTTTCAAGAAGAACATCCCTGACGCGTACAAGAGGAAGATAACAGTATACGAGAGGGAATCATGGAGGATTCCTAAGATGATCACTGATGTGGATGTGTTCGTGTCATTCGGCTCTCTCGGCTACGTGGACGACATCCCTGTGTTCCTTAAGCACCTGAAATCCGTGCTGAGCAGGAAAGGGAAGTTCTGCTTCTACATCAAGGACACATTCATCAACATGACGCCTAATGCGCTTGAGGTCGAGGACAAGGCAGGGATGTTGAAGCTCTTCTCGGATGCGGGCCTTCATGCTGAGTACTTTATCAGGAAGAGGCTGTTCACTGAGGAGATATTCCTCTATGGGGTAAGGCCATGAAGTCGTTCATAATCAGGTTCTTCGAGAGGACTGAGGTCATGCTGGCACTGTCGATAATCCTTCCTCTGCTTTTCGCTGTCGATGTCTCTGGTCTCAAGGTAGGGATAGAGCTGGGTCTGGGGGTTGTCATGTACTTCTCGATGCGGCCTTTCATGGGCCAGAAGTTCCACTTCCAGAAGAACCTGAAGGCGATGGTCTCTTTGATATTGGTGAATTATGTGCTGCTCTCCGGCGTCTATGTGCTGCTCGGTCTTGTATTCTTCGGTGTTTCGCATGATTTCTTCACAGGGTTCATCCTTATAGCATTGGTCCCGCCGGCTGTCTCCATAATTCCATTCTGCTATCTCTCTAAGTGCGACAGCGAGACTGCGGACGTGCCGGTGTTCATCTCTTTTGTCCTGTCATTGTTCATAATCCCTGTAACTCTTTTCTTGCTTTTCGGGAAGACTGTTGATTTCCAGGCGCTGGCCAGGATCCTTGTCATAATAATCCTTGTCCCGATGTACCTTGCTTACAGGACATACAGGTCTGACAGCAGGCTTTTCGATTATGAGAAGGCCCTCACCAACATCTGCCTGGGCATCGTCATCTTCATAAGCATGTCCATAAACAGGGGTGTTTTCTTTGATTTCGCTGCTGATGGTGTCTTGTATGTCTACTTGGTGAGTTTCTTGGCGATTTTCGGGACTGGCCTGGCGGTCTATTTCATCTCAAGGCGTCTTGCTCCTGGAAGCGCTGTGGCTTATTCGTTCTACGCGAGCCAGAAGAATGTTGGCACAGCCATAACCCTGGGGATATTCCTCTTCAACCCTGACACTGCTGTCCCTGCGATAATAGCCCTTGCGATGCAGTTCATATACTTCATCCTGTTCGAGGAGCTTTTCGTGAAGAGAAGAACCGAACACAAGCAGAAAAACTGATCTAAACACTGCCCTGCTGGACATGCAACCGCTCCTGCTCCTTCAGCTCAGCCTGCAGGAACGTCTTCTTGAGCTCAACGTACGCAAGGATGCTCGCCGACACGCACACGACAGGCACCCAGTCCATGAAGGTGAGACCGGTCGTGCCGAAGATGCGCTGCAATGGGGCCCAGTATATCACTATGATGGTGAGCAGCGCGGACAGGCCGATGCTCCCGATAAGGTAAATGTTGGAGAAGAAATTCTTTGAGAACACAGACCTGCTCCAGCTCCGGGCATTCAGCGCGTGGAACAGCTCAAAGAATATTATGGTCGCGAAAGCCACTGTCTGCGCCTTCTCGATGCTAGCACCCTTCACAACAATCTCCCATATGAAAAGGATGATGGTCCCAAGAACGACCATAGGAACAAGCTCAGCTATCCTGAACATGAGATACTCGCTGAGGATGCCTTCCTTCGGGCTCCTCGGCCTCTGCTTCATTATGTTAGGGGATGCGTTCTCGACACTAAGACCTAACGCCTGGAGGTCGCTCGTGACAAGATTAAGGAATAGTATCATCAACGCTGTCAGCGGCAGGCTTATGCCTACCATCACAGCTATCAGCAGCATGAGCACCTCGGAGAAGTTCCCGAGCAGCAGGTAAAATATGAATTTACGTATGTTCTCATATATCGTCCTGCCGCTCTCCACAGCACTGACTATGGTGGTGAAATTATCGTCCTTCAGGATAAGCTCGGCAGACTCCTTGGCGACATCAGTACCCCTCAACCCCATAGCAATGCCGATATTGGCCTTCTTCAGCGCAGGAGCATCATTCACACCATCGCCGGTCATGGCGACGATGTTGCCGGTATTCTGGAGGGTCTCCACTATCCTCAGCTTGTGCGCCGGCGTGACCCTTGCGTATACAGTGATCTTGTCTATCTTCTTGATGAATTCAGCCTCATCGAGCTGGTCCAGCTCAGCGCCAGACAATGCGTAATTATAATCAGTGAATATCCCGAGCTCACGGGCGATAGCCTTGGCAGTGATCTCATTGTCACCTGTTATCATCACCACCCTTATCCCTGCAGACTTGCACTGCTCTATCGACTCCTTGACACCATGAGCCGGAGGATCCCTGATGGAAACAAGCCCGACAAATATGAGGCCCGACTCCACATTCTTGATGTCGAAAGAGCCTTTGTGCGGCTTGAAAGCCAGGCTCAACACCCTCAGACCCTTTTCAGCATATTCCTTGTTCTTCTGGATGAATAGCTCCCTCGGCTTCTCAGTCATCTTCTTCACAGCGCCTTCATGCAGATAGAACGTAGACCTATTGAGTATGGACTCAGGAGCTCCCTTCGCGAAGACGAAATGCTTCCCCTCATACATGTGGACAGCGCTCATGCACTTCCTGTCAGGGTCAAAAGGATGCTCAGTCTTCCTAGGGAATTTCTGGTGATAATCAGCCCTGTGGATGTTAGCCTTCCTCGAAAGGGTTATCAAAGCGCCTTCTGTCGCTTCACCATCAACCTCCCAACCGCTATCCTGTTGCTTTATGTCAGAATTGTTGCACAGCACCCCTATCTCCAGCAGCCTATGCACAGTCTCATGCTTAGACACATCCACCTTCTTCTCATCCTTGAGGAACAGACCCTCAGGTGCGTAGCCCTCACCAGTCACCTTCAGTTCCACATCCGAAGTGAATATGTTCTCCACCACCATCTTGTTCTGCGTGAGGGTTCCTGTCTTGTCAGTGCATATCACAGTGCACGTGCCTAAGGTCTCAACAGCAGGGAGCCTCTTGACTATAGCATTCTTCCTGGCCATGTTCTTCATCCCTGTCGCCAACGTCACCGCAACAACAGTCGGCAGGCTCTCAGGGATGCCAGACACAAGCATAGCCATAGAGAATATCAGCATCACAGACCAAGGCTCTCCATGCCAAGTGCCTATGAAGAACACCGCTATCGCAAGGATGAACGCGAGGAACGAAAGCTGCTTGGAAAGCTTGTCAAGCCGCTTCTGCAGAGGGGTCTTCTCCTCCTTTATCCCCTTGATCATAGAAGATATCTTACCTATTTCAGTATCAGTACCAATGCTTACAACAACAGCAAGAGCATCACCATTAGTAACGCTCGTCCCAGAGAAGATCATATTCACCTGCTGCGCAAGAGGGACTGTCCCCTTCAGCTCAGCGACAGACTTCTGCACAGACAATGACTCGCCAGTCAATGCAGACTCATCAACCTTCAGGCCATTTGCCTCTATGATGCGGGCATCAGCACCCACTATCTGGCCCCTCTTCAGGACAAGAATGTCCCCTATCGTGATGTCTTTGGAAGTGACCTGGATGTGTTTACCATCCCTCAGCACAGTAGACTGGCTGGAAGTCATCTTTATCAGGGCATCCATATCCTTGGACGCCTTGAACTCCTCGAAAAAACTTATCAACACTATTATACATACAATAACTGATATGACATAGAACTCCAGGCTATGCCCAATGAACAATGATATGCCTGCAGCAGCAAGGAGGACCCAGACAATGAAAGCCTTGAACTGCCTTAGAAATATCTTCAGCGCAGTTTCCTTCTTGGCCTTCTTCAGCTCATTCGGACCGTGCTGCCTCAGCCTCTTCTCAGCCTCAGCAGGGTCAAGACCCTTCTCAGAGGACCCTAAATCCGACAGCACAGACTGTACATGCTTAGAATACCATACGACAGCGCCTTCTGGCATGTTCCACCTCTTTTCCTGCAAATAAGTTCATTATTTAATATATAAATGTATGGGCATCCGTAACTTGCAGAGTCCTATGACTTTTTTCCTGGTCAGGTGCTTGTCAATGATTTCATTACATCAGTTCTTGGCAGGGTCGCCGATTCTCCTTCTTGCTGATTTGATCAATTCCATGAAGATGACTGTTGAGAATGCTGCTGGCAGACAGATGATCCATTCTTTCATGCCAAGAGTTGTAAGCTCGAATATCCCCTGCAGGAAAGGGACGTACATGACGACCAAGGTCACAGCAGCTATGATCATCACGGCAAGCACCAATAGCTTGTTTGTCAGGATACCGACCTTGAGGATGGATTCGTCCAGTGACCTGAAAGCGAACGGAAGGAACAGTATCATACTTACAATAGTGGCGAAGACCATCGTCCTTGCTTTCTCAATGCCGACTGTCGGATGAGATAAGATGAATATGGTGAAAGCCACTGCTGCCATGAATGCTGCCATGGAAAAAACCAGGAATGCGTTTCTTCTGGTCAGGATGCGTTTCTCCCTCCTCGGGGGTCTCTGCATTATCCCTTTCCTGGCTGAATCCAGACCCAGGGCTATTGCAGGCATCTCCTCATCGAAGGTGTTTATGAACAGGATCTGCAATGCCAGCAAGGGCAAGAACTCAAAACCAAGCAGGAACGTACCTAAAGCTATGAGTATGACTTCTGTGAAGTTCCTTGATATCAGGTAGCATGTGAATTTCTCTATGTTCTCGTATATTGTCCTGCCCCCCTTCACTGCCTCTACTATTGTCGCGAAATTGTCGTCAAGCAGGACCATATCGCTCGCTTCCTTTGTCACATCAGTCCCTTTGATGCCCATCGCAATGCCTATATCGGCATTCTTCAAGGCAGGGGCGTCATTGACGCCGTCACCGGTCATCGCCACTATATGGCCTTTCTTCTTCAATGCCTTGACGATCCTGAGTTTCTGTTCAGGCATTGTCCTTGCATATATGACCACATCCTCGACAATGCTCTCGAACTCCTCCTCATCCAGCTCTTCCAGCTCGCTTCCAGTCACGACACCGTCCTCGACTATCTTCCTGAGCTTTTCGCTTTTTGCATGGATAGTCCTGTTCTCGTCGAACAACCCTATCTCTTTGGCTATCGCTCTCGCGGTCTCTTTGTTGTCTCCTGTCACCATCACGACTTTTATACCCGCTTTTCTGCACGTATCTACTGCCTCTTTCACCTCTTCTCTCGGAGGGTCCTTCATGGCGACCAATCCCAGAAAGACAAGGTCTTTCTCAAAGCCATCCTTATCTGAAGGTTCGGGTGATGTCTTGTAAGCGATGCCGAGGACACGGAAAGCAGAACCTGCAAGCCCATGATTGGTCTCCAATATTCTTTCTGATTCCTTTTTACTGAGCGTCACTATCTTGCCTTTTTTATTGATGAACCTGCATTTCTCAAGAAGGAACTCCGGCGCGCCTTTGGTGAATACCAGGCTCTCTTTGCCTTTTTTGTACAATGTTGTCATCAGCTTCCTTTCAGATGTGAATATTATCTCCTCTATCCTCTTGTACTCATCCTCCAGATCGTCTTTCCACAGGTCTGCTTTTGCGGCAGACACTATCAATGCAGCTTCTGTCGGGTCTCCTATTATCTCCCACTCTCCTCCCCTCTCTTGAAGGACTGCATTGTTGCACAGGGTGGCAGCCTTCAGCAACAGCTTCAGGTTTTCCTCATTTTCCAGATTGATTTTCTTATCATCAGCCATGAACTCCCCTTTAGGGTCATAGCCGACTCCTGTCACGTCAAAGAACTTGTCATCTACAAAGATCCTCTCCACAGTCATCTCGTTCTTTGTCAGGGTCCCTGTCTTGTCAGTGCATATCACAGTGGTCGAGCCAAGGGTCTCGACAGCAAGCATCTTCCTTATTATTGCATTATGTTTTGCCATCCTGTGCATCCCCATAGACAAGGTCAAGGTGAGTGTCAATGGAAGGCCTTCTGGGATTGCAGCGACTGCCAAGGCCAAAGCAACTATCAACATGCCTGCCAAGGGCGCTCCTTTGAAGATGCCTAAAGCAAATATGATCAAACAAGCAATCAGGGCGACCGACGCCAAGGTCTTTCCCAGCCTCTTGATCTTGATCTGCAGGGGCGTCTGTTCCTCCACATCCTGTATCATCTCTGCGATCTTCCCGAGTTTGGTGTGCATCCCTGTAGCGACAACCCGTGCATTACATCTTCCATGGACGATCTGCGTCCCTGCAAATATCATATCTTCTGTGGATTTCTCTACTGCCTCACTTTCACCGGTCAAGGCAGCTTCATCGACTCTTAGGCCTGCAAGCTCAATGATCTCGGCATCCGCGGGAATCTTGTCCCCTGTCTCCAAGACCAAAAGGTCCCCGGGCACGACCTCCCTGCTCAAGATCTTTCTTATTTTACCGTCCCTTATGACTTTGGTTGTTGGCTGGACGATTTTTTTCAGGGCTTCCATCGCCCTCTCTGCTTTATATTCCTGGATGAATCCGAGAATGATGATGAAGACTATGATGAATGATATGACCCAGAAATTGATCATCTCACCTATAAATGCGGATATGCCCGCAGCTGCAAGCAGGACCCAGACCATGAAGTTGACCAGCTGCCTGGACAGGACCTTCAACCAAGTCGTCTTCCTCTTTTCCTTGAGCTCATTATACCCATATTTCTCTATACGCTTCTCTGCTTCCCTCTCTGATAACCCCCTCTTTTCTGGTGACATGCTGTTGAATCCAGGATGTTTCAATATAAAAAGATATCTGAAAACAGGGCTGTCAAATTAAGTGTCATGCAGCCTAGTGAGCTAAATGCAAAATAGGCGCTAAATATCGCAGTTCAGCAGAAATAGGCAGCGAGAGAATCGCAGCGAGCGCGGCATGACACACTTCTTGACTTTACCCTGAAAACAGTGCTGTCAAGTTGAGTGTCGATGCAGTCAAGCGGGCTTGGAGGGAGAATGGGTGGAGGGCCCGCTGTTGGGCGCATTTGGATGAGTATTATGCACCGGATGCTGTCTTTCTTTTGTAAAACCCCTTTCCCAAACCTTTAAAAAGGCAGAATGGCTATTTTTGTGTGATGGGACTGCTGAGACATTGGGTTGTTGCACTCTCAGTCGCTTTAGGGGTGGGCGCTGCAGGCTGCCGTTATCAGAGCATGAACACTATGGGTAGGGTCAGTGCTGCGCCTTTTGAGCAGCTTGAGTGCGATGAGCCCGGCAATGAGGAAGGTTTTTCTTTCATGATACCTGCTTGCGAGTGCAGTGCAGGGATACGCATGCGCTATCGCGCCTCTTACCAGGATGGTGGCGGGATGCTTATACGCCTTGAGTACGAGGCTGGTGTCAATTCAGAGGAGGTGTGGGACGACACCAAGGTCATTCTCAGGACCAACGGTTCTGTTGAAGCTGTATACTCAGGAGGCAGGCAGCTTCCTCCGAGGGAGGAGTGCAGTCCTGCTGACCAGGCTTTCTGGGATTCCGCGAGTGATAGCGCGCGAATGATGTGGGACAATTACTTGCCTCTTTTTGACAGGATGACTACTACCTGCATCGAGGACAGGATTGAGCGGCAGGCAGAAGATATCATTGGGCTGCAATAGGTGTGAGGGGAGGGTATGAACAAGCTTGCTGCGATAATGCTTGCGTTGGGAATTGGCTGTTATTCTGCACGCCCTGCGGAATGTCCTGAGCTGCTGGACGACTCTGTATTACGGATATCCATTAATCTCCGCAACGGTGTCAATATACGTTATGTTGACGAGACAACCAAATCAGGGCTCAGGTGCCGTTATGAGTTTGAGTATGGCTTTCTCGATGACAAGCCTTCGAATGACATCCATGCTGTGATGAGCACTGCCGGCGAGCTGGAGCAGGTCATGATAGGTGGTGTAAGTCTGCCTCCTGACGGCGTGCGCACCACGGCGGAGCAGGAGCAATGGGTGGCTGTCCAAAATGCTTTCGTTGCAGTGATGGCGGAGTATGGTCCTGTGCTTTCTGTCTTCAACAGGTGTGATGACTGATCCCTCTGTGTAGAAAAAGTCAATAAGTGAAATCATGCCCTTTCATGAGCATGCTCTGGTCTTCAGGCATCTCTTCCCCTTTCTGCATGAACCCCATCTTCTTGAGCTTCTGCGCCATCTCGCACACGACTGTGGTGTGGTATGATGGGTGCTCGAACATGTCTGTCTCTGCGTTTATCGCCAGCTTGTGGTTGGGGTAGTCGTCGAAGAGCTTGTCATAGTTGTCGTTGAGCTTCTGGAGGTATTCTGTGGATATGACCTTCTCCTCTTCCCTCCCTCTCTTCATTATCCTCTCTTTCAGCACCCTGACATCCCTTATCTTGAGGTAGACCAGCAGTGTCGGCGGCTTGAAGTTCTCGCATATCTGCTTGAATGTCTTGTCATACACGTAGTATTCTAGCTCGTGCATGTTCCCGAGCTCGAACAGGCTCTGCCCGAAGACGTTCCGGTCCTCAAATATGGTCCTGTCCTCGACCGCAAGCCCTGTGAAGTCCTGTATCCTCTTGAGTATGCCGAGCCTGAGCGTGAAGTAGTACATCTGTGATGCGAATGCCCATCTCTTGTTGTCTTTGTAGAACTCTGTGAGCAGCCTTCTTTCAGGCACCTCCTGGAATGATTTTATGCCTTCGCCTTTCTTGAGGAAGCTCAGGAGCAGTGACCTGTTGGGCTCTTTGAGGATCTGCTGTGAGAACTCTGTCTTGCCTACGCCGATATTGCCGGCGAATGCTAAGTGTATTTCTGCCATATCAACCCCCTTAGAATGTGAAAAGGGGTGGTGCGGATTATATAAAGTTTTTGTTGGAAGTTTTCCACACATTTTAAATAGTAGTTGCCCTTTAAAAACCCCATTAATAAAATCAATCAAAAAAGGTGATCTCATGAGGAAACTTTTCACGATCTTGATTATTCTTGCTTTTGTGCTTGCATTGGGCTGTGCCAAGAAGGCAGAGCCTGCTCCTGCGCCAGTGCAGCCAGCTCCTGTCCCTGAGATGGGCCAGGTCCGGCCTGGTGCTGAGGAAGAGGTTGTAGCTCCGCCTGCCCCTGCTCCAGAGCCTGAGAGTGAGGCGCCTAAGACTTTAGGCACCAGGGTTGAAGGTACTGAGAAAGAGGCTGTTGAGGAGCAGCTCCCTGAGGAAGTTGAGGAGATACAGCTCACTGCAGAGAAGACCATGAGTTCCGGGAACCAGACAGTCAGTGTCGGTACGACTTTGTTCTGGAAGAACTATGATTCCTGGCCCCATCAGCTCGCTGTGGAGTCTGGCAAAGGATGGGATACCATCAGGCATGCAGAGTCTCCTAGGCTGCTTCCGGGCAACATCTGGAACTATACCTTCAGCGAGAAAGGGGAGTTTGTTGTCAGGGATATATTCTCAGGCGGCATGAGGATGTATGTGACTGTGGAATGAACATTTTTTATATTTTCTTTTCTTAATTTCTTCTTCAAATTTTGTCGCATCTTTTTCTTCGCGTTTTGCCAGCGACCTGTAGCGGTACAAAATTCGAGTATCTTTCTAAGCCGATGCAGTCACGAAGCCTATTTACTGAAGTAAAAGTCGCTGCAACAATGAGAACGACGACTTTAGTGACCAGTTCTTTCGCTAAAGCTGTCGCTTGAAG
>JAHJSS010000047.1 GCA_018830225.1 Nanobdellota archaeon
CTTCTCAAGCATCTCAAAACCACTCAACTGAATCTTCGTCTCCTTCATCTTGTTAGCTACAAAGTAGCTAACTATTATTTATAGATTGTGGTGATATAGTATAATATTGAGAAAAACTCAGAAATCAGCTAAACAAATACAATATTTGCAAACCCCCAGAAACATTTAAAAGCAAAAATGACTCTTGACCCAAAAAAAGAGGCAATGCTGTGTTCCTGAAAAGAGAACGAGAGCTCATGCGAAAGCACGTGAAGAGGGTAGGCATAGGGCGGCTTCTCCTGACATCCCTGTTCGTCCTCATAGTCATAGTGGTGATCGAGGCATTCGCCTCCCTGAACATATACCTGCTGGAAGAGGGCGCGAAAGGCGAGCCGGTACTCAGGGAGATATTCTCCATGGTGGCGATCATAGTCGCTGCGTTCACGATCATAGCCAACATACTCTTCCTGGGCGGAAGGTCGAAGGCAGACAGGGAGTTCCACTATTACTTCAGGACAAGGCCGCTGCTGATATTCTCGGCGACAGCGATAATAGGTGACATTGTCGCAGTGCTTGTGGTAGGCAAGACCACATACCCATACATGGTGTTCTACACGTCACTCATCGCGCTGAACCTCTTCGCGATAGGATTCGCTATACACGCGGTGGAGAAAGTGATAAGTAAAGAAATCTAATTGCACAGCTCCTCGACAGAGAACCCTTTCTTGAGCCGATAGAGGAAGAACAAGGACCAGCCAGACTTCTGCCTCTAAAATGACCACTCAATAGTAGCTAAATTTTAGAAAGATTAATAAATAGAAAACAGCACATCAACCTGGCAAGGTGATAATGGATGCAGAATACAGGGGATGATGCCCGCACATATGATGACCTGTACCACCCTAAGCTGAGGGAGTTCGCGCTAGAGGTACTGACCCACGCAACGCATAAATGCGAGATGCTGAAGCGGAGAGGGGAGCACTTCAGGTACTGCAGCCTGCACAACCCGGACGAGCACGTCCCGGTCTCACCTGACAGCTCCCTGATGAGGTATATGGTGAGCGGCACTCTTGGCATCTGCTATGACCGCGAGGGGCTCTTCTGCCCCGAATACAGGGAACAGATAGACAGAATAATCGCAGAAGACGATTCCCTTCTTGAAAAAGCATGCAGAGAGGCAGGCGTGAAATACATACCCCTTAACAGGGCAAAAAAAGAACTTTTACAGGAGAGATACGGGAACCACTGCAGGATACTCGGAAGAAACTACCCTGTGAAGGAATTCCCTGACAGAGGCAGGAAGAGCAGGATGCCATACACATTCAGGCATGGAAAAGAGATACCAATAGTATGCTCAGCATCAGCCATAGTCACAGATAAGGTGGGAGACGTGAAGTCATACCTCCTCATGCAAGAGGCGAAAAAAGGATCAGGCTCGATACGGAAGGACGAAGGTAAGATAGACATCCCTGGCGGAGGCCTCAAGTGGGGAGAGACATTCGAGGAATGCGCGAAAAGGGAATTCGCGGAAGAGAGAGGCATAGAGCCGGATCTGACCGGCCTCGTCGCGCTCATACAGAGGATAAACGAGAACAACCGCCTTGTATTCAAGGCAGTATACACTGGTGAACTGACCAGGAGACAAAGGACCCAGATAAGGGCAGACTCAAAAGGATTCATGTTCTTCGAAGCTCCGGTCATAAGATGGCTCTTCGGATACGGCAAGATGAAGAGCCCGGACATAATGCTTCTCATCAACAGGATGGAGAGCGGGATGACTGCAGATATAGTAAACATCTCTGAAGACCGGATTGTGAGATGGGGTTGGGACTGATGAAACTCGAGAAGATAATAATCGCGTCATTGGCACTGGCAGCAGGATGCGCACCAGCAAGACATGTCCAGGTAGTGCAGCTGCCAGAGGTGCGACAGGCTCAGCAAAGCGAGCCTCGGCTGGTGTTCGACGAAGATAAGAACATCATGACATACGGCGGGATAACGTATGACCTGAACGCAGACCCGCTCAAGACAAACATAGAATACTTCGGCCCGACACTGCCAGAGACAAGGACAAACATGTTCATCACAAGAGTGCCGAACAGAGGCGCGTTCAGATACGCGACAGAGCGATACAAGGGAGAGTACCGGCCGCACACCATATGGCTCCAGACACCAGACGGATTCTTCAAGATGGAGCTGGACAGGGAAGGCAAAATATGGGGAGAACAGAAGCTCGACGAGAGGCCTGACGTCCTCGACGAGACAAAGTATCCCTGAACATGCAGGGCGGCAGCCCAGGAACAATACACGCAACAGTGAAAGATGGCGACAATGGACCTCAAGAAAGCGATGATGACAGCGCTCGCGCTCGCAGGATGCACGCAGCCGAACTGGCCCAACACGATAGACCTGTCAAGGAACCCTGACATCTGCAGCCTAAGCAGCGCAGAAAGCGCTGAGACTCTCGAGGAGAGGGCAGACTGCTCGCTCAGCTACGACCTCGCAAGGCTAAGGTTCGAATACGAAGGAAGGCTGTACGACATCAACACATCCTCACTCACAAGGACCATAAGAAAGGAGAACATCGCGACAGGAGAGACAGTGACCACCAGCTCATACGAGATCAACAACAGTACCAGGACATATGATTTGTCTGTCGAGACAGTCGGCGGCAGCATCTACCTCATCGGGCTGGAAGGCGACAGCGGGACAATAGTCCTGTGCTTCGACAGGGACGGCGCATTGTCGTTCGTCACGAGACCGCCGGGAGGGGCAAGAGTGATGCCTGACACGGCACAGCCGACAGACATTCACCGATGAGAACTACTTCCTTTTCTCCTGCAGCCTCTGCTGGAGTATCCTCGTATCCTCCTGGAGCTTCTGCAGATGGAGGCGAAGCTCATCAGACCTTGCAGCAGTCTTTAGAGAAGTCTTGACCAGCATCTCATTCTCCGCCTTCAGGGCATCTATCTCAGCAAGGCGCGACTTCAGCTCAGCAGTGTAATACTCAATCAGGTCATTGAAGCGCTGCGTAGGGACTGTCTTGGACTTGGTCTCCTTGACAGGACGGGGGACTGCGCGCCTCTTCTCCTTGATACCGAAGATGTCCTTGAGCATGGCGGTGCTGTCGGGAGGGATGTATTTAAGGTTTTCTTATCAATCTTTTTTTCCACCCTTCAATATGCACGCCTGCACCTGATATTCAAGGTCGCCGAACCTCACTTCAAGCTCCCTGGCTGCAGAACACATCTCTCCAGATGATACCTTCTCGAGCTCCCGAGAATATCCTTTCGCTTCGCTTAAATATGACAAGACCCTTTGCCTGCCCACTGCTGCCCACATATCAGGTGACAAGTGATACTTTATTGCAGTTCCGCACAGGTGAGATATCTTGAACAAAGCGGCAGCAGGTATCAGGACATCATGATAAGATCTGTCTTCCTTCGTGGCCCCATCCACTCTTCTGATAACACTATACGGGTTGACAGAAGGCATTACACCCGCCTCAGCCTTCGAATGCTCGACAAAACCAACGACATCAAGTATGAACTTGCCGATCCCTGTCTTCTCAAGGTCAATTATGCTGACATGTCTCCTAGGGGATATTATGATGTTTGCGCCTCGCAAGTCGTTATGGACAACCCCATCAGGCTCATGCTCAACAAAGCGGATTATCTCTGACATCGCCTGACGGAAAGCGGAAGGATCAAATGTTATGCCTGTCAAGTCAGCCAGAAGAAAAAGCCTCTCGACAAACTTCTCGTCAAACTCCCTCAGGTAGTCAGCGCGAACCAAGTGCTGACGTATGGCATCATCTTCAGGTAGCGCAGCAAGCATGGATGAAAGGCGAGCATTATATCTCTTGGCCGCCGAAACAACCGGCATGACATAATACAAAGCGTTCCTCTGCTCAGCAGCCAAACTCTCAAAAGTCAAGCCAGGCATACGCGTCTCGACATGATAAAGAATGCTGTCACGCGTAAATGATGCAAGCTCTGTAGGGACAATACCAGTGCCGCTCAAGGCACGCTCAGCAAAACGCGAAATAGCGATATCCCTCTTTGCAGCGCTGTACGCAGCCTCGTCATCCATCGCGTAACGCCGTATGATCAGTGTCCCGCGCTTGACCTTGTTAGACGCAACAAGACCGACATCCCTGCGGGAAGTGCTCCTACAGATGACATCGACACATATCGGGTCCGCGTCCTCTGAGAAAATCTTCTCCCTCGCAACCACCCATGCATCCTTCGCGCGCTGCTCAAGGGAGCGGTCCAACAACGCAAGGGTGTCAAGGACGCTCGCGACAAAGCAGTCACCTGTCCCGTCCAGCTCATAGTCTCTCACCTTCTCGACACTTTCTGCAGCTTTTGAGAACCTGCCGAAGTAAACATTCATCATGGCAGTGACGAGATGATGGTAATGGTAGACAAAGAAGGTGTCCTTCAGCCTTTCAGGTATGGCATCTATCCGACGCAATGCCTGCTCGCCACAACCCTCTGTGAAAAGATACTGTTCCCATAACCTGAACTGGCAGTCCGCAACCGCCGGCGTGCAGCCCTCTTGGCAAGGAATATTTCCCTCGCCAGGCAGGTCAGGCATCCCAGGCATCCCAGGCATTTCAGGTATTTCAGGCAATGGAGGGAGCGAAGGCAGATCCTCCACTATGCTGCAGAGCCCTCTTTTTGTACGCTCTTCATCTACAATGCGCCGCCTCTTCTCTGTTTCCTTGGCAAAAGAAGGGCTGTATATGCTTGACAGGTCAAGGACACACCTAACAAAAGACTCCCGCATGTCTTCGACAACACCCATATCGCGAGTCGCCTGCCACCTTTCAAAAGCGCCCAGGAATGCTCTGGAAAAGCGGCACAGCTGAAGGGTGTAAAACAGACCATAATAATGGGAGTCGCGCTGGCCGTAATTTGAAATTAACGCACCATAAAGTTCCTCCTGCGAAGCGAAGAAAGACAACATCTTCAGATTGAACTCGAAATGATGCAGGTTGTTATCGACACTGACACTTGGCGAATTCCGGAGATGCTCATTAGCATCATCATTTAACCTTCTGAAGAGGCTGCTCAACCTGAGCTGCTCCGCAGTACCTGATGAAGCGCCAGAACCACTTCCACCCATTACGCGGCCGTAGCTCTCCAGCAATTCAGAAAGCGTATCTGTAATCCTGCGCACATCTTCCCCGCTCTTAAGCGCCTTGTCTGTAAAATATGCATCATTCTTCCCAGAATCCCCATCATCAGCCCCCATGCCAACGGATAGACTGCTGAAATTTAAATACGTTATGCACCACAACCTCGTGACGAAGAACTAGACAAATCCAGTGAGTGTGACCTGACAGTTGCAGACTTCCATAAGCTTGTCAAGTACAGATTTAATCAGAAAAAGCAGCTCCCTGTCCACTTTAGCCTTAGAAAGAGAAAGAGCATCGGCCTCTTTCTTCAGCCTGTTCCGAGCATCATGGAATGAGACATAGTGCTCTTTCTTCGGATTCAGGAAAAACCTGTGCGCCAAAGATACCAGGCTGTTCGTCCTCTCCAACAAATCCAACGCCTGCCTGTTGATATCCTCCTTTGAGTCGGCCGCCCCAGCCTTAGCAATCATCGCGTACCTATCCCCAACCTCCTCCAGGAGGAAGGTGATGAGATAATTGGTGTTGGACCCCCTGAAATCATCAAGACCCTGTATATTGAGTATCCTCATACAATAATCAGAAAGCTTGTTTATGTTAACTTCAGAGTACATGTATATATTCTCAAGCGTCTCCTTGTCGTGCTCCCTCAAAGCAGACAAGGTGTCCTTAGATGTCGTAGCGATAGACAAGAATATCCTGTTGACAACATTGCTGTACTCGTCACCCTTCAGCTGAGTCACCTCTTTCAGCACACAAGAGTTCTTAGACTGCATTATTATCTCCATACCTATCAGCTTGTCTGTGACACGCGAGATAACATCCATCGTCTTCTTGCTATGACCGCTCTTGATGTCCTGTATAGACATGCTTGAAAATGATATGCTGATCTCAGTGAACCCTGCACGATACAGTGCATTGAGATAGTTCCATACAAGAGATGAGCTCATGCCTGAGATGTCAACAGAAGCTTTCAGCGACGAAGCGACGGCCGCCGCGTCTTTCCGCACTATCAGCATCCTCTCCTTGACATCAATATCAAGCTCAGTGCCCTTCACGATGCTGTTCTGCTGAACCCATTTAGCAGGCAAAGATACAACAATGGTGTTCTTCGCCAATTGTATCGCGCGTCTTTTCATTTTACAAAAGGCAATATTGTGAAATATATAAACTTTTCTTTCTTATATATGTTTAAGGTAGTATATATATCTTATAGAAAAAGTATAAGGTCTCTCCGGATATTATACATACTGCCCGCAAGGGTGGAGGAGTCAAAGTGGAACAGACAAACAAAAAACAGGTGGACCTACTGATGCAGCTCAGGACAGACGGCAGGCAGCCATTGACAGAGATAAGCCGCAAGATACACATGCCTGTCTCTACAATCTTCGACAAGGTGAGGGCGAACAAAGGAGGCATGATAAAGCGGTTCACGTGCCTC
This sequence comes from Nanobdellota archaeon, assembly GCA_018830225.1. Lineage (GTDB taxonomy): Archaea > Nanobdellota > Nanobdellia > Woesearchaeales > UBA11576 > JABMQF01. The sequence continues at coordinate 6,561 of JAHJSS010000047.1, forward strand.
CTTGACTTCAGGAAGATCGGCTTCAACTGCAGGGCACACATGGTCTTCAGGATAAGGAAAGACCACCGGGAGGAGATGCAGAACTACCTTCTGAAGCACCCGAACGTGAACTCAGCATACAAGATCAACAACGGCTACGACTTCCTTGTGGAGACTGTGTTCAGGGAGCTCAAGGAGGTGGACGAGTTCCTTGAAAGGATAGATGAGAAGTTCAAGGTGCATGAGAAGAACATCTATTATATAATAGATGACATCGCAAGAGAGAGATTCCTGACAGACAAGATACACGCAGAACTCATAGGTATGCTGTGATGATCATTTGCCCTGCAGCGGATGCTTTCTTGTTGATGCGTGGGCCGGAAGTTCCTGTACCTGCTCGCCTTGCTTTGCATCGCCCGCAACAAAGATGACCTTGCCTTCAGGCTCTTTGGCAAGCCCGTACAGCAGAAGGACTATGAGTATCGGGTTGACAATCAGCCCGACAAAGCCCTGGATCCAGCTTATGTTCGCGATGGCTATATGCATTATAGTGAGTATCATCGCGATGCCGAGGTCGAGCACACCAACCCAGAGGAACAGCTGGTACTTCTGCGGGTCCAATGCAAGGAAAAGATAGAAAACAGCCATGGCCATCAGGACACCGCCCCAGTAACGCGCCAGCATAGGATCCTGGATCTGGTATTGAAACACATAAGAACCAGCATCCTGGAACATCATGGTCAATGCACCCATGACGCCAGCATATAATGCCATGAGAGTTAGAGTAGCCTTGAGATATGTCTGACCAGCCATGCAAAACCTCTTTTTCGGTCTTGAGATGAGCAGAAGAGATGAGAGTATATAAACATTATTGCTTGTTATTGCTTTCTCACTTCTTTTCTGCCTTTTTCTGTTTTACCGCCTTCTCTGCGGCAGCGTTCAGGTCCTTCACCAGCTTGTCAGCATCTATGCCATGCGCCATGCACCCCTGCTCAAGATTCTCAAACCTCGCAGCAGCGCAGCCTATGCAGTGCATGCCATACTTCATGAAGACCTCAAAAGTCTCAGGATACTTCATGACTATATCGCTGATAGGCATGTCCTTGGTCACAAGCTTGTCAGGTTTCTCTGATTTCTTTGCTGTTTTCTTTGATTCAGCCATCCGCCAGCAGAAATGACGGTGGTTTTTATTGTTTTTGGTGAACAAATCCGAAACAAAACAATCCATCAATGACATTGTAAAGTAGTACTGATGAAAAAAAATCATAAAGAACAGGTATAAGTCCTGCGGACGCAATACCTGGATGCAGTAGCAAACAATAAAATGAGCAATTACTAAAAGATAGTGTCTCAATCAATCATATTTTTTCAAAAAACAGCGATGAATAATATAGTTTTTACAACAAAAATACTTAAATACTAGTTCAGCAGGCTTACACTATTGATTGTGTGTCAGGGGTTTCACAAGCACAACATCTTGTGTTTTTCGCAAATTTGCAAAATACGCTGAAAAACCTCGTTTTTACAATTTTTTAACAAATAATTTTTTGCTCGAAACCTCATCCGGAGTCCAATATGAAGTGTCCATTTTGCGGAAGCCTTGACTCAAAAGTCGTTGACAAGCGAGAGACAGAAGGCCATGTCGCAACAAGAAGGAGGCGGGAGTGCCTCGCATGCGGCAAGAGGTACACCACATATGAGCGCCTGGACGCGATCTCGCTGACAGTGATCAAGAAAGACAAGACAAAAGAGACATTTGACCGCGAGAAGATCATCAGCGGAGTGGTAAAGGCCTGCGAGAAAAGGCCGATAACGCGCGAGATGATAGATAAGCTCGTTGATGAGGTCGAATCCGAAGTCAAGGCCATGGAAGCCACAGAGATCGAGAGCAAGAAGATCGGCGAAATAGTCATAAAGAAGCTGAAGAAACTGGACAAGGTCGCTTACATGCGATTCGCGTCAGTATACAAGGAATTCAGCGACATCGAAGAATTCAACAAGGAACTCAGCAAACTTTTGAAAAAGTAAAAACCATCCCCGCAGCTAATTCTGCGGACCCAAAAAAGGTGCTGAAAAGAGAGGTATGTGTAAAATGGAGGAGCTTATAAAGGTAAAGAGAGTCCAAAAAAGAGACGGCCAGCTAGTTCTTTTCGATGACAACAGGATAACAGAATGCATATTCAAGGCAGTGAAGGCAGTAGGCCAGGACGACTACAACAAGGCAAAGAACCTCTCATCAAAATCAATATCCATACTTGAGATATTCTTCAGGGGCGGGGTCATACCCACAGTAGAGATGATACAGGACCTCATAGAGAAGGTCCTCATCGAGTCATCAGAGGTAGAGATAGCCAAGGCATACATCCTCTACAGGGACCAGAGACGGAGGCTGAGAGAGGAAGGCCAGGCCATGATGAACGTCACCGCCACGATGGACGGCTACCTCAAGCAGTCAGACTGGCGCGTGGCAGAGAACGCCAACATGAACTACTCGCTCTCAGGGCTGCTCATGCACGCGGCGACATCAGTGTTCGCGCACTACACCCTGACCAATGTCTACCCCAAGGAGATAGCGGACGCGCACAGGAACGGAGACATCCACATACACGACCTCGGCATGGGCATAGCAGGATACTGCGCAGGATGGTCACTCAGGCAGCTACTGACAGAAGGATTCAACGGAGTCCCTGGAAAGATAGACTCAAAGCCCGCGAAACACCTGGACTCAGCGCTATGGCAGATAATCAACTTCATAGGCACGCTACAGAACGAGTGGGCAGGGGCGCAGGCATTCAGCAGCTTCGACACATACCTCTCACCGCTGGTCAAGGCAGACAACCTGCCATACATGAAGGTCAAGCAGGCCATACAAGGGTTCATCTTCAACATGAACGTTCCCACAAGATGGGGCGGGCAGACACCTTTCTCAAACCTCACATTCGACTGGGTCGTGCCAGAGGACCTGCGGAACAAGAAAACAGTGGTAGGAGGGAAGGAGATGCCCTTCACCTACGGAGACTGCCAGGAAGAGATGGACCTGATCAACAGGGCATTCATGGAAGTCATAACAGAAGGCGACGCAAAAGGACGCGTATTCACCTTTCCCATCCCCACTTACAATGTCACAAGGGACTTCGAGTGGGACAGCGACAACGCCACATTCCTGTTCGAGATGACTGCCAAGTACGGCATCCCCTACTTCCAGAACTTCATCAACTCAGAACTGAAGCCATGCGACGTCAGGAGCATGTGCTGCAGGCTCCAGATGGACATGAGGGAGCTCCGCCAGAAAGGAGGAGGACTGTTCGGCGCGGTAGAGATGACCGGAAGCGTGGGAGTGGTCACGATAAACATGTCAAGGATAGGATACCTGTCCAAGACAAAGGAAGAGCTCTTCGAGAGGCTCACAAAGCTCATGGAAATATCAAAAGATTCCCTGGAGGTCAAGAGAAAGCTTGTCCAGAGGAACATGGACAATGGCCTTATGCCATTCACCAAGAGGTACCTCGGCACGATGCAGAACCACTTCAACACGATAGGGGTCAACGGCATGAATGAGTCGCTGCAGAACTTCTTCGGAACGGACACCAACATGGGCACGAAGAAAGGCATAGCGTTCACAGAGGAAGTGCTGGACTTCATGCGCGAAAGGCTCAAGAAATACCAGGAAGAGACAGGCAACATCTACAACCTGGAAGCGACCCCTGCTGAAGGGGTGTCATACAGGTTCGCCAAGGTAGACAAGGAAAGGTACCCTGACATCATAACAGCAGGCAAGGAGGACCCGTACTACACCAACTCCACCCAGCTGCCGGTCAATTTCACCACAGACATATTCGAAGCGCTCGAACTGCAGGACTCGCTGCAGACAAGATACACGGGCGGGACCGTGCTACACGGATTCCTGGGAGAGAGGGTCAGCGACGCAGAGACATGCAAGAAGCTCGTGAAGAGGATAGCCTACAACTTCAGGCTGCCATACTTCACCATAACCCCGACTTTCAGCGTATGCCCGAAGCACGGCTACATACCAGGCAGGCACGAGAGCTGCCCATACGACGACGAAGCAGAGAAAGGAAAGCCAGAGACAAGACCCAGGCTAAGCGCCTGAGAAAAAAAGAGGTGCACGACAATGACTAAATGCGGAATGAAGTGCGAGATATTCTCACGGGTCGTGGGATACCACAGGCCTGTACAGAACTGGAACAAAGGCAAGAAAGAGGAGTTCAAGGACAGGGTCGAGTTCGACGAGAAGGTCAGCGACAGGAGCAACCACGCAACAAGAGGATTCCCAAAGACAGCGATGGAGATGAAGAACAAGTTCACGTTCTGAAAATATTTTTTTATGTTCATAAAGCAGCAAAGCCACGACCGTCGCTGCCTATCAAGCCAGTTTCAGCAAAACAATTCATCGGAATTATCGGATTTTTCGGAAACTGGCTCCGCAACATATTTACACGGGCGTGGCAGCGATGAGAGCTCGACGTAGTCGAGCGAAATAGGGCGTGGCTTTGCGACCAAAGAAAATAAAGATGCTGCAGAAAAAGAGAGTGGTTACATGCAATACAAGCTCTTCACAACACCAGTGTGCCCGAAATGCCCTCCACTGAAGGAGTTCATGAGTTCTCAGGAAAAGGTGTCTGGTGAGGTCGTGGATGCGCACACACCAGAAGGGCTGGCTGAAGCAAGGAAGTTCAACGTCCACACAGTGCCGCTGGTAGTTTGGTTGGATGATTCAGGAGCAGAAGTCGGCAAGAGATGCAGCACAAAGGATGAAGTTGAGGAAGTGCTGGGAGACCTCTAAAGGACACAACCCAGAATTCTGCTTTTAAGAGCTGATTTTTAAACCCCAAAAGACTTAATAATCCCGCAGCATTCTATTTCTGCACAATGATAATCGCAGGGGTGGAGAGGACCAGCCTCGTGGACTGGCCAGAGAAGATATGCTCTACAGTATTCATAGCAGGGTGCAACTTCAGGTGCCCTTTCTGCCACAACCCTGAGCTGGTGCTGCCTGAAGAGATAGAGAAGATAGAGGCGATGACAGAGAACGAGCTCCTGACCGCGCTAGTGGGTAGGAAACGCCTCATAGACGGCGTGTGCATAACAGGAGGGGAGCCGCTGATGTCACCAGACATAGTCAAGCTGCTCCACAAGATCAAGGACAAGGGATTCGCGATAAAGCTCGACACCAACGGATCAGTGCCCACCCTCCTGAAGAAGCTCATCGAAGACAAGCTCATAGACTACGTGGCAATGGACATAAAGGCCCCGAAAGAGCGGTATGATGAAGTCACAGGCATAAATGCAAACATAAGGCTCATAGAAGAAAGCATAAAGATTTTAAAGGAAAGCAGCATAGACTATGAATTCAGGACAACAGTGGTAAAAGGGCTGCTGGCAAAGGAAGACATCATAGCGATAGGGGAGTGGATAAAGGGAGCAAGAGCATACTACCTCCAGCAGTTCATGAGCACAGAGAAGACGCTCAGCCCTGAATACCGCAGAAGGAAGTCATACACCCCTGACGAGCTCAGGGACATGCTTGACGCGGTCAAGATAAACTTCAAAAAAACAGGTGTAAGAGGAACATGATGCGTTACTCATTAGGACAGGACCTGATATTTGTCATCATGGCGCTCACATCAGCCCTGGCGCTGCTGAGCCAGCACCCAGGAGTGTCAGCAGTATTCTTCATCATCTCTATACTTTTCGTAATCTACGAGCACAAGGTATACGCGTACCTGAAGGAAGCATAATATGGAAAAGAAAAAGCAGACTACATTCGATGAGATATTCATCGAGTACTACCAGGGCATTGTCCTGTTCGGCATAGTCATGGTCGCGATGGCTGTCTGGCTCTACGAATATCACTACACAACCACTGGCGACGGGCTCGTCGGAGTGCTCGCAGCATGCTCGCTGTTCTTCGGAACGCTCCTTCTGGGACAGGGGATAAGAGGATGGAGAGACGGCGAAGAGTTCAGGGACCGCTACATAAAGATGAGAAGCAGGAGCGGGGAAGAGCTTCTCATAAGGAAAAGGAAGAAAAGATGGTTCAGGTAAGGATACACCGGCTCGACAAGAGCGTCGAGCTGCCAAGATACGCAAAGAAGGGGGATGCTGCATTCGACCTGCGCAGCGCAGAGGACAAGATAGTGAAGGCAGGCCACAAGGAGCTTGTCAAGACAGGACTCAGGATAGCCGTGCCTGAAGGGTACTGCGGGCTCATCTGGGACCGAAGCGGACTCGCTGCCAAGCACGCGATACACTGCCTGGCGGGAGTGCTCGACGCAGGATACAGGGGAGAGATAATCGTCGTGCTGCACAACCTCGGAAAAGAGGACTTCATGATCGAGAAGCACATGCGCATGGCGCAGATGCTCATACAGCCGGTAGAGAGCGCAAGCCTGGTCGAGGTCGAGGAGCTCGAAGACACAGACAGGAGCGTGGGTGGGCTCGGGCATACAGGGCTCAGGTAAGATGGAAGAAGAGGTCATGCAAGGGGAGCAGCTCAGCGGTCAGGAAGACTTCCTGCAGGAAGGAGATCCCAAAGGACCAGAGCCGGCAAAGACATACGGCACTTATTCTTATGAAACGCCTGCCGCGCGCACCAGATTCCTGTTCCTGAAAATAATGTTTCCGCTCTGGATCATCTCACACCTGATTGCGATGATGTCAGGATACATGCTTTTCTCTGTCCGCATGTACGGCATGCTTTCAGTAGTGATGCACCTGCTGCTGGCGCTCGGCGCAGGAGTGTTCGTGTACGGCATGTTCCGCCGCGAGAGCTGGGCGAGATGGTACGGCATCGGATACTCAGCGTTCATCGTGCTGAACGCGTGGTCCAACATAATAATAAACTACATCAAGTACTTCGACGTGATAGTCTTCACAGACATAATAACAGATGTGCTCTTGCTGCTCATATTCGTGATGATTGCAATAAGCATATACAGGAACAAGGAATACTTCTCAAAAGAAGCCATGTTCGAGAAAGACAGCTCAAACTCCAGGAGGGCAGCGCACATAGCCACCTGCGTGATACTCGCGTTCGGGCTGGCGGTTTATTTCTATTTCGTGTGGATAAGGCTATAGAGAAAAGAAAGAGCTCACTTCTCCAGCATCCTCTTATCAAAGAACCTGAACTTGTACTCATCATATATGTTAAGCGGACTGTAGTCCGAGACAATGCCTGCGAACTGGCTGAGGAAGTCGCGCATGATGCTCCTAAACTGCTCTATGCTCTCGACCTCGATGTCCAACTCCAACTGCCAAGGGCCGAAGGTGCTGACTGCATATACTATGTTCGGCTGCTGGAGGCAGTACGAGATGAGCTGCTTCTCCTTCTGCCTGTTCAGATCATGCAGAGAGACCAGGACCTTGTAGAATATACCTGTGAGCTTATTGACGTCAGGCCAGATCATGTAATGCTCGATGACACCCTGCTTCTCAAGCTGCTTTATCCTCTGTATGACCGCATCTGCAGAAAGACCGACCTTCTTGGCAACATCTACGGCGCTGAGCCTTGCGTCCTTGGCCAAAAGGTCAAGAATCTCTATGTTCTTGGCGTCAAGCTTCGCACTCTCCTGCTCGCCGCCCCAGGCGATAAGGCGCTCAGTAGTCCCTTTCTCCCCGATAAGATAGTCCCTGTAGAAATGGTGGGCGCCAACTATAGAAGCGACATCATAATGCATGACAAAACGCCAATACTTGTTCATGATATCCTGGATCACGCTGTTCAGCTCGACAAGGTCCCTTGCGCCAGGACCGAATATCAAAGAATACTTGCCGTCACAGCTCGCGACCCAGGCGATGTTCTTGTGGCTGCACAGATAGCTGATGAACTCCTTCTCCTCTTCCTCTGCTATGTTGTGAAGCTTGACATACACCTTATGATATGATATGCCTATCTTTGAAGAGTTCATCACTGTCAGGAAATTGCGGATTATGCCTTCTTTCTGATATTTCCTCAATCGGTAGAGTATGCTCTCTCTTGAGAGGTTAACTTTCTTGGCAATCCTTGAGAGAGGTTGCCTGGCGTTCTTGTCAAGCTCATAGAGTATCCTTTTGTCCTTCTTATCCAGCTTCATAATTAATCATTGTTGCTATTTACATATAAAATTATCGGTTTTCATTAAAAATATTGTGATTAGTTTAATATACTTTGTGGTCGTCATCTCATAGTAACAACAAGCCGTGCGGGCTGTAAGCGCGGGGTGAATGAAAATGAGTCAATTCGTATCATGGATTGAATATGGAGAAGCTGTGCTGTTTTTGACAGCAAAAGATCTACAAAGCAGGCGCGGAAAAAAGATATCGAAAAAGATGCCGGAACCAGACCTATTTAGCCATAGAGGAATAAGGCAGTTTTATGGGGTTGATCATTTACCCGGCGAAAAAGAAAGAACAAATTATAATTTCTGGGATGGCAATCTTCCGCAGGAGATTAAGGATGCGTGGAATGCTGGCGAACTTGATGGCGTGATGAAATCTTTGAGAGGGGAGGATTTAGAGCGTATCGTAATGACTGCTCCTATTGAATATGGAATATGGGTAATACTGCAGAAGTTTGGCAGAAATTATGAAGCCATGAAGGAAGTCAAAAGTCATCATCCTATTGATGCCTTGGATGGCGCCAGAACCCCGTTTAGATGCGCGAGGGATTATTTAATTGAACATATGGATTTAGATTGGATAATCCGCGGTATTGGATATGCTGCAACGCTCGACTATAACGGCGTAAAAAGAGATACCAGCTGGTTGGTTCATCTGGTAAAGGGAGCAGTGGAGCAGAACCGTTTGACTTTAGCACCCGGTTGTAATTGTTTTTCCACATTCATAATGGACTATATAGGGTATCTTGTAGCGCAAGACTACGAAGGTATGAAGAAAGACGGGCACTGGAGAGTCGCGCTTGCAGGGCGCGCCATAACGGGGGACATTAAAGATAATGAAGTAGAATATTTGCGCTCCAACGATGCATTTCCTAGAAGAGCTCTTAATGTAACACACTGGTTTCAAAAGCAAAAGCAGAATAACTATTATGAAAATAGGATGATGGGATATGCTGCAACGCTTGACTATGAAGGTATGAAGAGAGACTCATTATGGGAAATAAGGCTCGCAGGACATATTCTAACGCGGGATTTTGAAGCCATGAAAAAAGACACAGACTGGAGATTAAGAGTGGCCGGGTATCTTGCAACATGCAATCCTGACACTCTTGATAGGCCAAGACTGTGATAATGATGAGGAGGAAAAATGAAAACGGAATGGAAAAACAATAGAGATAGACGACGAGCAAGAGACAGCCGAATTCAACCATGAGTGATGATGATAGAACTCCATAAAACTATTTTTATTTTCTTATATTGCTGACATCCTAATCAGTGTTTGCAGGGCAATCAGGCCGAGGGCAACTACGGCCATCAACGCGTAGACAGCCTTGCTCCAGTCCAATATCTTCCTGCCGTCGAACATCGCGAACGGAATCATGTTGAACAGCGCGAGCCAGGCATTGATTATGAAGCCGTACCTGCCGATGACGTGCCAGACCCCAACGCCTGAGAACGCGAGAGGGAGGAAAAGAAGCGAGACCAGGATGTTCATGCCAGGGCCTGCAGCAGATATGGTGCCGTTCTGCCGCCTTGTCAGCTGGCCCCTGATCATCACAGCGCCTGGAGCAGCGAATATGAAGCCGAAAAAAGAGAATATCAGCGCCAGTATCAGCATCTTGTCGAAAGAGCGGAACTCAGCAAAGCAACCATAGCGCTGCGCCATGAACTTGTGCGCCAACTCGTGGAACAGGAAACCGACGCCTATAGTGAGAAGAGAGATGATGAAAGCTACGAGGAAAGCCAGGTCCAGCTTGAAGCCGTTCATCACTATCGCGAAAGCGAGACCTAGGATGATCCAGGCCTTGGTAAGGTCCAACAGCTCTTTCTGGGATGTCTGGATACCTTTCTGGTAGTGAGGGTTGACGTGTTTGATGTGAGACATTTTATACGTACATGTACGTATGTTATTTCAATATTTCGGTCAATTTATCAGTTAAGGTGGGCAGTGGGGGCTGGAAGGTGGGAAAGAAATAAAAACCTCGCAAAATTCACTGGTGATATGACATCAAAACTGGCACAAGGCGCAGAGGCGATAATCTACTCAGACTACACCACTGTGACCAAGCACCGCTTCGAGAAGACATACAGGCACCCTGAGCTTGACAGCAGACTCAGGAAGTCCAGGACAAGAAGGGAGGCCAAGATACTCGAGAAGCTGCAGGGCATGGGATTCCCTGCGCCAAGGCTCATCGAGATGGACGACTCTGACATGAAGGTGCACATGGACCACGTGCCAGGGGAGCTGGTGAAGAAAGTCATCGACTCCCTCGAAGAGAAAAAGGACGAGAAGGCATACCTGAAGCTGTGCAGGGAGATAGGGGAGAAGACAGCGCTGCTGCACAACAAAGGGATGGTCCACCATGACCTGACCACATCAAACATGATACTTCACCGCGACACCAAGGAAGTGTACTTCATCGACTTCGGGCTCAGCTTCTTCTCAGACAAGATAGAGGATTATGCAGTCGACCTGCACCTTCTCAGGCACGCGCTGGAGTCAAGGCACTACAGAGTATGGGAGAAGTGCTTCAAGGCAGTGCTCGACGGCTACAAGAAAAGGTCAGAAAAAAGCAAGGAAGTGATCGAGCGGCTGGAAAAGGTCGAGCAGAGAGGAAGGTACAAGGGGAAGCATTAGCAGTTCCTCAAGAGCTCCTTTGAAGGGTAATTGGCTTTCGTCTCCTCTGTGACAACATAAAGGTCAAACAGCTTCACCGTGTCTGTGAAACTCTTTCTCAAGTCAAGAATAAAGTCCCTCAACTCCAAGGAATCCCTGACCACCACACCAACGTCTATATCCCAGTTCTCATGACCGAGGTACCGATAATAATATATGGATTTAGGATGGCTACGCAAGAAAGATACAAGCATACCCATCCTTGCGGGGTTCGTGATCTTCAGCTGGAGGTTATAGAAATCCAGGCCCAATCTTTTCATGTCAACAGATATCGAGTAACCCTGTACTATGCCTGATTTCTCAAGATTCCTTATCCTGTACCTTATACTATTGGCAGTCATCTTCAGCTTTGAGGATATCTCAGTGTATTCCAAGCGCGGATTGTCAGATAAGAGCCCAAGGATGATCTTGTCAGTATCGTCCAGCTCATATCGCTTGGATTTCACAGGCCTCGCATCCTTTGCGTGCTGCGTGATTCCAACAATCTTTGTGGGAAACATCTCTTCCTTCAACAAAGTACCTGCGATGACATAATTATCAACCTTACCAGGCAATTCCCGCATAATACCATCCATGATCTGCTTGAGCTGCTCATCATCCCTAGCAAGGATGTCAAACACCACGTTCCACCTCCCGATGACCGGCCCAAGATAGGTAATATGCTCCTGACCCGCAAGATACCTTATGAAACCAGCTTCCTCCTCGGCAGAAACCCCTTTCAACTGCATGAAGCAAGCATGTCGATGGAAGCCCAGCTTCCTCGTGTCTATCATCGTATAGAACCCCTTAATGACATCTTTCCTGAGCTTGTTGACCCGGTATAATGCCACTTCCCTGCTGACTCCCACTTTTCTTGCAAGCAGGGTAATGGGTATCCTTGAGTTGAGCAGCAGCTCTTTCAGTATCTTCCTTTCTTTCATGTCAAGATTCATATTACACAATAGTGAAATAATTAGTATATAATATTTTCGTTTTCGTAAGTTTTTTATCAAGAAGTTTTATATTATTCATAGGACTAATATTGCATGGGTGGTGAGAATGCCCTTATGCGGTTTTGATGAACAGATGCTTGACGGCATAGAGATGTTTTACAGAGGACTGGCAGAAGCCGCCATAAGGAAATCAACAGAGGAGGTCAAAATGCCATTATGCGGATTTGATGAACACATGCTGGACGGGTTAGACAAAGTCTATACAGGATTGGCCAAGTCAGTGACTGAAAACTCGGAAACAACAGAATGACTATAGAAGAAGCGATCCATCAGGAACTTAGTGAGATGGATGAATTCCTCAGAGGACTGCAGGAACTAGATGGAGCGCGGGTACAAGGACTGGCGGGGCTCGCCATCTATGCAAAGGCTTTCTACAAGGGGGCTCTGCAAAGGAGCAAAGAGGAAGGGATGGCCATAGGTGAAGCTATGGAGCAAGAGATGAAGCACATGAGAGAGTTCTTCTTCAAAGTCGACCAGCGTTATTATTCTGAGCTCAAAGGAAGAGTACCTGAACCGATAAAGGAACTGGTCGGATGGATAGGAAAATATGGAGGGAAATGAAATGCCACCGTCAGGATTCAGCCAGAAAGCAATAAATGGTCTTCTGATGTTCGTAGGATCCTGCTATGAGGACCTGCTTGCGGAGATAAAACAAGGCAAGAAGACAGAAGGCGAAGCGATCCAGCAGGAGCTGAACAACATCAAAGAGTATCTTGAAGGGTTTAAGCTATAGCTCAACCTGCATACTCTCTGTTGCCAAGCACATTCACCTGCCAGAAGACGTAAGGGTCTTTCCTTCTCACGTAACTGTCGAAGAACTCGAAGCCTTTCTCCTTCAGGAATGCGCTCGCCTTCCTGGCGACTTTCGCAATCCTACGCTTCTTGATGACATTGCTCGCAAGAAACACCATGCTACCCATTGCGACAGTGAAACCTCCAGCGACAGGATTGTCTGTCATTCCCTGGTATATGCCGTAACCTGCTATTCCTGCACCAGCGACAGACCAAGGATAACGGGTAAGCCTGAAATCCTTCTCGGCAACAGCCATCATCACCTTCAAAGCATACCTATCCATCAACATCTGCCGCATATCATCCTCAGAAGGCTCAGGCACCGAATAGTCTCTGTTATTGACGCGTTTCTCCAGCTCAGCATAGCACATACCAGATGTCCTCTTGTCAAGAGCCTCGACCATAATGCCTGTCGCCTCCCTCTTCTGCACATAAGCCTGGCACATGTTGACAACACCAGCCAAAGCAGGTATCATCAGCCAGGGAGTATCAAGCCAGTAAGACAACGCAGTGCAGCCAGCACCCAGACCCGCGCCGACACACGCAAGCCCTCTGAAATAAGGGTCCTTCCATGCCTCCTTGCTGTAATGCCTTTTCGCGTCCTTGAGAAAACGCCTGCGCAGCTGCGCATACTGCCTGTCAGTAACTTCCTCTAGCGAAACTTCCTTTAGCGAGATCCGAAACACCCCTCAAAACACCTGGATGAAAAGATACGAAACAAACGCAAAAAAAACATGCTTCCAAAAAAATACTAAGACTGGAAGCTATAAGAAATTATCTTGCGAAAAACGCCTAAAACCGAACAAAACACGCAATACAGAGGCTTATGAGATACTTTTAAAACACCATTTATAAACGGCAAAAAACGAAATATTTATATATTTGCGTTTATACTTACTGTTCGGTGACGAATATGTCCATCGATGATAATTTCTCAGCGGGCAGAAGCAGGAACATCGCAGCAGCAATAGCAATCACTGCGGCAATCGCAGCCGGAGGCATGACAGCAGAGGCATACGCAGCACCAAGAGAGCCTGCCCCGAAACTGTACATCAACCGGTCAGCAGACCATTACGCAATACAGAAAAGCAGGGCACAAGGAGAGAAGGACCTGCACGAGCTCGTAAAGACAGGCGATGTAGAAGACGCATGGGTCTATGTCAAGTACAAAGACGGAACAGAGATGTGGCACGAAGCAGGGATAAACGAGACACAAGGAAAATGCACCATGGACATTGACGGAGAAAGGCTGTTCCGGAACAGGGAACAGATAGAGAGCGTGACATTATACCACTTCCATCCTGAAGACATTGGCAGCAGGAGAAACCTCATCGAATCGGAGACGATCTCATACAAAGACATACAAGGGAGCATGAAGGCGATATATTGGATAAATAACATGTATCCAAAGCTGTTGAGGAAGACAGACTTCAGGGTCGTCGTCGGAAGCGGAGTATACAAGATGAAATTCAGCCCGAAAGCGCTCGACAACGAACGGATGTGGAACGCAGGAGCAAGGAAGACTGCAGAGCTGTACAAGACAAGGGTCAGCTCAGGCATCGTTGACACCGGCTTTAACTATGGATCTTGGAACAGGAAGAACTTCGCAAGACAGAACGAGAAATTCGCGAAGAGGTTCAGCAACCCTCTGTACAGCATAGAATTCACGCCAGGCATATCGCCAGAGCCTGCGAGGCCGAAGTACGTCGACAACGTGACGCCGGCAGTGCGCGACCTCAGGAAAAGGGCAAGGAACCTTGACGAAAAACTGGATAAGGTCATGAAAGCTGTGAAGCTCGTGAGACGCAAGATGCCTGCAAGCAAGAGGCATTAGCCTCGAAAGAAATCTCTTATTCTCCAAAACAGCATATTAAGCAGGCGCTGTTGAAAATCTCGCTTTCAGCGGTTGCCGCCAGGCTCGCCTACTAAATATGTATCCAAAAGGCCTGTCTCCCCGTAGGGGGTGCTCAAAGCATCAGAGATGCTTTGGCACACCAAACTGTTGAACAGTTTGAGTGTCTCGCTCGCTACGCTCGGAGACGTCCCCCGACGACGGCCCGGAAGAACAACTCAAAGCGGCTCGCAA
>JAHJSS010000048.1 GCA_018830225.1 Nanobdellota archaeon
AGGTGCTGGAACTGAGAAAACTTCTTCTTGCTGAATTTATGCGAATAAAGCCTTAATTCGGCAATTCTGAACAATTCATAGCAAAAATCAGCAACCTTTTTAAACTTCTCAACAACAATCATCATGGTAGTCACCTCGTCGATAAATTGGTCATAACAATCAATCTCTCGACGAGAGATGCTATTTATATATTTCTATTAAGAACTGAGGATTTCATATTAGCCTTAAAGGAGTCTGAATTTCAGAAGTAGAGGTCCCTTTGGCCCTGTTCGAGCATGGCCAGTTTCTGGATTGTCTTTTCACGCACTGCAGCGCTGGGTATGCTTTCAAGCTCTTCCTCTATCAATGCTTCCCCCTCTTCCTTCAGGTCCTCATCTGCGTAATCGATAAGGTATTCCTTGAATGTGAGTATGCAGTTAGGTATGCAGAAGTTCTTTATCTCTCCAGGCTTGGCGAAGTCCATGAAGTCCTTGCCTGTCCTTCCCACCCTGTAGCATGCTGTGCAGAAGCTTGGGAAGAATCCTTTCTTGATCACGTCCTTGATTACTTGGAGCTGCGTCCGTGTGTCTGTGATGCTGAACTGTTCAGAGTCTGGGGCGTGCTCGCACGATTCCACATAAGCCCCAGGGTTCGTCCTTGAGCCTGCACTTATCTGAGAGATGCCGAGTTCGAACACCCCGTCGCGTAGCTCTGCAGATTCTCTTGTGGACAATATTATCCCGGTATACGGGACTGCAATCCTTATTATCGCCACGAGCTTCTTGAAGTCATGGTCGCTGACAGGATAGGGAATATCGTTGGCAAGGGGTGCATTGAGCGCGGGTTTCAGGCGAGGGACTGATATGGTGTGGGGACCCACCCCGAATTTCTCCTCGAGATGCATGCTGTGGTACAGCATTGCAAGGACCTCGAACCTGTAATCATAGAGACCTAACAGCGCGCCAATGCCGACATCATCTATGCCTGCCTCCATCGCCCGGTCCATCGCGTATATCCTCCATGCATAGTCTGCTTTCGGTCCTGAGGGATGCATCTTCTTGTAAGTGTCGTGATGGTATGTCTCCTGAAAGAGCTGGTAGGTGCCTATTCCTGTCTTCTTGAGCCTGATGAAATCATTGACGCTGAGAGGTGCGACATTGACATTGAGCCTTCGTATGCTCCCGTTGCCGACTCTTGTGTCATATACTGTCTTGATTGTCTTCTCGACATAGTCCATGCCTGATGTGTTCTGGTCCTCTCCCGCGACAAGAAGGAGCCTTTTGTGCCCTTGCCCGACCAGCATCTCTGTCTCTTTCCTTATCTCTTCCATGCTGAGCTGTTTCCTCTTGAGCTCTTTGTTGTCTGCGCGGAAGCCGCAGTATAGGCAGTTGTTCCTGCAGATGTTGGTGACGTAGAGCGGCGCGAACATGACGAGCCTGTTGCCATATATCTGTTCCTTGATGTACTGCGCTGTGGCGAACATCGCCTTGACGAGCGGTCCCTCGTCGCACTGGAGAAGCGCAGCAGTCTCTTCGGGCGTGAGGCCTTTCAGGTCACGCGACCTCCTGAGTATGGACAGCACTCTCTCACGGGAGGGGTTCCTGTTCTTTTCCAGGATTTTCTGGATTTTTGCATCATCTATGAAATCAGCCATGCTTCACCATATTAGTCTCATTGCGTCTTCAGAGCCCGATGTCTGTCGGTGCCCTGCCTATCGAATAAAGGAGGTCAGTGGTCTGCTTTATATTTTCTTTTATGTCCTTGTCTTTGTCTGCCCGGTTAGGGTATATGATGTAGAGCTCCCTATATTCAGGTGGTGTCACGTTTATCATTATTGAGTTCGCGCCTGCAAGAAGGCCTTCTTTCCGTGTCTTCCTGTCAAGGGTCTCGAGCGCAGTGGTCACGAGTATCTTCGCTTCCCTGTCTGCGAACCTCGAGATAGCTATCGTTTTCAGCACCTTCTGCTTGTCTGGCAGTCTCTCGTCTTCCAGAGGTGTGCCTTCGGCAGGTATCAAGGGGCCGAATGAGTGCATGTCAGCTCCTAGCGATTTTGTGAGCAGTATATTGTTGATGAGGTCATTGTCTGTTTCGCCGGGAAGCCCCACGATGAATCCTGTTGCGACGACATAGCCCAGGCTTTTCACATATTTTATGAGATCTATCCTCTCTTCAAAGCTTGTGCCTGGCCGAAGGTTCTCGAATATTTCCCTGTTTGATGTCTCGAAGCGTAGCAGGACCGCGCGCGCACCTGCCTCGTAGACCTTTCTGTAGAGTTCTTTGCTCCTGGCTCCGATGCTGATGAATATGAGGACACCCATCTTTCTTATCCTGCGGACTATCTCGACGAGCTTTTTCTCATCGTACCAGGTGTCCTCTCCTGACTGCAGCACCAGAGCCTTGAAACCCAGCTCTTTGACCGCGTATTCTGCGTTCTTGATTATCTCGTCCACAGTCATGCGGTAGCGCTTTATGCTGCTGCTCTTCCTTATACCGCAGTAGCTGCAGTCGTTCCTGCAGTGGTTGGAGAATTCCAGGATACCATGGACGCAACAGGCATTGTCGTTCTCTTTCTGCCTGGTACTGTTCGCAGTCTCGTATATTAGCTTGAGCTCTTCAGGCTTTGTCACCTTGTACAATGCTGACATGTCTTCTTTTGTGAGCGCCCGCTTCAGGTTGACTTTCTGGAGTATCGCAAGGATGGCGTTTGATGTCTGCGAATCATGGACTTTAGATAGTCTTGCATCGACCTTCTTCAGCTCGAAGAACCGTTCTTTCCAGAACTCAAGGGTCTCTAAAGCCTCTTTCTCAGGCACTGTCCTTATGAGGACACCGCCTTGGGCATAGACATAGTCACCCTCTTTGGCGCCATCTGTGTCCATAAACACTTTCCTGTGCTCTCCGAAGTAGTCCACAGTGCCTATATTATCTTCAATCTTCACAAGTCTTCCAGGTATTGCATAACAGATGTTTGTTCACCCCAGAGTAAAGCATATAAACCAGCCACCCGTATAAAAACATTATGCTCTATCTCCTGGCATTCGGGAACCCGTATTTAAACGAGGACAGTCTCGCCCTGCACGTGGCAGATGCTATCATCGCTGACAGGGTAAAAGGCATCGAGGTGGTCAAGTGCCTTTCGCCAGAAGAGGTGCTGAACTACACTGACAGGGATTTTGTCATAATCGATGTCGTGAAGGACGCGAAGGATGTGATGCTCATCGACGATATAGACAGGCTCAAGGCAGGAGGAATGGTCTCCCTGCATGACTTCGATCTCGGTTTCTTCCTCAAGCTGATGAAGGAGACAGGCAAGCTGGAGAGTGTAAGGATAATAGGCGTCCCTCAGAAGGGAGACATACAAGAATTAAAGAAAAAGGTTCTTAGGATATTGACTGCGGCTTAGCCAGTATAGCCGCTTGATGCTCTATCATACGGGCGATACGGTCAATCTCTTTGGATGATATCTCATGGATGAATCTATTTTCAAACATACGCAGGTTCATACTCCTCATATTGTAGGTGTTGGCATTTTTGGCGTATGCCGCCCAGCCTTCCATGAAGTTGTAGACCGCATTATAATCCAGCATTTCCTGGTCGTATTGTCTGGAAAGCAGATGCAGCTTCATCTGGAATTTCCTGATGTTTCTTTTCTTGAGGATCTTGTGGTGCGGGAAAATCCTTAATCCGAGGAAGCCTATCCCTCGCTCAATCTTCCGGATCTTGGACTTGTCAGGATGAAGCTCCAGCGAAAGCATCTCCTTGAGGAATTCATCGATTTTTGTCTTGTATCCATCGAGGATCTGTTCTGAACTGCCGATTATCACAAAATCATCCACGTATCGTATGTAGTGTCTCACACGTAGCTTGTGCTTGACGAACTGGTCGAGTTCGTTGAGGTAGACGTTTGCGAAGAACTGGCTTGTGAGGTTGCCGAGAGGCATGCCCTTTCCAGGTGAGTTCGTCTTGTGGTTTTCCAGCATTGTTTTTATGAGCAACAGAACTTTTTCGTCATTTATCTTCCTGCTTATCATCCTGACAAGTGTTTTATGGTCTACCGTGTCGAAATAGTGCCTGATGTCTGCCTTCAGCACAAAACAGTCCCTTGTGTTGTTCCTTGAGACTTTCCTATTGAACTGCTCAAATCTCTTTATTGCTGCGAGCGTTCCTTTGCCTTTTTGGTTTGCGTAGCTGTCATGGATGAATTTCTTTTCAAGTATTGGTTCTATGATGTTGCATAACGCGTGGTGCACCACTCTATCGCGGAAGTCTGACTTGCTTATTTTTCTCGTCTTTGGGTCGCATATGACAAATGTTGCTAATGGACGTGGCTTGTATGCATGGAGAATCAATTCTGACCTGAGTTGGAGGAGATTACCTTCCAGGTCCTGCTCAAATTTGATGACTTCTGGCCGCAGGGTCTTGTGCTTTCTTGCCTTCTTGTAGGCCCGCAGCAGGTTGTCATAAGAACATATCTCAGCGTAAAGGTCGGTCATAGGGAAGTGATGGGTTATTAGCAGGAAGGAACCCCTGTTGTTTAGGTTGTTGTTGCCATTGATATTGGAATTGTTGTTGAGATTGTTGACGCAGAGCGCCCTCCTTAGTAGCTCTTTTGCTTTTTGTGATGCACCGCTGCTTCGCGCACGTCGCAGTTGAATTTTATAGTTGCCAATTGTCGCAACCGTAGCAAAAGGGCGTGTAACCCGGGCTTCCACAGGGGAAGACTGTTGAGGATGCTGTGAAGAGGTCTCAGGAGAAGTCAGCAGAGCAGATAATCAGGCTGATATGGTCGAAAGAGCCGCTGGCGATAGCGACGCTCCGCGCAATAGTGGCGAACGACAGCGCGCTTGACTTCAAGGGCGATGCAGCGGCGACGATTTGCTAGTCTGCTTGTCTGCGTCTTCATCTGGTTGTGTTTTCTTTGACTTTTTTATCAAATCCTGCAACACCCTGATCCATTCTGGAATTTTTGGTTCTTCATCCATTGCATAGTACCTCCTTGATTTGTTTGAATTCTTTGAGCAGCTCGCCCATCTTTAACTCCAAGTAAACAGGGCTTTTGTTCAGCGCAAGATCGCGCATGTAAGCAGAAGGTGTCAAATAACCACTATTCAAAGCATCAGACCTTATCCTATCAAACTGCTCCTTATTTACTCGAAACCGGATCATGTGGTTGCCTGCCATTTTTTGCGTGTTCTATTATGACGAAATGGGTTTATAATTTCTAGCGTACTTTTGTAGGAACAAACGTGATAAGCATAAGTGCCAGTTTTGGGGCAATTCCACACTTTTTGTTACTGTCACATTTAAGCCTCGTTAACAGCAAATACAACACACATACGGATGCCTCAACACGTATTTCAATGTCCTTAACAAAAAGGGCACAACAAGGGTACAATGCAATTCGTGTTTATAAAGTTCGTAGCCAACTGTGACTACAAACACCGCATGCAATGCTTATAAATTTTGTAAGGCTTTTGTATGACAGATATACTGGCGACACTGGTATAAAAATACCTGCACCAAAAAGTATGTACAAAAAGTCCCGGATTCTGCACAGAAGTTCGGAAGTCAGGTCAGGACAGCGTATTATGCTGCTATTGTCCCTTTAAGTGCCTGTTGAGTTCTTTTGTGGACATCTCGCATTTGAACTTATCCTCTGCTTGCTTCAGGATTGTTCTTCTTATCTTGTGCATGTTCGCATTTTTCGTGTATGCATACCATCCTTCCAGGAGGTCGTATACCTTGTCGTAACTGGCTGTTCCGGCGTCGTATTTCCTGCATAGTTTTTCGAGTTTTTTCTTGAATTTCCTGATGTTCTTCTTCTGTATGACTTTGTGGTGAGGGTACATCTTCAGTCCGAGAAAGTCCGTGCCTCGGTAAAGTGGGAATATCCTTGACTTGTCAGGGTGAATCTGTAGCGCCAGCCTTTCATTAAGGAAGAGGTCAATATGTTCTTTGTAGTATTCGAGCGCTTCCCTCGACCTGTGGAATATGACAAAATCATCGACGTAGCGGATGTAGTATCTTGCTCTCAGGTTGTGCTTGACAAACTGGTCGAGCTCGTTGAGGTAGACGTTTGCGAAGAATTGGCTTGTGAGGTTGCCGAGAGGCATTCCGACCCCATCTGCATCTGTCTTGTGGTTGGCGAGTATTGTTCTTATGAGCCACAGCACTTTCTCATCTTTGACTGTCCTGCTGATTATCCTCGTGAGCACTGCGTGGCTGACTGTGTCGAAGAATTTTTTCACATCTGCTTTCATGACAAATCCTTTGGTGTTGTCTGTGTTTTTTATTGTGGTGAGGTTTCTTGAGACTTTCCTCTTGAAATACTCAAATCTCTTTATTGCTGCGAGCGTTCCTTTGCCTTTTTGGTTTGCGTAGCTGTCGTGAATGAACTTCTTCTCTAGTATTGGTTCTATGATGTTGCATACTGCGTGGTGTATTACTCTGTCTCTGAAGTCTGACTTGCTTATCTTTCGTGTTTTTGGTTCGCGGAGCACGAATGTCTTGAGAGGCATTGGCCTGTATGAGTGCAGAAGCAGTTCTGTCCTGAGTTGTAGAAGGTTGTTTTTCAGGTTGCGTTCGAATTCAATGACGTACTGCTTGAGTGTTTTGTGCTTTCGTGCCTTCTTGTATGCAATAAAGAGGTTGTCGTACGAGCACAGGTCACTGTACAGGTCTCTGTATGTCTTCATATCAACTGTCTCTTTTGATTATTATGCTCCGAAGAAGAAAAGAGTCCTCGCTTTTTCAGGGCTATTCCACGAGCGGCGTTATTGTTATTGAGGTTGTTGTTGGCATTTATGTTGAATTTGTTGTCGTTGTTGCAGCCGAGCCAAGCCGACCAGGTAGCCCCTTCACCTTTTCTAGCACCGCCACTTCACGTTTTCGCTTGCGCTACTGTGTGTTGTGGTTGAATTTTATAGTCCGTTAGGACTGTAGTGAAGGGACGTGTAGCCCTTGTCCGCTCCGCGAGGGAGCAGCGAGGACGCTGCCAATGAGCGTGATGAAAGTATATAAGCGTTCTGCAAGAATATTTAAATACACAGACTGCTTTTTGGAAGCGGGAGAGTGGTGAAGCGTGGATGAGAATAAGGAACTTGTTATCTTTCAGGACAAGAAGATAAGAAGAACCGAGTATAATAAGGAATGGTTTTATTCTGTTGTTGATATAGTTCAGGTACTCACAGACAGCCCTGCCCCTAGGCAGTATTGGGGTGTTCTTAAGGGTAGGGAGCCTCAACTGTTAACAATTTGTTTACGTTTGAAACTGGTGGCAGAAGATGGCAAGATGAGGTTTACAGACTGCGTAAACACCAAAAACGCATTCAGGCTTATCCAGTCCATTCCCTCTCCAAAGGCGGAGCCTTTCAAGCAGTGGCTCGCGCAGCTTGCCAAGGAGCGCATCGATGAGATTGAGAACCCTGAGCTTGCGCAGGAGAGGATCAAAGAGTATTACGAGCTGAAAGGCTATCCGAAGGACTGGGTAGACAAACGGATTAGGGGCATTGCGATAAGGCAGGACCTGACTGATGAGTGGAAGTCGCGCGGTGTTGAGCAGGAGAAGGATTTCGCAATCCTTACAAACGAGATTAGTAAGGCCACTTTTGGAAAGACAGTGCAGGAATACAAGAATTTCAAGAGACTGAAGAAGCAGAACCTGCGCGACCACATGACTGACTGGGAGTTGATACTTACGATGGTTGGCGAGAAAGCGACTACGGACATCACGATAACCAAGGATTCGCAGGGAGTTGATGAGTGCAAAGACTCTGCCAAAGAAGGGGGAGAGGTGGCATACCACACAAGGCAGGAGCTAGAAAGAAAGATAGGAAGGTCGGTAGTATCGGACAACAACTTCCTCAGTCTTGCAGGAAGCAAGAAAAAAATAGAGCACAAGAAAAAAGAAAATCAAGACTGATTCTCAGAACATTTCCTGTGGAAAAACCGTTTCGTATGGAGCACGTGGAAACCCCTATTTTTCGCAGCGCGAGCGCCCTTCGGGCGCTCTTACGGACGACGTACCCCACGAGCGGCGACATTGAGATTGAGGATGCCGCTGGCATAGATGACGAACTTGAGGCCGCCGTCCCAGCCGAGCCAAGCCGACCAGGTTCCTTCTTTTGACGGGGGGTAGAACCATGGTTCCCTCTCAAAATACTCTGATAGTTCAAGGAAAACATTCAGGTTCTCACGACCTGTAAGGTCTTTAAGGAAACTCACCTTATTCTTGTCTTCCAAAGCAGATTCTAAGCGGCAAGATGACCAGTCCTTACTTCTTTTGAAAGGCTTAACAATACGCTCCAGCTTGGCGTTTATTCCGTCGCTTCCTCTATGTGAGGGAAAGTCTGAATCATGAGGGTGATGAATCATCCTGTCACCTTTGCCATCTACAACACCATTGATAGCATGCCAGCCATATCCAGGACCATAGTTCTTGAACTGGTCAAGGACTGCCTTGGCGTTGGCATCCAATACTTCATATGTACCGTCGTGGCGCTTCCTGACACCTTTCCTGAACACATACTCAAGCACGCCGCACAATGATGGGTAGTCCGGCAACTGCTTGCCGTGCTTCTCAAGATACGAAATGGCCTGATAAGGTGTGAATCTCATGTGTTTAAGTATTCTGGTGCCGTCGTAGAATTCTCCTGCTTTCCTTACAACGTCACCATCGACCAGCAGCTTGCCATGCCTCTCGAAAACCTTGCCGTCGCTGCCGACACAGACAATCTCATCTATGAGTATAGGATCGACTTTTGTGAACACAGGAACAGGCTCTGCTTCGGGATCTACTCTCCTCGCACTCGATCTTGGAGGCGTCCTGACCTCCGGCTCTTCAAAAGGAACTCTTGGTGCTGCCCTGGAAGTCCTTGGTGTTTCTGTCCTGCGCGCTTTCTTGACGCTGGCATCGACTCCCGAACCTCCAGCAAGCAGTTCAGCATACTTTCTCTGAAGTTCTTCGTATCTCTTCTCGACGCCCTGAAGCGTCTCAACCTTCTCGACCAGCGCATCAATAACTGCGATGTGCTCTGCGTTTCCGTTGCCGTTCTGCATAGAAGCAACCCAATCCTTGACTTTGCCGGGATTTCTTCGTATGTCGGTGTAAGCAGCGTTTACCATTGCAGATAGTCCGGTGTCTCCACCCTTGTCAGGATGCACTACAAGCTGGGTCAGCCTGAAGTAGCCAGTAAGATAACTATCCAACTGGCCAGTCCTGACCAAATG
>JAHJSS010000006.1 GCA_018830225.1 Nanobdellota archaeon
GACTGGGGTTCAAATCCCTACCCCCACATCAAGATTTGTCGTGCCATCGAGCAAAGCGAGATGGCACTGGAGATCAGGTTGATAAGGATGAAATCCTTATGCGAAGTGCCTACTGGGGTTCAAATCCCTACCCCCACATTTTTTATTGCGTGCTGTCGAGCACAGCGAGACAGCACTGGATGGCGGGTTCAAAGAACAAGACCTTTGTTCTGAATCCCTACCCCCACATTTTTTATTGCGTGCTGTCGAGCACAGCGAGACAGCACTGGATGGCGGGTTCAAAGAACAAGACCTTTGTTCTGAATCCCTACCCCCACATTTACTATAAACTCATTCAAGAACGTGAAAAAATGGATGATGCTGCAAAGCCTCGTGTGATTGTCGGCTGCGTTACGCACTGCAAGGATGAGTGCTATCTCAACGATTTTCTTGACGCGATAAGGTCGCAGGACTACGGGAATTTCGACATTCTTTTCGTAGAGACTGGAGGGGATGATGACTATACCGCGAGGCTGAGGGGCACTGGCGCGATCGTGCTGAAGTGCGAGGGAGAGCTCAAGCACAGGATAGAGAGGATAACATACGGGAGGAACGCAGTCAGGGAGCACGCTATCAGGAAAGGTTATGATTACGTCTGGTTTGTCGACACAGATGTCCTTCCGCCGCAGGATGCCCTGTCCAGGATGCTTTCAGACAAAAAGGACATAACTGCAGGGCTTTGCCTGGTCAGCGTCAACGTGGAGGGTGCCACGAAGATCCTGCCTAATGTATACAGGCTGGGTGAGGAAGACTGCATTGTTCCGCTGCCTCTTGGAGACGTCATGAATGATGATGTGATGGAGATATCATGCGCCGGCTTCGGTTGCGTCCTGCTCTCAAGCAAGGTCCTTGCAGAGGTGAAGTTCCGCTTTTTCCAGGGATCCATGGCAGGTGAGGACATAGCGTTCTTCAATGACGCGCGTGGGAAGGGGTTCAGGAGCTTCGCAGACAACAGCGTCAAGTGCGCGCATCGCGTGTTTCCCCCTGGCGACCCGCGGAACAAGAGGTTCATGTTTAAGGAGTACGATAAGGGTGTCTGAGCAACGCCTCCGCTTTGGCGTCTGATGTGACAAGTCAATAGGACCCGGCCCGTAGCACCAGCATTAATCGCGTAGGTGTGAACCACAGCGCTTGGACATCACGCTGTTGCCGGGCAAGTCAGTCTAGCAGCGAGGCGTTGCAGGACATGATTTCACACCGACCCCTTTCCATACCAGGTAAAGTCAAGAAGTGTGTCATGCTGCGCTCGCTGCGATTCTCTCGCTGCCTATTTCTGCTGAACTGCGACATTTAGCGCCTATTTTGCACTCAGCTCACTAGGCGGCATGACACTTAACTTGACAGCACCTCCATACCAAAACCCTTATAAATAGGTTATTATTCCATCTGGTAAGATATAAAATGGCAATATCACAGCACAAGGCAAAACACAGCCCTAGCGGGTCGAAATACAAGGCAGGCAGGAAGAAGAAGCAGTATGAGCTCGGCAGCGAGCCTACTCTGACCAAAATAGGCGAGACAAAGAAGAAAAAGAGCAGGATACTTGGAGGGGATTCCAAACAACGCCTGTTGACCGTCAACATCGCCAATCTTCTGGACCCAAAGACCAAGAAATCATCCAAGGTCAAGATACTCAATGTGGTGGGCAACCCTGCGAACAGGTATTTTGTCAGGCGAAACATAATCACCAAGGGGTCGATTGTGGAGACTGAGAAAGGCAGGGCAAGGGTCACCTCCAGGCCTGGCCAGGAAGGCACGGTCAATGCTGTGCTGGTGAAAGAATAAGCCGGCAATTATTTTGATGTCTTTTTCTTGAGGATCTCATAGTTTGAGAGCGCAGCCTTGTTCTTAGGCTCTTTCTCGAGCGCCATCTCAAGTATCTTCTTCGCGATGTCTTTCTTGCCGAAGTTCATGTAAAGCACTGCGAGGTTGTTGAGCGATGAGATATCGTTCTTGTCTTTGGCTATCGCCATGTTGAAGTATCGTATCGCTTTCTTGGGCTGCTTCAGGTCGACGAAGAGCCTTCCGAGGTCTGCGAATATGCCTGGATGGTTCGGGTCGAGCTTCAGCGTCCTCATGAAGTATTTCAGGGCGAGGTCTTTACTTCCTTTGTCCAGGAATACCAGCGCAACCTGCCGGTTATATCTGGGGTTGTCCGGCTCCTGCTCGAGCTGTTTCCACATGAGGTCTGCGTAGTCAGCTGCCTTGCTGTGCAGCTTGTCCTTCTTCAGGAGCGAGAAGTGGTGGAGCACGATGCTGCTCTCAAGTATCTCGCCGCTGTTCTCGCGTATGGATGGCTCGACGAGCTCGTGCACCTTGTTCCTGAACAATATCTTGGGGCTGTTCCTGAAGAGCCTTACCAGGCTGCTTGACTGGTAGCCGTCGTACTTTTCTGAGAGGGTTTTCGCGTCAGCAGTAGGCTCGGCGCCTTTGTCTCCGCCCTTGGGGTTGTACGTCCTCTGCTGGATCTTGAATCCGATCGATCCCTTGAGGCAGTGCTCCCTGGTGTTTATCAGCCGGGTTACCTCTGACCTTCCGCCCGCATCAAGCATCTCATCTGCATCCATGACCAGTACCCAGTTCGATGTCGCTTTCTTGAGCGAGAAGTTCCTTGCTGCTGAGAAGTCATTGTTCCATTTGAAGTCAAAGACCTTGGCTCTGGACCTTGCGGCGATATCTTTTGTCCGGTCTGTGGAGCCGGTGTCTACTATTATAATCTCATCCGCGATGTCCTTGACGCTGTCAAGACAGCTTCTGAGAAAGCGTTCCTCGTCCTTTACTATCATGCACAGGCTTAAGGTAGCCATTGTTGCCTCTCTGATTGCCTATCTAAAATTGCCTACTTAAATACTTAAATAGGTATGCGTGTCAAAAGAACAACAGAAGTTGTGTTGTGTCCAGCAGATGCCCGCAGGTGTTCACTTGACTTTCTTTACGATTGTCTTGCCGCGCTTTGTCTGCCAGGTGTATTTCCTGATCCTGGATGAGAGGCCATATCCGCAGCTGCTGCACTTCTTCTTCCTGATGTGGTATGTGTGCTTGCCGCATCTCCTGCAGTATATGTGGGTCTTCTTACTGGACCGTTTTCCCATTGATGCTGTTCCTTTGGACATCTAAAAACCCCTGAAAGCGCTTTACTGTGCTGGCGAGATCAGTATGATCGTATCTCCTCTCAGGAAGACAGTGCCTAGTTTCCTCTTGAGTTCCCCTTCATGCCTTTCTTCGGCATCGTCCAGGACCACATTTATGTGTATGTCGAATGCTTTTAGCATGCCTAGTATCTGCTTTCCGTTCTTGAGCTCAACAATGACCCGCTTGTTGCGGGAGTTGTTTAGCGCGTCTAAAGGTCTTGAAGCCTCCATTTTTGTACCTCCTTGAAAAAACAAACAAAATATCTACTGGATTGTCCCCCCTTATTTAAATGTTGTGCTGGCTGC
>JAHJSS010000049.1 GCA_018830225.1 Nanobdellota archaeon
AAATCAGCAACCTTTTTAAACTTCTCAACCACAATCTTCATTGGCATCACCTCGTCGATAAATTGGTCATAACAATCAATCTCTCGACGAGAGATGCTATTTATATATTTCTATTAAGAACCGAGGATTTCATATTAGCCCATTAAACGAGCATTAGAAGTGTCTCAGAGGTTATTTCCGTTCATCAAAGCCCTGGGGCTCAGTCGGGGATTAACCTCATCATCGACAGGACTCTTATTGTTGTCATGTTAATAAAGATTTGTGTTAATTAGTAGATTATGCCGTGCCATCGAGCATGGCGAGATGGCACTTGGAGGCGGGCTCAAAGAACAAGACCTTTGCGGATGGATTAACCTCATCATCGACTGATGTGTGTGGTAAGAATGAGTTAATAAACCTTTTCAAAAGAAAAAAAGATTTATGGTATCTTCTTCTTGTCCTTGTATTCCTCAAGGCACTTGTTTGAGCAGAACCACACCATCTTGCCTTTCAGCTTGGTCTCGACGACGTCGTCAGGGTCGAGCAGTGCAGCTCCGCAGTTCGCGCACTTACCCTGTTCTCCATCATCTTCTGCGCCTTCCATGAACCCCTCTTCCCAGGTGTCTATCTCGTCGTCTTCTTCGAGCTTCTCTCTTCCTGTGGCTGTGTAGACTGTCTCTTCCTTCTCTCCCGTGTCCATCTCAAGCCTTTTCTGGTCCTTTGTCTTCTTCATTCATCATCACCTTTTCCTTTCGGCACTTCGCCGCTTTTCTCGAGCATCCTGTCCCTCACCTTGTTGCTGTACTTGTGGGCCTCATGCAGGGGTTCAGGCATCTTGTGCTTCTCTACCATGCATCTCTTGACGACCTCCTCTGCTGTCTTGAGTGATGTCCTGTGGCCTGGGCTTATGTATATGGGCTTCGCATGCTCTTTTGTCTTCAGGATTGCGCCTCTCGCCTCCCCTTCCACCATTATCTTCCCGTCTTTCTCCTCGCCGAGCAGCAGCTTCTTCGCCACGCCTATGGTCGGCATGTCGAGCAGGATGCCGAGGTGAGATGCCATCCCTATCTTGCGCGGGTGGAGTATGCCGTTCCCGTCGACCATCAGGATGTCTGGCTTCTGGTCCAGCTTTGACACTGCCTCGACCACCGCTGGGCTTTCCCTGTAGCTGAGGAATCCTGGTATGTACTGTATAGGAGCGTCTGCCACAGCATATTTCTTCTCTACTATCTTTAGGGTCTTGTAGTCGAGGACGACCACTGCAGAGATGACCTTGTTGTCTATGAATGCCTGGTCGCAGCCCCCTATGTAGTTGATCTCATCGAAGTCGTCTTTTACTGTCACTTTCTTCGCGAGCTTGAGCTGCTCCTTCTTCAGGTCCCTGATATTCATTGCCTAACCTCAGCCTCTTTTTATGATATGCCCTTTCTGGGCCTGTCTATTTATATTTTTTTCTGTTGTTTATTCAGCCCATTATGTGATGGTCATTCTTGATGAGATGCTTCAGGACAAATGGGAACAGGAGTGTCGTGATCAATGTCATGAGGACGATTGTCGAATAGAGCGGTTTGCTGAGCAGCCCGACTTTCAGTGCCAGTAGAGCGATGACAAGCTCTACAGCCCCCCTTGAGTTCATGCCCCACCCTATTATGTGTAGCTGCTTCCAGCTGAAGTGCGAGAAGGGCTTTATGAGAAATACACCTATCAGCTTGCCGGCTATTGCGACAAGGGTTATGATTATCAGCAGGGGGATATTTATTATAAGGTCTGTGAAGTCGAAGTTGAGTCCTATCCCTATAAAGAAGAAAGGTATGACAAAAGACAGGGCCATTATCTCGAAATGCCTCCTTATGTCCATCTCCTCTTTCTTGTTCAGGCTCAGCTGTATGATGATGCCCGCAGTGAAAGCAGCGATTATGCTGCCGGTCATCGTGCCGGTTATCATCTGTCCGAATATGGCGAACAGCAGGCAGAGCAGCAGTGCTGTCGTGAAGAGGCTGATCTCCTTTATCTCGCCGATCTCTTTTTCCTCATACCTTATGAGTTTAGGAAGGGCCTTGAATGTTAACACGAGGATGGCGATGAATCCCACTATTTCCAGAGGCGAATATGAGAGGTCTGTCGTTATCACCCTGTGCCCAAGCGCTGCTGCGATGGTTATGAAGAGCACAAGACCTATCACGTCGTCTATTATCCCTGCGCCGAGCATCGTGGCTCCGACTTTTGTCCTTATCTTCTTCAGTTCCATGAGCACCCGGGCATTGGTCCCTTCTGCGGTTATGCCAAGACATACGCCGACTATCAGCGCGGTCAGGTTGCCATATCCCATGAGCTTCATCGTCACGAATCCTAGTGTGAATGGTATGAACATGCCTAATACGCCTATCATCAGGACTTCCTTTTTCGCGCCGTACATCCTGTTCCAGCTCACTCCGAGCCCGGCGAGGAAAAGGAGGAATATTATCCCGAGGTCTGACATGAACTGTATTATCTCTGCGTTGTCGGCTATGACGTATTGGGTTATCACGGGTATCCCTATCGCGATGCCCGCGACTATCTGGCCGACAACGGTAGGCATCCTGAGCCTGTATGCTATCTCTGAGAACACGAATGCTATGAAAAGGCTCAGGGCGAGCGTTACGATGAAATTCATTTTACCTCTTTTTTATGCACAAAAATGGCGTTCGGGAAGTGTTAAAACTCGACGAAAGATGTGGCCAGCACGGCCGCGTTCTTTGTCTTGTTGAACTGGTTTATCTCCTCGAAGACCGGGAGCATCTTGTCGTTGACTTGCTCCTCGTTGTCGAGGTGGACGTCGATCGCCGGCGGTGTCTTGTTGGCGACGTAGTATTTCTTCTCTTTGTACTGCTCCTCTGCGAGGGCCTTGATCTTGGTCACGAACTTGTTAAGCATCCTTTCGGGCTTGTCGAGCCTCACCCTTTTCTCTATCTTAAGTTTCTTGCCGTTGGCGTCCAAGGCGACATCCAGATATACGTAGCCTTCCTTGATGTCCTGGACGACATCCCCGTTGTTTGACTTCCTCTTGACGTTCTCAAACCTCAACTTGAGCTTTTCGACTTCAGCCATATCAACACCTCCGCATGTCATCCGTTGTTTCTTGACTATTTAAGTATTTTTATTTTTCCTGCTCTCTCGATTATCTCACCCGAGTGTATGAGCTTGTCCACTCTCTCCTCTCCGAACTTCTCGATGAGCTCTATCGCGTCCGCTTCTCCGCCGTTCGACTCTATGAACGCCAGAACGTCGTCGGCCTTCTTCTGCTCTTTGGTGAGCGTCTTCTGCTGCGTCTTCTCGATATATTCCCTCACTGCCTTTATGTGCTTGCACACGCCGTGCTTCTTGAGCTCCCTGAACTTGTATGCAGGGCAATCGCACCACGGCTTTTCAGGGTCCACCTCATACCAATTGCCTTTCCGCGAGCTGCTCTCGATCTTGTACCCTTCTTTCGTCTTCTTTATGTTCATTTTTTCATGAGTGATTGTATCTCGTCGTGCAGTTTCTGCAGGCGGTCGACAGCCGCCTTCCCGTACTTCGCGGCGCGTCTCAGCTCTGTCTCGATCCTTATCGGCCTTGTGAGCTTGACCCGTCGGTCTGCGTAGCATATTATCTTCTCTTCTACTGTCCGTGGCATATAGTCCTTTGCGGGTATGGGAAGCTTCTGCCTCCGGATGTCTGAGGCGGTAAGGCCTGCGCCGAGGTGCGTCGAGCAGATCCTTTGGAATCTCCTGTCGAGTCCTTCTTTCTTGAGTATCATCTCGCCGGCGACGCCATGTTTCACAGGGCATTCCCAGGGAGGGTATTCGAAGCGGCCTATGTCGTGGAGTATTGATGCGGCCCGGAGGAACTCTACATCCACTTTCTTCTTTCCTGCTTTGTTTATCCTGCTGGCGATGTCGAGGGCTTTTCTCTGCACAGCCTTCGAGTGCGCCAGCACTATATCTAAGTCCTTCTCGCTGGTCGCATATTTCCTCAGAAGTTGTATAGCGCTCTTTTCATCCATTTGATTCCCCAAAATATACTAATGAAAAGGTATCGGGCTTCCCGTCATCGCTTTTTGGGGGGTGGTTTGAAGAAGTTAGGTCAAACGAGAAGCCCGAGAGTGTGATTCATCCTTGCCTCAGTGGCTTGTTCATCTCCTGTATCCACATGAGCCCTATCTTCTTCACGGAATTGTTGAACTTGTCTGATATTAGGTACTTCTTCTTGTACATATCATAGTCTATCATTCCCATCGATCTCATGGGCGTAAGTATCCTGTCATAGAACTGCCTCTTGTTGTAGGATATCTGTATCTTTTTGCTTCGCTTGACAGGGCCGACCTCCTCGATGACCTCCATGGTCGTCCCGTCGTGGAGCTTGTTGGCGAACAGCGACATCTCTGTCTTCCCGAGCGTCCCGTCGTTGTGCTTGAACTCTTCGACCAGCAGTCTTCCGACTATCACTTGCTGTTCGGTCGCAAACACCACCTCGAATATGTCTTCTGGCAGATGGAACTGGTCAAACAGTATTACCATTGATGTAACCCTTAAACCCTACCATAATGTTGTTGTATTCAGTAAAACCAATTGCCTTATCCAATATCATAAGCCTAACTAATATATAAATGTTACTCTTTTTAATAATAGTATAGCTTTTAGTATATTGGAGGCTTTTAGTGCTTGAAAACAGGTGTTATAAGGGGCAGAAAATCCCTTCAGCTCATTTTTTGTTGAAGAAATCCTTTATCCGGTCAGCATACAGCTTCGTGGTCTTTATATCCCAGTCGATAGGGAAGTGCTTGAAATAGTTCTGCCAAGTGTACCTCTCATCCAGGAAGATGATGATGCCCCTGTCATTCTCGCTCCTTATGCACCTGCCTGCGCTCTGGAGTGTCTTTGAGAACGCTGGCCCGACATATCCGTAGTCCCAGCCCTTGCCGAACTTGGTGTCATAGTATTTTATGAGCTCTTTTGTCTCGAGCGTCGGCTGCTGTAAGGGCAGCCCTACCACCACTACGCACTTCAGCAGGTCGCCTGGCAGGTCAATGCCCTCCCCATAGCTGCCTGACACTACCCCGAGAAGCACAGCACCAGAGTCTTTGTAGCGCTTGAACCCCTCCAGGAACTCTGCCTTCTCCTCCTTGTCCATCTCAGGGCTCTCGACAAAGGCAGTCTTGCTTGATAGCTCCGCAAATGACCTGTAGACATTGTCCCTGACAAAGTAGCTCGGGAAGAACAACGCGCTGTTCCCCGGGACAAGGTTTGTTATCTCTGCGCAGATCTCTGCGATCCTGCGGTACTGGTCCGCGTTCCTCTTGGCGAAGCGTGTCGTTGTCTCTGGTATTATCATCGCCAGCCTGTTCTTCTCAGGGAACGGGCTTGGGTATTTGCTCTCTTCAGTGCCCGCAGGGAACCCGAGCAGGTCCTTGTACATCGCTGTCGGCGTGAGAGTGCCTGACATTATTATGGTAGACTGGCAGTTCTCGATGGTCTCCTGCGAGACTATGCTTGGGTCGAGGCACCTGTATGAGAGCACGATGACGCTTTCCCTCTTGGTCTCCTTCTGCGAGAGTATCCTCACATAGCCCTTGTCCTCCCCTCTCCATGAGTCTAGGAATGCCGCGATGCCCCCTAATGATGACTGCTTCTCCTTCTCCCTGACCATCTGCGCAGTGAACTCAAAGTCTGCTATGATCTCGTCGTAGTCCCCTATATTCCCGACCTTCCTGATGAATTCGTCCCTGGTGATGTTCTTCTCGTCGCCGTCCCTCATG
This sequence comes from Nanobdellota archaeon, assembly GCA_018830225.1. Taxonomy (GTDB): domain Archaea; phylum Nanobdellota; class Nanobdellia; order Woesearchaeales; family UBA11576; genus JABMQF01. The sequence continues at coordinate 5,753 of JAHJSS010000049.1, forward strand.
TCCTGCGAGAGCTCGTTGAGTATGTCCTGCAGTTTCGCGAGCTTCTCGAGTATTTCCTTGTCCTCAAGCTTCTTTGCCTCATTGACTGCCCTCTTTATCATGTAATTGGAGAGCTGCACTGTCATGAGGTTGCGTATCCTGTCAGGGAGGTTATGGCCTTCGTCGACGATGACGATGCAGTCAGGCAGTGTGATTCCCGCCCTGTTGAATAGGGTGTCCCTTATCCTCTTGTTGTATATGTAGTAGTAGTCGGTGACTATCACTGTCGCCTCTTTCACGAGGAGGGTCGCCAGCTCGTATGCGCAGAGGTTGTCTTTTCCGCACAGATGTGTGAACTTCTCTATGTGGCAGGGGCTTTCCCGTCTCAGGGTCTCGAGGGCGAGCTTTGCTTCTGTCGTCAGCTTGCTGCCTTTCTTGGTGTTGGTGTACTGCTCGCAAGTGCCTTCCTCCCTTTTCTTCTTGCAGTATTCGTAGAACTCGCCGGTGTGGAGCGATTCGACGCCAGGCACAGTGCACATCCATTTCTTACCTATCAGGTCGACGGAAGTGAAATCCACATCGTGCTTCTCTTTTATCTCCTTGAGGGTCTCTATCGCTATCGTGTGCTGGGTGTGCCTTGATGTGAGGAAGAAAACCTTCTTCTTGTTGTCGATCGCGTACCTGAGCGCAGGGGATATAGTGGCCGCAGTCTTCCCTAACCCTGTGGGCGCATGTACAATCAGGTTCTTCTTGTCCGCCAGGGCGCCCGCGACCTGTACTATCAGCTCTTTCTGCACATCCCTTAGTTTAGGGTAGGGGAACAGGTATTCCTTCAGTCCGTCGCCCTCCCGCGTTTTCTCTTTTTCATCCGCGGTCTTCTGTGGCATGGTCTAAAATATTTGCTGCTGTCTTATATAACTTATTATGCGTTTCCGGATGCGTCTCGGCGCGTTATGTTTCGTTTTCTCGTCGGGACAACAAAAGTGAAACAACCTCTAAAATAGAAAGCTTTATAAATAACCTTTCTCCTGTATATTTTATTAGCTATATTACAGAATGTGTATATTTTAGTTGATATTGGTTTTCAGTCGATATTTGGGGGTTGTGTGGGATGAAGAAAGAACTGAAGAGAGAAGACGTTTTCAACATCTTTTTCAGGGAGAAGCCCGCGATGATGCTGGTCACCCTGAATGCAGCAAAATCCGATATCTATGCTTCTTCATTGGCAAAGCAGATCGACTGCACATATTCCCATGTCGTCAAGATCCTCCAGGAGATGTCTGAGGCAGGACTGATAAACTTCGATAAGCAAGGGAGGCTGAAGCTCCTGACTCTGACCAAGAAAGGCCAGGAGGTCGCTGACCACATAGACAAGATAAGGAGCCTGCTCTGAGTCTGCTCTAAATCTTTATTTTCTGTTTCTGAAAAAAGGTGTGATTCGAACAGCTGAATTTCGTGAGATACTATGGCACACCCGGTAATCATATTTGAAGGTCTTGATCATACAGGCAAGACAACGACAGCCACTCGCCTGGTCACTGAAGTGGGAGGAGTATACCTCCATTCGCCTCCTGAGGAGCTCATGCTCTTTAGGAAGGAGTTTGACAAGATGGGGCCGCTCCCGAATCTGGAGTTTTACCTCACGTGCAATAGGATAATTGACATTAAGATCCGCGAAGCCCAAGAACATAAGCCGGTGGTTGTGGACAGGCATTTCTTCTCAACAATAGCATATCACTCCAACATCCTCGGTATGGACCTTGATGGTGTCATCGCTACAATGTTGACCCTTCCGGACAGAGTATACTACCTGACTGCAGAGCTTGAAGAAATAGAGATGAGGACTGCACGCACTGGTCAGATAAATCCCAGGTTTCACGGAAAGGGGTTATGGGCGAAGGCTGATGCCACTTATCGCCGGCTACTTGAAGGATATCCTGTGTTGGAGATAGATACTACCCATATCGATGAGGCTGCAGTCTACCGACTTGTTCTTGAAGATTTCATAAGAATAAGAAAAAAAGTACTTGTTTAGCTCTTTAGCAGAGGTTTGCTGTTAGCATTCTGCAAAGCTCTGCTTTTATATCCTTTTTCTGGATTTGCCATGTGGCAATTAGTGATGCTAGTGTCTCGTAGGTCTTGGTGCCTTTTTCGGAGCGGAA
>JAHJSS010000050.1 GCA_018830225.1 Nanobdellota archaeon
AAATCAGCAACCTTTTTAAACTTCTCAACCACAATCTTCATTGGCATCACCTCGTCGATAAATTGGTCATAACAATCAATCTCTCGACGAGAGATGCTATTTATATATTTCTATTAAGAACCGAGGATTTCATATTAGCCACAAAACACAAAATCTTTTTATACTACTCTATATTGGAGGTGTTCAGATGGTAGAAAGCCATACAAAAAACAAGCTGTTGATGATAGAGGCGATGTTCGCTGTCATGCTCCTCATATTCGTTGGGGCATTTGCGCTGGACAGGTTCTTCCCGACACCGCGCGTCGCCGTAGATGCGAACGTGCCAGGGATAGTCGGCTTCGTCTGTAGAGATAAAGAGCCAGCCAATAGACATGTACGCAGCAGAGCCATCAAGATTCGTACTTTTCTCAGAGAAGGATCAGGCTTTTGCGCTGACCTCGCTCAGGCTCTCTGGAGAGGTCATCGGTGAAGGCAGGGCAGAGATAATCCTAGACAATGGCCTAGGCCAGGAGCTAAGGATATACTCCAACGTAAAGCAGAAGCAGGGCAACATGATAACAGGCATGGCAGTCACCGCAGAAGAGGGAGAGCCCCTGCCGGCTGACGCAAAGATAGACAATGTCGCGGCTGAGCAGGCATGGCTCATGATAACACCTGGAGAAGGAACTCTGCAGGAGTCTCCCAGCATGGAGCTGGGTGATGACAAGCAGACCATAGCAGGGAAGTTCCAGAACACCTGCCTGGACACCTGCTACATGAACATGAAGATGCAGAAAGGGCTGTACTACACAATCAAGGTCAGGGTCGACCCGGGAGCAGAGGTCAGGATAAACGAGCTCAAGTACATGCTCGAGGTCTGAGCAAGAGCCTCGGCAAAAGAAGTGATGAAGATGATCAGAGCAGAAAGGGAATACTACGTCACATTCATCGTGGCGACAATCGCCGTGCTTGTGATAGTGGGAGGGTTCGCATCCTTCACCGGCCTGTCTGTGCAGGACGATGCGATCAGCATAGAGATGTCAAAGGAATCATTCAGGCCTAGCGACGTCTTCGACGTCACGATAACCCTCAGCCCTGTCACTTTCATGGCAGACGAGTCAATAATGATATACATAGACGGCAGCGCAGTAGGCGCGGTCGCCATAAAGAAATACCTCGACAGCAACGGCATAGACTACGGCAGGGAGGTCAAGGACCCTGGCCAGAATAACATCCAGGTCATAAACCTCAAGGACAGGCTCAGGGTGAACCTCGCAGACTACGTGCAGCTCGAATACATGAGGCCAGGCACCAAGCACATACTGAGGGTCGAATTCTCAAGAGGGGATGCAGCAGCTGAAGAAGTGTTCAACATAGGATAGACTATTGGAAACCATTAATCATATGACCTCTCAAAATTCTTACACCAGGTTTACAGATGGCTGCGCTGGAAGAATTCTAGTCAGATTCTGAACCGCACATCTTACCGCAATAAACCGCAGAGGGGCAGTGTCAGAATCTTAGGTTCTATTGAAAAAAATGAGCCCGTAGGGATTTGAACCCTAATCAACCGGTCCGAAGCCGGCCGCACTCACTGGAAGTGCACGGCGTTGAAGACGCGGCATCCACCTTATCCAGGTTATGCTACGGGCCCGAGTGAGCATAGCGAACGAGGGCACGGAGCGGCCAAAGCATTCAGACCGAAGGGGGCTGAATGTGCCAAAGTCGAAGACTTTGAGCACCGAACGGCTTTGAGCATGCTACGGGCCCATGAGTGATGGACAAAACAAAAGAAGACCTATTTAAAAATATATCTACTCGCAGAAACAAATCAGATGAAAGGCAACTGCAGCAAAAAAATCATTTCCTTACCAAGGTGATCTCTATTGTCGACACCCTGACTGTCTTGCCTTCCTTGTTCTCAAACTCCTCAGAGTCGATCTTTATGCCCTTGACCTCTACAGTGCCATCCAGGAACCGCTTCGACGCAACTTCTGAGACATCGACCGCGCGGGAGATGAACTTCCCCCTGGCCTTCACACACACTTCGCCCGCATTCTTGGTCGTGAACTGCATCACTACGCCGGTCACGTAATTCATGAACGGCTTGCCACCGATAAAGATCGAGTTGTCACCTGTCATTTTCTGTACCCCCTCATTGTTGTTTCTAAGCCATTATCTCTAAGAGGTATGCCTTAGCCAGTTTGTGTTGTTCCAGCAGATTCCCCCAAACCGCTGAATTCACGTGGTATACGCCTTTATTCTATATAAACGTTTCGTAATAGGCACGGCCAGGGCTGCGGTTTTAAAGGTTTATAAAGGATTTCGTGATAATCACGATAAATTAGTCACTTCGCAGTGATGACAAACCGAAAGGTTTAAATATTAGTCTCTACATAATATCACACAGGTGTTGACAAATCTTAGTGTTGAGAGGTGCCATAATGACCTACCGCAGGTATCCGGAAAGGCCACAGATCTGGTATAAAGACAAAGAAGTCGACATAGCATACAACGGCGTAAAGCTAAGGTTCTCGCGCACAGATAGCGCAAGCCTGTACAAGATAGACCTTCTCACGCTTGAAGAGAGACTCAGCGGAGCTGTTGAAGAGGAAAAAGTCCAGCTCGGCAAGAAGGAGCAGAAGGCCCTGGATAAGCTCCCAGTAGCAAACCCCGACGCCAGAGAATACTTGATAGGCATTGTCAGGAACCGCGCACATTGGCTGACCGACCAGGACGGAAAAGAGATAGAAGACCTGATAACAAGGGCAGTAGTGAACAAAGGCAAGCAGGAACAGGGCCCGCCAAGCTACAGCGACAGCCGGACACCCAACCATGCATACATCGAAGCGCAGAGGAGAAGGTTCCGCGACGGCTGGATAATGATATTCAGGGACAACATAACAGACCAGGCCACAATAGACTGGCTTCTGGGGAACTGAAAATGATACAGCAGACAGAACAACACATAGAACCAACAACTGACGCAAGACAGACATTCTCAGACTGCTTGGAGCAGGTCATGATGAAGAAGAGATTGTTTGATCCTGCAACGCACCAGTATCTTCTCCACGTGATGGAGCAGTATGTCAACTGGAGGGAGCACGAGCAGCTTTCCGAAGAGCGTGACAGCCAGAAGATAAGCCACGACGGAAGGACTGCGCACAGGACAGAGTTCGACGATTTTAAGCCCTCAATAAACACACGCACCACAAGGGCGTTCGTATTCCAGCTCAACGGCATAGGAGAGAGGCCTGAATACATCCAGCACCCGGCAGCATTCTACGAAAGGATGAGAAGCATAGCAGAGACTTTACTGTTCGCAGTCGGCTACTGGCCGGAATCGGTGGCAACAAAACCCCTGAGAGAGGAATACGGCCAGATGGAACACTTCGCAAGCATGGGAAGGACAGCATATGCAAAGGCATCAGACATTCTTGCAAGCATAACAAAAAGACAGCTGAGCGGCCAGGTGACGCTGCTGAGTGAGATGTCACACGGTTTCATATCATACGCAGGAGTCCTCTACAACGTGAGAAGCGAATTCGGTGACCTGCCTGTAAGGGATGCGTTCCTAATCCTGAGGATGTCAGAGCTGCTCGGCGACAGGACAGTGGAGAAGAAGTACCTGGTGACGACAGAGCCGCCGAAGAAGAGGATAATAAATTAAGGTAAAAAAATTCTATAATCGCCAGGACTGAAAAACTGTATTAACCGGTAAAAAAGATGATGCAAAAAAGCCCCGCATCAGGAGGGCAGTATAATCATGCTTAAGCCTCTTGCACAATCACTAGAAGGAGGCAAGGCACCCAGCCTACAAATGAATTTGTGGGCATTCTACCCTCTATTTTATATGTCAGCATACCACCACACCAGTCCACCAGAAATCTTTGATTTCTGATTGTGCTCAGAAATTCTTAGAATTTCTGACATTTGACCGGTGCCCCCTGCCGCTTTTGACAAACAGAGGAAGGGGGGCTTAAAAAAGGTAGTTGTTGCCACTTAAAAGTGATGAAAAAACAAAAAGCTTATATATGAGATATTATTATAGACGGGTATTATGTTTTCGGATACCTGAAGACGTAATGGAACAGATAATAACAGACCTTGCCAGCGGCAAGGTGTACAATTTCTTGTCCGAGCCACGGCAAGAGATGGCTGATGAGGAACATACTACTCCTGGACTAGAACTTGTTGAGAGGCACACAAGATGAAAGAATTAACAGCCCTGCTGGTAGAGTATGAGACCGAAGTCACTCGCCGTGAAATGGATAGATATAAAGAAGCCACTGGAACAGATATCAATTACGGCGGCATGCTTGAATATAAAGTGGAACAACATACAAGACTTGTTAATGCAGCTCATATAAGAACAACTGAGGGAAAACATGATGCCCTGGCAGCGGATGAAATTGAGAAGTTATGGGCACACCAAACAGATGGTTCACCTGTCCAGGCACCTGAAATGTCTCCTGAAGCTGTTCATGCAGCAAAAAGCGGTATTGCAGCCAAAGTCCTTTTTTATCAAACCATCATTTCTCAAGGGAATAATTTTAGCCCAAGTTTGACAGTTTCTTAATTATTTCACTGAAAAACTGCGTTTGACAGAAGCTAAGATTTCTGCTTTTTTCTCAACAAGAATCAGGTTATTGCTTGATTTTGACAACAAATCAGTTCGTTAATGGGGTCAAA
>JAHJSS010000007.1 GCA_018830225.1 Nanobdellota archaeon
ACAGAAGATGCGACAGTACGGAAGAGGCAGAGAGGTTCTACAGAGGATTTGTTGCTGCAGGTTATGAAGTCAGGAGATGCTGATGCGCCTTCTGGCAATATTTTTTTGTTTTCTCTTGTTCTCTTTTTGTTGCACTTCATAGATTAGTGGGGAAATCACTATACTCAATCTCGTTTTGATTTATAAACAGTCAGCTTAAACGTGCTTCTTTCGAAATCACAAAAAGAACTATAAAAGCTCTAAAAGGCTTTAAATCGAGTAAAGGAAATTACGGAAACTAGGGAAAAATCGGAATGTTTATATACTAGTTCTGCATAGGTAATGGGTGTTAGGTCAAACGAGAAGTTCACAAGAACTTTATGCTCACAAGAGACAAGTTGTGCTTCCTACACACATAATCTCTTTGGGGGTGGTTTGGACCTGCTTGCGCATATGCCTCTGTGCGCAAGCAGAATCCTTTTCTTCAACATGGGCTTCACAGCAGACAATAGGCTAAGATGGGGGATGTGGAGGGGTCTGGTTTCGTTTAGAGACATCTCCAGGACACTGCTGCTGTGCGCTTCGCTGTTCCTGCTGTGGTATGTCGTGATGCTTCTGATCGACTGGTATGATATCGGCTTCCACCTGCTGGCCACCATCTCTTCTGCAGCCATGGTAGGCACCGGCTACAGCTGGGGAGTGATAGGCAGGATAACAGGCTGATTCTTGACGGCATCCTGGCAGAATACCTACGCCTGCAAAGTAAATAAACTTTATAAACACGCGTCTAAAATGTTGGGACATGCAAGAACATCCTAAGAAAAGCTCGATATCTGACAGGGTCGCAGAGGAGTTCATCAATGAGATAATGATGGCAGGACTGGCTTTCCTGCTTATCGTGGCCGGCGTCAACTACTTCAACATGAAGTGGTCGTGGGCAAACATCCTTGCGGGCTCTGCTTCAGGGACAGAGGTGGGTGCGATGCTCAGCTCTCTGGCGCAGACATTCCCTTTCAAGTACCTCTTTGCGCAGTATGATTTCTGGGGCGCGCTCATACTCGCTGTCTGCCTCACCCTGCTCGGCATAGGCCTGAAGGCATTCACTGTCAGGACAAAGGGAAAGTTCATAATAGACATAGGCAAGAACACATACCAGCCGGCTGTCTTAGGCCTGGTCGTCATCCTGCTGCTCCAGCTGTGGACAGCGTTCAATGTCGACGAGTACATGACAGCGCAGGACATGGTCCGGCCCGAGTTCTCATCAGGCTATTTCATCTGGCAGACATACGGCCAGCTGTTCCTCCTCGGCGCTGCGCTCCTCGTCATCGGCGCCATAGTGAAGCTCATCGGCGAGAAGAACAGCTCCAGGAAGGCCATCCTCATAGGGGACACGATGTTCAACGGCGCGTTCATCCTGATCATTTACTATTTCCTCATCCGTGTCATGGCCCTTGACGTCGTGATATACTCAAGCATAGGGGACATCGTGAAGCTGTTCATCATCTCGACGCAGTACTCCAACTTCACGATTGCGGTGTGCGTCTTCATGTTCACGTTCGGCAGGGCACTGAAGCAGTACGGGATCGCTGTCCTGAAGCATGAGCGGAGGATGAAGCAGATAGAGGAGTTCAAGCACAGGTATGAAGAGATGAAGGATGAGTTCGGCGCGAGGCCTGCAGCGACTCCTCCCCCGCACCCAAAGAAGCTTCATATCTCAGAGGAGCACCTGCGACATCCAGAGCATTCTCACCAGCACGCAGGCGAGCATAGGCATCCTGCGTATTCGACTCCAGGGCACCCGATACACAGGTATATTGAACCCGAAGGAAGATACAGGAAGAAAGAATGATTTCTATGCAAGGTGCCACCGCAACACGTATGGCGGCTGCTACCGCTTCTGCGTCGGTTGGAAAGGATGAGCGGAAACCGGCCCAATCCTCAGCAATATGCAGGAAGGCGTAGCCTCTAGCTGATGGTGATGCGTGGGTTTGCCGGCAAAGCGGTGTAGCAGCGTAGCAGCTGCCACTAGCCGCGTGGCGCCTTGTAGGCGCTAGAATAAAAAGAATGTATTTGTTTAGCTTCTCGCATCAGCGCCGCCAGCCCCGCCTAGCGAGCTGACTACTAAACTATAGCTGAAAGTCGCAGTTCAGCAGAGAGGAGCAGGCAAAGAAGCGCAGCGAGCGCGGGCTGGCGGCGCGGGGGTCTGAAAACAGCTAAACAAATACAAAAGAATAAGAAAGGGCCTTTGCGACCCTCTCAACACATGTGTCGCCTGTATCCTCACATCCAGACACGAGAACATCATAGATGCGCAAAATCGTAGATTTTGGCATCATACAAATGTTGATTTGTATGATGTTCTGGGCCCGTGCATCGTTCCGATGCCCGGATCATGCTTTTCACCGGAGTTTCTTTATACAGGACAATGATAAATTGGATGAACTCATATAAAAACATTACGAAAATGACTACTGATTAGTAGTTAAGAAACAAAAGATTTATAAACTGCGAATTCTTGAGACAGGGTATCTGATTCTTGTGATTTTGGCTGTTTGAGGACTTGGCAAAAGAGGAGGTTCGCAGAAAATGGCCTGTGTTCGTAAGAGTTGTTTTGAGGAGCTTGAGAAAGTCAGGAAG
>JAHJSS010000051.1 GCA_018830225.1 Nanobdellota archaeon
ATAATTTATATACGAATATGTGCGAAACTTTTTTATATCAGAGGCGGAAACAGAAATAAAACCCTCAAAAAAAGGTGAGAAGTATGGAAGACTACGAAGAGGATGAAGAATTCTTTGATGATGAGCTGGAGGCGTACTCCTGCGAAGATGATGAGGAAGAGGACGACCCAAAAGGCAACGCATTCATGAGAGGCGTCGAAGAAGCTGTCAAGATAAAGGACGGCCAGGAAGGGGAAGAAGAGCTCTAAATCTTTGTCTTTTTTTGCATTGCCTTTCTGCGATACATTAATAAATATAGGACGCCTGGACTTCTCAAAATGAGGTGACGCGGTTGGTGGAGCTCAATTCGACAATATTCCCTTTCCTGGGCCCTATCGGGACATTCGTCAACACGATAAAGGTGCTTGTCGGAGGGGTGTTCGGCATCTACCTGATAATTCTATACCTCCGGTTCAGGGAGTACGTGGTCATGCGGAAGATGCTTACAGAGATACGCAAGGACATACGCGCGCTGGCAGAGAAGCAAGGCATAGAGATGGAACCAATCAAGGAGACAAAGATGAAGAGGCTCAGCGAGCACATAATGGAGATGCTGGGAAAAAGGCATGAAGAGTCCCCCAAGAAACCAGAGAAGAAGGCAAAGGAAGAACATGGATGAGTTCAAGCTGCACATAATAGAGAAGATAGTGGATGAGGCGGGCGCAGACGGGATAGACGAGTCATCTGTCGAGATACCGCCGGACCCAAAGATGGGCGACTACGCATTCCCCTGCTTCACACTCTCCAAGAAGCTGAAGAAGGCGCCGCCGATGATAGCGGAATGGCTCAAGGCCAAGATCAAGCCCGATGATGTCATAGAGAAGGTGGAGAACGCAGGGCCCTACCTCAACTTCTTTGTCAGGAGAGCCATGCTCGCAGAGACTACGCTGAAAGAGGTCTTCGAGAAGAGAGGCAGGTATGGCAGCTGCGATCTCGGGAAAGGGGGGAATGTGGTGATAGACTTCTCATCACCAAACATCGCGAAACCTTTCGGTATCGGTCACTTGCGTAGCACTGTGATTGGGAATTCAATCTACAGGCTGCACAACTTCGCAGGCTACAAATCAGTGGGAGTGAACCACCTCGGTGACTGGGGCACGCAGTTCGGCAAGCTGATAGTCGCGTTCAAGAACTGGGGCACAGATAAAGAGCTCGAGAAAGAGCCCATAGCACACCTGTTCAACATATACGTCAAGTTCCACGAAGAAGCGAAGATAAGGCCGGAGCTGGAGGACGAGGCGCGCGCCTGGTTCAAGAAGCTAGAAGATGGGAACAAGGAAGCGCTGCAGCTCTGGGAGATGTTCAAGAACCTCTCGCTCGAAGAGTTCAAACGATATTACACTGAACTGGATATACATTTTGACAGCTGGCACGGCGAGGCGTTCTACAACGACAAGATGGAAGCCGTGGTCGAGAAGCTCAAGAAGAAGAACCTGCTGACGCTCAGCGAAGGGGCGCAGATCGTAGAAGTAGGGGAAGACATGCCGCCAGGGATGGTCAAGAAGAGCGACGGCGCAACGATGTACCTGACAAGGGACCTCGCAGCAGCGCTGTACAGGCTGCATGAGTACAAGCCGGCAAAGCTTCTCTACGTGGTGGGCTCTCCGCAGAAGCTGCACTTCAGGCAGCTCTTCAAGACGCTCGAGATGATGGGAGAGAGGAAGTGCGACATGGTGCATGTCGAGTTCGGGCATTACCTCGGCATGAAGACACGCGAAGGCAACATCATATTCCTGGAGGAAGTGCTGGACAAGGCACTGGAGCTGGCCAAGAAGATAATCAAGGAGAAGAACCCTGACCTCGCAGACAAGGAAGAGGTGGCCAAGGCAGTAGGGGTAGGGGCGATAATATTCGGGGACCTGGTTAACGACAGGGTCCGTGATATGGAATTCTCATGGGACAGGATGCTCAGCTTCGAAGGCGAGACAGGGCCGTATGTACAATACGCCCACGCAAGGATATGCTCTATACTCAGGAAGCACGGCAAGAAGCCTGACGGCAAGGCAGACTGCTCAGTGCTCAAAGAGGACATAGAGAAAGAGCTGGTGAAAAAGGTCTATGCATTCAAGCAGGTGGTGGTGGATTCTGCTGAGTCATACAAGCCGCACCTGCTCGCGCACCACCTTGTGGAGCTGGGCCAGATGTTCAACACATTCTATACACAATGCCCTGTGCTCAAGGCAGATAGCAAGAAGCTTGTCTCAGCGAGACTTCTGCTCTGCGACTCTGTCAGGCAGGTGCTCGCGAACGGGCTCTACCTTCTGGGGCTGAAGGCGCCTGAAGAGATGTAGAACTACTTACCGTGTATGACTATCAAAGACTGGGTCTTCTCTATCCCCTCTATCAGCTGTATCTTGTTGAGAAGCACATTGTCGAACTCTGCGACATCCTTTACCCTAACCATCACGACAAGGTCTGTGCCTCCTGACACGATATCAGCACGCTCGATGAAACCAAACTTCCTGAGCTCATTCGCTATATCATACTGGCTCCTCTTCTTCTGCTTCAGCACAGCAAGGTTCGCAGATATCATGACATAGACAAGCAGGCCCCTGCCAATCATGTCCTGGTCAACGTCTACAGTGAACCTCCTGATGATGCCCTCCTGCTTAAGCTTGCGGATGCGGTTGTGGATGGTCGTCGGAGGGAGGAGGGTCTTCTTTGCGATCTGCCTTGTGGTGTAGTCGCCATGCTGCTTCAAAATGTCCAGGATCTTCAGGTCCTTCTCGTCCATTTCATAAGACATTATGGAACATATGTTCCAACTATTATATAAATATTGCTTTTTTTGGCTATTTTTTCCTCTATCTTTGAGATATATATTTAAAGCATCTGGGCCCCTGTCAAGGCATCAGATTCCAATATGGTGATGAGAGATGAAACAAGAGACAATCCAACAGTACACGCCAAAGCTCGGCTTCCTCGAGACAGAGAAAGCAATCAAGCTGGTGAAAGACACGTTCGAGATGAAGCTCGCAGAGAAGCTTTGTTTGTGCAGGGTGACTGCGCCGCGATTCCTGGTGGTAGGCACAGGGCTGCAGGACGACCTCGCAGGCACACAGGTGCCTGTAGGATTCAAGACAAAGTTCATGGACTCAACAATAGAGATGGTGCATTCGCTTGCAAAGTGGAAAAGATGGATCCTGGGAAAGCAAGGTTTTGCTGTGGGGACCGGCCTGTACACTGACATGGACGCGATACGCAAGGACGAGGACATCAGCGAGATACACTCCATCTACGTCGACCAGTGGGACTGGGAAAGGGTCATCACGCCGGAGGAGAGGTCGCTGGATTTCCTGAAGAGCACTGTCAGGAAGATATACTCTGCGATGCTCGAGACAGAAGCCGCTGTTGCGCAGGAGTTCCCTGCGCTGGAGAGGAAACTGCCAAAGGATATTACATTCGTGCACGCTGAGGAACTTGAAGAGAGATGGCCCAAACTCACCCCAAAGGAAAGGGAGGATGCGATCGCACGCGAGCACGGCGCAGTATTCCTCATAGGGATAGGACATCCTCTACGTTCGGGCAAGCCTCATGACCTCCGTGCAGCAGACTATGACGACTGGGTCACTGAGACTGAGGACGGCAGGCATGGGCTGAACGGGGACATAATCATATGGGACAGCGTGCGGGGCAAGTCGCTCGAGCTGTCTTCTATGGGAATAAGGGTCAGCCCGGAAACAATGAAAGAGCAGCTTGCGATGACCGGACTGTCTGAGAGGGAGAAGCTGCTGTTCCACAGCGGAGTGATATCCGGCTCAATACCTCTTTCTGTCGGCGGAGGCATAGGGCAGTCACGGCTCTGCATGGCATTGCTGCAGAAGGCGCACATCGGAGAGGTGCAGTCCAGCGTCTGGCCTGATTCGCATGTTGCGGAGATGGAAGAGAAAGGGATATATCTCCTTTGAAATATTTTTTTATATCTTATAAACTTTCTTTGCTGTCCTGCCGAGGACATCAGCAAGCTGGCTCTTCGAGAGGTCAAGGGATTTCACAAACTTCACATAGTCCTTCTGGCTGGTAAGCTCGAAATCAGAGCCGAACATCAGCTTATCATGGCCAGAGTATTCTATGACAAAGTTGAGCTCACGCCTGTAATGCGCAGCGAGCTTGGGCTCGACCTTACCTATGAAAAGGCCTGAGATGTCTGCATAGACATTGGGATTCTTCTCTATGATAGGCTTCGCATGGTTGAAATGCGGGCAGCCCAGATGCGCCATGACAATAGTAAGCTTCGGGAACTTCACAGCAAGATCATCAAGATGCTGAGGATGGGAGAACTTCAGCAGAGCAGTGTTACACGGGTCCCAGACATCACCCTGATGGAAGATGACGGGAACATCATGCTCCATGCAGAGCCGGTACACCTTATGGCAGCGTTTCTCCCACGGGTAGAAATGCTGGTAGCCAGGGTACAGCTTTATTGCCTTGAAAGTCCCATTACTGATATTCCTGTCGACGAACTTCAGCTCCTTTGCAGTGCCGCGCATCACGTCGAAAGTGCCTGCGAGAGCAAGCTTGGGCTCGCCCTTGACCAGATCAATCATCTCCTGATGGGTATAACCCGTATTCTTGGTGAAGACATCATCGATTACAAGGCTCTTCGATATCCCTGCGGCCTTCATCGACCTGAGAAGACCTGCCTTGGTAGTGCCAAGGTCATGATTCAGTATGTGCGCATGCGCGTCGATAATCATAAAGAGAAAAATAAGCCAAGGGTATAAAAAGATTTCTAAAGTAGCACACTGCGCCAGTCAGAATCCCATGACAGACGTCTCTTGTGATTTATGTGCCTGTTGTAGGGCATGTCGTAGATGATGTGCTCCCATGAAGGGGTGGCTGCTCCCCTGATGTCAGGGTTGTCGTCGATAAGATGGTCTCCGTGCACCAATGTCTTGTCCTTGGTGAGGATTATTTTTGATGTCCATTCCCTGCCGAGATGGTGGTCGATCCATTCATATTTCTCCTTGACGCAGTTCTCATAGTCGACCAGCGGTGCGGTGCAGATGAAGACATCATGACCTCTGGCTGATATCTCGAGCAATGCATCCAGGCCGCCAGGCACAGGCGGCAAGTCCCTGAAGAAACCAGGAGCATGGAATATATCCCTCACCAGAGGACGATACTCAGGAGGATACTGTTCCTCAGGACGGAACATCACCAGCTCATCGAGCTTCACGTAAGGCTTGTCAGGGTGGAGCGCCATCCACCTGCACAGCAGCTCACCCTGGAAATCAGCAAGCACATCATCCTGGTCAAAAAGAACTATCTTCCTATCCATCCCAACACCTCTCGACAGACAATATGCGCCTGTTCCTGTTTATAACTAGGCAACATAATTATTTCGGAAAACAAAATTGAATAAGAAAAAAATCATTTAGTCACCTTTTCGTCAAGGTACTTGCTGGCCTCCTGGTCTGAGTTGTGGAAGGCGTATATCGCAGGACAGGCCTTGCCGACCCTCGGCTCCCACTGCTCCCAAGCCTCGTCGAAAGGACCCATGTGCCACCTTATCAGGAGAGCCTCTGTCGGCGTCAATGTGAAATGCTGGCTGATGATGTATATCGACTTCTCACCGTGGCCCAACGGCAGGTCATCCTCTATCACGTAAGGTTTGGCCTCTGAAAGCTTGCCTGACTTCAGCCTGTTAGGCACGTACTGGCCTATCTTGCACGCGTCGTGAAGCAGGGAAGCTATCACTATCTCGTCAGGCTCGACCTCAAGGCTGAACTGCTGCACCTTCTGCTCGAAGAGGGTGTAGACATTCAACGAATGCTCGACCAGGCCGCACGGATGACAGCCGTGATAATCCGGCCTTGTGCTTGCAGGAGCGTCGAAGTAATCAGTGCCCTTGAGCCAGCCGATAAGCGACTCTATGCCTGGCCTGTCAGTATCCCTCAACATCTTGACGATTCCTTCCTCTGTCTTGTGTATCTTATCATGAAGATCCTTATCTTTTGCCATATCACTCACCTCCCTGGAGCTCGTAGAGCTTCCTTATCGCGCTCGTGCGCGTAGCCTGCTTCGGGCCCTTGTCATACCTAACCTGGTCAGCCCAGCCGATGCGCATCGAGAACGCCTTGCCATCTTTCTCGCCGCAGGTCTGCCAGTTGCTGCTCCTGTTCAGGTTCATCGCCCTCACCTCGATGACAACCGAATGCTCCGGGTCGATGTACAGGTCAGGCACGAACTTCGCATAAGCAGGCCTGTCAAGCTTCCCTGAGAAAGCCACTTTTCCAGGCCTTTGGTCCTGCTTCTTATCGGCGACAAGACACTCTATCTCCCGGGCAATCCCATCCCTGGTGACGCCGATCTTCCCGAGCGTCTCATACATCCCTGAGCCATCATTGTAGGCCGCCACCAGGACGGAAGTGAAAGGAAGGTCGAGGCTGTATCCCTCATTCCTGTAGAAACCCACGACGACAAGGTCCAATGTCTCTGAGCGCTTGAACTTCACCCAATCGCTGCTTGTGACATTGCCTGACCTGTAGATGCTCGCAGGGTCCTTGCAGACAATGCCCTCACGGCCTGAAGATATGGTCGACTGCACAAGCCTCTCGAGATCTGCTGCGCTCTGGACGACCTCGTGGCCGACAGGCACGAGACAAGGTATATCGAACGTCTCTGCGTATTCAGACCTCTCCTCGAACGGATGGTCCAGAAGGCCTGTCCTCTCGAACCTCAGCACGTCAAAGACCCTCAACGAGAGAGGGACATTGCTCACGATGCCGCTCTTCAGGTAGGTGTCGATCGAGTCCTGCTTTATGCCCTCGCGCCTGAACCTCTTCTTGACATTGTCGAACGCATCCTTGTGGTTGCGTCCGTCGGCGACAAGCTCTGCCTCTATTATGCAGACAGGAAGGTGCTTCACGATGCTGACTATCTCAGGATAGCACGCGTAGTTGTAGGCGTTGCCGTTGGCAGTGAACATCCAGAACCTGCTGCCTCCACGGTGCACCTGTATCCTGTAGCCGTCATGCTTCACCTCTGCGAATGTCCTGCCCTTGTGGGCCTCCAATGTCTCCTCGTAAGTCGCGTAGGTCGGCTTCATCACAGGGATGAACTCTCCCAATCTCAGCATAGCTGCCGCTAATTTAGCTCTCATCTTATTCACCTCGGAAATTTAATCTGGTTCCGCTTCTCTTGAAAAGAGGTAAGGCAGAAAAAGTATAATAATTATTGTGGGGAAGAATGTTACCACATATTTAAGGAGCTGCTTGGGACACCCTAATAAGGCCTTAAACACCCTTAAAACCAAAAGCTTTAAGAAGGGGGGGCTTATCTCATGGTCTGTTGGCCAAGGAGAAACTTGGGCAGCGATTAACGAGTAATACAAGAAGTTAGCACCGCTATTTCTTAGTATTAGTTTGTTAGGAGGATATAAAATGGAAGGAACTGTAAAGTGGTTCAACAAGACAAAAGGCTTCGGCTTCATAAGCGGAGAGGACGGACAGGACTATTTCGTCCATCACACCAAGGTGCCCCAGGGAATATTCCTGAAGGAGAACGACAAGGTCACCTTTGACGCCGTAGACACCGAGAGAGGCAAGCAGGCCCAGAACATCAAGCTGGTCGGCGGATCCGAAAATAAGGGCGGAGAAGAGCCTGAAGAAAAGTCTTTCGAGTCTGACGAACCAGAAAACGAAGAGTAAAACTCTTGCTTAATTTTTTTTGATATTTTTTCCCAAGAATTCTAATAAACTAAAAAAAAAAGAAAAAAAAGAATGCTTAAGCATGATCAGAACTGCTGCTGCTGTTCCCTTCTCTTCCTATAGCATTCCTTGCAAAAGACCGGCTTGTCTCCTGAAGGCTTGAAAGGAACTTCACATTCCTGCCCGCATTCAGAACAGACTGCCTTGTGCATCTCGCGCGGGCCGCCTCTGAAGCCACCGCCTCCACCACCTCGGAAGCCGCCTCCACCACGTCCGCCGCCGCCAAAATCTCTTCGCGGTCCACCTTGACCGCCTCTGCCAAATTCTCCCATCGTATATTCCTCCTAATAGCACACACGAAACCAGTATGCTATATTCCCTGATATTAAGTACTGGTTTATAAACTTTCCCAATCTGCAAAAAACCGGGCAATAGCCTGTAAAAACCTGCTAAAGCACTGAAAACGCCAAAAGCAGGCAAACCTGCTCCATCATCTCAAAGGCTTCCCGCAATGCTCGCAGAACTTGGTGCTGAGGGGGTAATCCGCATTGCAATCCTTGCAGGTCTTGACAAGCTTAGCACCGCATGAAGGGCAGAACTTGGGCTCGCCTTCAAACTTCTTCCTGCACTTCGGGCACTTCGGCGAAGAGTCCTTGGACACGACCTTCTTCACACCCTTAGACACGCTATCAGTGACTTTGTCGCTTATGGTATCCTTTGCCTTCCGCTTGAGCCTGTACGCGACATTCTCCCTTACATCATCAAAGAATCCCATCACTTCACATCCTTCCAGGCAACAAAGCCCATTATGATCAGGTGCGCAATACTGGCCAAACCCCCGACCACAGGGACAAACCCGGCCAATGGAATCAATGCGAGCCAGCCAGGATATTTTCTTTTTTCGTAGATGCGCCACGTGGCTACGAACAGCATAACAGCCAAGGCTATCCAGCCGAGGACAGGGACAAGCATGAGGAATACCCAAGCCCAATGGAACTTGCCCATCTGGAGAATCATGCTGAGATTAGCAAAAGGTATCCATGCAAGCCAGGGGTACTTGTACTTCAGCTTCTGGCCGATGGTCATCACTGCCAATGAAGTGTAGACATACAACGCCAGAAAAATCATGACGAAGACGATGAAGAACGCTCCTATGAAAGCGAGCAGAGCACCGCCGCCCATGGCAGCCAAAAGCATATCAGGCGTAAAAGGAACAGCCATCAAAAACCACCTCCGTAATGACAAGAGAGAAACGAGAATCTTTTATAAATGTTTTGCAGCGGAAAACATTTATATAATACGCAGGGATAGATACTGAAAAACATCACCGGGTGATCAAAAAATGAAGTTGATATATCTTGGAATTCTTTTGTGCGTCATATTGTCCTGCTTTGCTGCAGCACAGGCAAGACCGATAAGCAACACACTGACTGTCTCACCGACACTGGCAACAGCTGCACCGCCATGCAAGAGCACTGAGCAGCTCAACAGAGAGATGGAAGCATGCAAAAGCCAAGGAATGGCATACACCACCTATGTCGGCCAGGACAGCTGCAAGGGAGTGGCATGCGTCAAAGACACAGACACCTGCCCTTCAGATGCTGAAGTCATGAGGATGTCGGCCAACTGCCCTGAGAATTATGGCTTGACAACAGACCAGAACGGGTGCAAGATAAGATACTGCCTCAGGCCCTGCCCTGACGAAGACGAACTCGACAGGCTGGTCGCCAACTGCCCTAACAATTACGTGACCACGACAGACCAGCACGGGTGCAAGATAAGGCAGTGCAGGACAACTACAACCTGCCCGACAGCAGAGGAAGCGATGAAAAGGGTCGCGAACTGCCCAAATGCTTATTCCTGGACAACAGACCAGCAGGGATGCAAAGTCCCATACTGCACGACAACTTCAACATGCCCAACAGAAGAAGAGGCGATGAAGAAAGTCGCGAACTGCCCTGATGCATACTCCTGGACAACAGACCAGCAGGGATGCAAAGTCCCATACTGCACGCCGACAACAATGTGCCCTTCTGACGTAGAGGAACAGATAAAGAAATGCAAGGCAGCACAGCTCGACTACGAGGTGTATGGAGACCAGAACGGGTGCAAGCAGGTAAGGTGCAGGGAACGCGAGAGAGTTACATGCGAGAAATACGTCTCGAACGGCTGCGTGATATTCAGCTGCAATGACGGGTATGTATTGAACCTCTGCGACTACTGCCAGCCGACATGCAGGGTGTATACTGATAATAATGGATGCACTGTGAAAGACTGCGGAAACGGACAGACATCAAGGGCCTGCCCTGAAGCAGCAGGCAGCGTGGCACCAGTGCCGCAGGTGACGACAGCGACGCAGATAGTGACAGAAGCGCCGACAACGGCGACAGCGCCGGCACAGCCGCAGGAGTCGACCCTCGCCGCATTCCTGAAATGCATCGAGGACAAGACAAAAGAAGGCGCCAGCATAGATGATGACCCCACCTGGGCACAATGCAGGACAGAGCACAGGCTTTCAGGCGAACCGGAAGCGATGGCAGCCAGACTGCAGAAGTGCATAATAATAGAGAAGGAAGGGGCTGCTGAGATAGACGACGAAGTGACCTGGGCAAAGTGCAAGAAGCAGTACATCACAGGCGAAGGAGCGACTGGACTGAGCCCGCAGCCTGACGCACCAGGAGTCTCAACAGAAGGCAGCGCTGCACCAAAAGGATTCATGGCCTGGCTCAAAGGCATCTTCAAGTAAGAAATCTTTACTAATTTTTTTTATTTTCTTAATTATAGCAAGCAGAAAGGGATAAGAACCATAGAACCAGCCTCAATTCGAGAGATTAACCGGAAAAGTTCCGCTAATTGAAGGGTAAAATATTTAACTTGCAATGAATTATTAAATAGTAATGATAAAAGGTCATCAAATACAAAAGAAGGTGAAGATCGGCACCTTTTCGGATATCATCAACCAGTATAAAGAAGAAGATATACGCACGACCAAGCACACTTTTTTCAGATTACGTGAAAAAGAAAGAAAGGTTTTTAAAGATAAAGTCATCAAAGAGTACTTATTAGAACAGGAGCCCGTTTTAGTCGGTATCCAACATAACGGCAATTACGCTGTCTTTTACAGATACAACAAGGACCTCCTCAAGGTAATATTAGACATCCAAACACCCAGCATAAACATAGTCACTTTTTACATAATAGACAATAACCAAATGCCCAAAATCTGAAATGGAAAACAAACAATTGAAATCAAAAGGCGAAGTTGATTATGACTACAAGCAAGACATATTATTCTTCAAAACTTCTGAAAGAGATTATGCCAAATCGATTGAGCTAGAAAACCTTGTTCTGGATGTAGATAAGGAAGGATTCATTGTGGGCATCCAGATATTTGAGGCTTCAAAATTCTTGAACATAAGCAGGAATATGCTTCTGAAAATACCCACTTGGCAATTTGAAGCAAATGTCCGAGATGGAAGGATAGAGTTCAGGCTCATGTTCCAGATTGTTGTCAGGAATAAAATAATAGAGAAGAACCCGATAATCATGCAACCAATCTCTGAACCACTACCTAATTCTAATTTGATCTGTGAAGCTTGAAGTTCTCACCTGCGCAGGACCAGCTCCTTGCCCTCGCACGCACACTTGCCTGACTTCATAACACACTTATCATCCGTTGTTTTCGGCATGCGGTCATCGCATGACATCCCTACGCGGCAGAAACGCTGGCAGACATTATTCACGCACTTACCCTCTGTGCACTGGTTGAGGTCATTGCACTCAGCATCGCTTATGCAGTCGACAGGATCGCCCCTGCAGCTGCAGTCACCGGTCGCAACTGCGACACAGGTGTCATGGGAAGTGTAGGCATTGCTGTCACTGCACTTGCTGTTGAGAAGGCAATAGTTCCTGCACTCATCACCGAAGCACACATCCTGGGTGCAAGAATTGTTGTCATTACATTCCTTGCAGTTGAGGATGACAGTAAGAGGTATCTTCACCTCATCACAGACCTCGTCATTGTCCTCATCAATGCAGCAGGCATCACCTGACTCGATGTAGGGAGGCCAGCACTGCGGCTCAGGCTCTTCAACCTGGACCTGCTGCATCACCACAGGCGCTTCAGGAACTTCCACAGGAAGCTCTGCAGGAGCATGATAGAAAACAGTCACACCCACGTATACAGCGACCAATACCAGGAACACAGCGCCAAGCACGAAACTGACCACACCACCCTTCATGACAGCACAGATACCGAGGGAGGATAAATAGTTTACTGGGAAGGTTAAAAAAGAAAGTGTGGTGCTGGGGGAGGGACGAAAGTCAAAGCATTAAGATTAAATCTTTAATACCCTATCTATTACCGCACCCATAATCAAAAGGAATACACCCACATACGCAATCCACATTATCTTTGTCATTCCGCCAATAAGAATCAGGGCAAAGCCTCCAACAAATGTAAGTTTTCCGATTTTTCCTTCAGCTTTTTTGTTCATTCAACTCTCCCAAATAAAGCGCGCCTTTTGTTTTCTTCTTTTTTTCGGTCTTGATATCCTGGCTTTTTTAGACTTAACAGGAACATATTTGTATTCAGGATCACCCAGCATATTATACCCTGTCAGAACCTTTCTTGTCTTCCTCTTGGGCTTGGCCGCGGTTGTCTTTGTCTTTTTCCTCTTGCGCATCTCCTCCACCCATTTAGTCTTGTAGACTGGATTTCCAAAAAAATCCTCATCCACTTTCACTTTTTTCTTCACCTTCTTTTTAGGTTTTGAGAAATGTTTTTTCTTGTATGACTCTATCGTTTGAGTGCCCATACCCCTATTGCAAGGTCTGCATATTGGTCTTAAGTTTGAGACAGTACCCTTGCCGTATTTTGAAACTGCCTTGTTGTGACCTACATCAAAATCCCTATAAGTTATAGGACACCCACAGCAGTAACATTTACCAGTCATAGAACTCTTGTTGTACTTCTGCCAGACCAACATACGGATATCTTTCGGAATCTTTGTCCTCTTGGGTTTTTCATCATCCCAAAAAAGTCCAAACTCTCCCATGATAGCACCCATTTTTAGTGTTTTAGGGCTTATTAGTTTATAAAAGTTGCGGGGCGGGTGAAACATGAACTGAAATATCTAATGCTCTGCGTAAAGATTCCAGGAGAGGTAGTTATTCTTTTTTTATCAATGCTAAAAGGTTAATATCTTATGTGCTTTTAAAAGAAATGTTTATAAATGACGTGAACAATTATAACCCTAGCTTCGTAACAAACAGTAAAAATGCCCAAAGCCCAATCTCTTAAGGTTGAACTCAACCCCTCAGTATTAATATGGACGATTGCTAGTTCTGGATGGAATGAACAAGAACTTATTTCCAAATTGAATATTGGCAGCAAAACCTTTCAAGGGTGGAAAGATGGCTCGGTCAAGCCTACAATTAAACAATTAGAAGATTTATCAAGGAAAACCAAGAGACCTTTAGCAGCGTTCTTTTTACCTGAACCACCTAAAGAGGTTTCATTACCTAAAGATTTTCGCATGTTGCCTGACAAGAAAGATACTTTTGAAAGAAAAACGATTTTTGCTATACGGAAGGCAAGACGATTACAAGCAATCAGCTATGAGTTAGCGACAAATCTCAAAGATGAGATAAAACCAAAAATAAAAAGGGCATCTATCAGTGATAGCCCAACAGAAACGGCATTAAAATACAGAAAAGCATACAATCTTACTGTTGACACACAACAGAAATTCAAAGACGCCTATAAGCTACATAATTACCTGCGAGACACTCTTGAAGAGCAGAATATACTTTCCTTCCAGATATCTATGCCCATTGAAGATGCAAGAGGTTTTGCGCTTGCAGATAAGTCACCTAAAATTATTGTAGTAAATTCACAAGATTCGATTGAGGCTCGAATTTTCACTCTGCTGCATGAGTTCGGGCACATACTTCTAGGTGAAACAGGAATATCACTTGCAAGCCTTACAACAACGGATGCTATAGAACGATGGTGTAACAAATTTGCCGCATCTTTTTTACTGCCGCCTGAACTCGCAACAGAAATATTCACTGAAAACAAGGCAACTTTAACAGATCATACCACTCTAACAAAGCTTTCAAGGAAGTACAAGGTCAGTAAAGCTATGCTGCTCTATAATATGACCGAACTAAGATTCATAACAGGAAACCAATTCAGAGCTATTCTTGAAAGATACACGCCAAAACAAAAAAAGGAAACCAAACAGAAAGGGGGGAGCGTTCCAGTAGATAGAAAATGCTTGTCTGAAATGGGAACTAAGTTCGTTTCACAAGTGGCAAATAATATCGACAAGAATTTCATAACATACAGTGACGCATTAAGTTACTTATCAGTTAAATCAAGAAACTTAGACAAAGTACTAAGTAAAGCAAGAAAATGACAAGCAATCACTATGTTATAGATACCTGCTCACTTATAGCTCTAAATAGGCACAATCCTCTTGATGTATTCCCAAGTGTTTGGAACAAACTGGAAAGTTTGATCAGTCGAGGTCAGTTAGTTGCACCAAAAGAAGTGCTTAATGAACTAGGCCACCAAGATGACATGGTTGCAGCATGGGCAAAAAAACAGAAAAAGCTGTTTGTGGAACCAACAGAGAAACAAATCGAAATAGTCAAACAGGTTCTTGCAAAATATCCTGGTCTGGTAAAGATAGATAGGCAATATGATGCCGATCCATTTGTTATTGCTTTAACAGTTGAACTCACAAAGAGCAAACAACAAACACTGATTCCGGTTAAACGTATTGTAGTTACAGAAGAAAAACTAAGAGGCAATAAAATTAGAATACCTTTAATATGCAAAGACTATGATGTTGAGTGTATTGATGTTATTGAATTATTCAGAACTGAGGGCTGGAAGTTCTAAGTCGTCTACATTACCACTTTGATTTGCAACAGAGATAGAGACTTCTACTTACGACGAGAATTGAAGAAAGATTTAAAACTACTTCACCGTCACACTCTTCGCCAAATTCCTCGGCTTATCCGGGTCGCAGTTCTTTTCCAGAGCGGTGAAATAGGATAATAGCTGTATCGGGATTATGTTGATGATTGGGGATGCTATTGCTACGTCTGGGACTGGGATCCAGAAGCCGAAGAGGGTATGTATGGATAATATAATTATAGAAACATTTAAATAATAGTTCTTATGGATAATTGATTATGGGAAGAAGGATGAAGATTGAGGAAGTCGCAAGGATGCTGGAAGGGATGCACACGATAGAGAGCGTTGCAGAGGACATGAAGATAAAGAAGACCACCGCGGCCAACCTGGTGTGCAGGCTAAGGAAACACGGTTACGTGCAGACAACAGGCGGCAGGCAGCGTAAACGGGTATACTATATCAGCCCCATCAAGGAAGTGAAGGGAGAGGCAGACATGTTCAACATCATAAACAGGCATTCAAGGATGAAGATAGCAAAGCCATACAACCACCTTGCCTACGGAGACTACACCACCGAGAACGCACTCATAGACGCAATACTCACCAGGAGCCTGAGGACAATACTCGCAAGCCTCAACCTGTACAACCACCTCAAGGACTGGAAGAAGCTCCACACGCTCGCAAGGAAAAAAGGAATAGAGCAGGAGGTCGGCGCGCTGTACGACACCGCAAGGACCGTCATCAAGACAAGAAGGATGCCGGAGAACATCCGGAAAAGCATGAAAAAGAATAAGAAGAAAGAGATAATACCTCACCTGAGCAGCAGATCGGAAAACATACGTAAGATAGAGAAAGAGTGGAAAGTCAGCATACCATTCAACCAAGCAGACCTGGAGGAGATAAGATGATACAGCTCGAAAGCATGAACGACCTCTTCAAGCTCATAAGCAGGAGCATAAGGAAGGACGTCAAGTGCTACGCATTCGGCGGAAACGGCCTCATGCACTACGGCTTCAAAGAGAGTACGAAAGACATAGACCTGCTCTTCGAGAGCGAGCAGGACCTTGAGGAATTCGTCAGGGCGATAAGGCTCCTGGGATACGAGAAGGGAAGCCTGCTGAAGATATACATACCCGAGCTGACAAAAGAGAAGAACAAGCCAGTGATGTACACAAGAGGAGATGAGAGGTTCGACCTGTTCATCAACAGGATATTCCAGACAAGGCTCAGCGAAAAGATGAAGCAGCGCGCAGAGGCACGCCTAGACTTCGCAGCTAAAGACAACACGCTGACAATGATGGTGCTCAGCAAGGAAGACATAATCCTGCTCAAGTCAATAACCCAGCGGGAGAAGGACTTTGATGATATACTCTCTGTTGTAGAAAAGAGGCCCAACATCGACTGGAAGGCAATAGTCGAGGAAGCAGCATGGCAGGCACAGCACGGCGACAAATGGGTCATAATGGACCTCGAGTCGACGATGCAAAGGCTGAAACACATCACGCTGATAAAGAAAGAATTCTTCGACATGCTCTACAAGGCAGCATGATCACTTCACAGTAACTGACTTCGCCAAATTCCTGGGCTTGTCTGGGTCGCAGTTCTTTTCTAATGCTGTGAAGTAGGATAGGAGCTGTATCGGTATTATGTTGACGATGGGGGAGGCTATTGCTACGTCTGGGACAGGGATCCAGAAGTCGAATATGTCGTTGTCCTTGGGCGAGATGCCGATGATGAAGCCGCCTCTCGACTTTATCTCCAACGCGTTTATCAGTATCTCATTCTTGACGCCATCATTCGCGACAAGGGCGATGCAGGGAGTACCGTCCTCTATCAATGCAATAGGACCGTGCTTCAATTCCCCACCAGCAAAACCCTCTGCGTGGATATAAGGGACCTCCTGCATCTTGATGGCACCCTCAAGCGCCATAGGATAGTTAAGCCCCCGACCGATGATATACATCGACTCATGGCCCGCAAGCTTCTTGGCAAGGAACCTGATCTCATCAAGGTACTGCCCGTCAAGCATCACGTCAAGCTTGAGCGAGACAGAATTGAGCAATCTCTTGCCCTCCTCAAGCCTGCCAACGCAGGCATAAGCGAGCAGGGTAAGCAAAGCTATCTGCGCAGTCGTGACCTTTGTCGAGCACACAGCCTTCTCAGGACCTGAATTGCACAATATATACTCATCGCTCATCCGCAACATGGTAGAGCCCATCACGTTCACGATAGACACCACCTTGCAGCCCTTCTTCTTCGCCACCTCGATGGCCTCAAGCGTGTCAGCAGTCTCGCCAGACTGGGAGATGCACACCAGCAAGGTCTTGGGCGTGAGGAAGTCATGATAGCTGGGGAACTCAGAGCCGACGACAGCATTCACGTGCTTCTTTGCCACAGTAGAAAAGATATAGCTGCCCACAAGCCCGACCTTGCCTGCAGTGCCGCAGCCGATGAAGAAAGTGCCGTAAGCCTCATTTATCATCTTCGCGACCTTCAAGACCTTGGCATCATCCTGATCGACAGCAAGGCCGACAGTAGAGCGCTGCTCAAGGATCTCCTTGATCATGTAATGCTCATGCCCGTTCAGCGAGGCCTGCTCGACATTCCAGGTGATCTCGACAGGCTCACGATGGACCACACCGCCCTCAAAATCAGTGAAGCTTATGCCATCAGATATGGTAGCGACATCGCCATCATCCAGGAAAATCACATCCCTGGTGTGCTCAAGGAAAGCAGGTATGTCAGAAGCGATGAAATACTCATCCTTGCCAATGCCTATCACCAGAGGGCTGCCCTTTCTTGCAGCGACGACATTCTTGCTGTCAGCAGAAACCGCGACAACAGCGAAACGGCCTTCAAGACGCGTCAATGCATTTGTCACAGCATCCTTGAAATGCATGCCAGCAGAGAGATTGTCCTCGATAAGGTGCGCGATTATCTCAGTGTCTGTCTCAGAGACAAAGTGATGGCTGCGGAGCTCCTGCTTAAGCTCCTGGAAGTTCTCGATGATGCCATTATGCACGACAGCGACCTTTCCCCTACAGCAGGTATGCGGATGGGCGTTCGCCTTTGTCACAGAGCCGTTCGTCGCCCAGCGCGTGTGGCCCACAGCGACAGAGCTCGGCGGCAAAGAGGCTAAATCATCAAAGTCAGATATCTTTCCGACCTGCTTGTGCACAGAAAGCGAAGGGTTGCCCTTAATCGCGATGCCCCAGGAGTCATAGCCGCGGTACTCGAGCTTCTTCAGGCCGTCTATGACTACCTCAGTGCCGTTCCTCGGACCGATGTAGCCAATTATGCCGCACATATATATCACGTATTGAAATTATCGTTCCCATAAAGGAATCATATCAAACAACCCTTCGGGAATAAGGATAGTCAGGCAGTCTAAGCTCCTGACTCAGTGAGCATGCATCCCTAACCTCGTGGTGCTGCGTATCTAATCCACAATGTCCTCTTTTACCACCTGGCCAGGCATCGTAGTCTGGTTCGGCCAGATCTTCCTGCCAGGATAGATAAGAGTGCCGATGCCAAGGCGCACATTGTCGCCGATGAAAGCACCGAGCTTCTTCCTCCCTGTATCGACCTTCAGACCCTTCACAAGGGTCTTGTTTGTGCCTGAATCATGACGGTAATCAGCAGTGATGCAGCCTGCAGCATAATTGGTCTTCTCACCTATCACGCTGTGGCCGATATAAGAGCAATGCTTGGCAGTGACGCTGTCCATAAGCACAGAATCGACTATCTCAGCACGGGTCCTGACCTTGTCCATCAGTATGGTGTCAGGACGCAGATATGCATTCGGCCCTATGACACAATCGTCGCCGATGAAGACAGGGCCCTCGATGTAGGTGCCTGACTTGATTATAGTGTTCTTGCCGATGACTACGACGCCTTTCATCGTCACGTTCTGCTCGACAATGGCAGACTTGTCTATCTTAGACTCCTTCATCATATGTAGGAACGCGACATTCGCCTCAAGATACTGCCAAGGATAACCTATAGATACCCAATAGTCCTTCACGACCTCATACTCGACAAGGCCCTTCTTCGCCAGGGCAGTGATGTAATCAGTAAGCTCGTACTCTCCTCTTGCAGACTTCTTCAGCTCGATGTCGAAGACGCTCTTGTCAAGCATGTACACGGCAGTGTTAGCGTAGGCGTCTATCTGAGTGGCGGGCTTCTCGATTATCTCCTTGACCTTGCTTTTCTCCACGACGACTGCGCCGAATCTTGTTATGTCATCTACCTTCTGGACCAAGATTGCGCACTTGTGCTTCGACATGGCAGCGATATCCTGCTTGGAGAACATGTCTTCGCCGCCTATGACCAGGAAACGGTCCTTGAGGAAAGGCTTTGCAGACATGAGAGCATGGCCTGTGCCTAATTGTTCTTTCTGCTCTGCGTAAAATAGCTTCATCCCCTTGTAGAAAGAGCCGAACCTCTCGATTATGGCATCTTTCCTGAAGCCGACGACTATTACCACCTCATCGACAAGGCCGTGCAACTGGTCGAGGGTGTGCTCGAGGATGGTCCTGTCAAGAACTTTCAACAGGTGTTTCGGCCTGTTGACTGTAAGCGGGTACGTCCTTGTGGACTTCCCTGCTGCGAGAATGACTGCCTGCATATCACTCACCTATCTCCGCCTTTATCTTATCAACTATGGAATCAGCAAGGGCGTCGATCTCTTTCGCGTCCTTGCCCTCGATCATCACACGACACTTGTCCTCTGTGCCGGAATACCTGACAAGCACCCTGCCGTCAGCGCCGAGCTGCTTCTCAGCCTTTGCGATGGCCTGGGCAACAGAGAGCATCTTCTCGATGGGCCTCTTCTGCCTGACCTTCACGTTCTTCAGCACCTGCGGATAAGAAGTCATGCACTTCGCGAGCTCAGAGAGCTTTTTTCCGGAATACTTCATGAGCGCAAGCACCTGCAGCGCAGACAATGTGCCGTCGCCGGTAGTAGAGCGGCTGAAGAATATTATATGGCCAGACTGCTCACCGCCGAGGGTGTAGCTGTTCTCCTTCATCTCCTCGACGACATAGCGGTCACCGACCTGCGCCTTCACGACATTGATGCCAGCCTTCCTCATGGCGATGTCAAAGCCGATGTTTGTCATCACAGTCACCACAACAGAGTCCTTGGCAAGCTTGCCCCTGCGCTTCATGTCGAGAGCGCACATCGCGATGATATGGTCACCATCAACATCCTGGCCTTTCTCGTCCACCATTATCACACGGTCAGCGTCGCCGTCAAGCGCTATGCCTATATCAGCATTGTTGCTGAGCACAGCAGACTTGATCACCTCAGGATGCATAGAACCGCATCCGTCGTTGATGTTGGTGCCGTCAGGCCTGTTGTTCAGCACGATCACCTCTGCGCCCAGCTCCCGGAATATCGGAGGGGCGACCTTGTAAGCAGCGCCGTTGGCGCAGTCGAGCACAACCTTCAGCCCTGAGAGCGACATGTTCTTGATAGAGTTCTTGGTGTACTCGATATACCTTCCAGCAGCATCATCGATGCGGAATGCCTTGCCCACATGCGTGCCATTGACCGCTGAAGTGTCTATGGCAGAGCCGAGCATCCTCTCTATCTCCTCCTCCACATCATCAGGAAGCTTGAAACCATCACAGTCAAAGAACTTTATCCCGTTGTCAGAAGCGGGATTATGCGAAGCAGATATCACGATGCCGAAGTCAGCTGCGAAGCTCTTGGTGAGATGCGATATCGCAGGAGTGGGCATAGGGCCCACCAGATAGACATCAACACCCATAGAACATAATCCAGAAGTGAGGGCATACTCGAAGATATAGCCTGACTTGCGGGTGTCCTTGCCTATGACAGCGGTTATCTTGCCCTTATCCAGGCGCTTCCTGAACACTACAGCGACTGCCTGGCCGAGCCTGAGGGCTATCTCTGCAGTCATCGGGGGTGTGTTGGACTTCCCCCTTATACCATCTGTACCGAATAGTCTCCTCATCAAAAACACCCTTGAAACCCATCAAAATGCCATTTCACCCCTCAGAATGGAATGAGAACATGAAAGGAAAAGTTTTTATATATAAAGGTTATTAAAAGATTTTTAATAGTGGTAACAAAATATTTTTAATGGTGATACATTGAAGGTAGTGGAGAGGAAGAAGCAGAAAAGGTACACGCTTGACGCGAAGGAGATAGAGCTGGACAGGCTGGGCAGCATCGGGTCAAAG
This sequence comes from Nanobdellota archaeon, assembly GCA_018830225.1. Classification (GTDB taxonomy): domain Archaea; phylum Nanobdellota; class Nanobdellia; order Woesearchaeales; family UBA11576; genus JABMQF01. The sequence goes on from JAHJSS010000051.1 coordinate 20,830, forward strand.
CTCGCGAAGAGGATAGTCCTGGCAATCGTGGACAAGGAGAAGTACCCGAAGCAGATCTCGAAAGAGCTCAAGGAGAACGAGCAGAAGATATACTACCATGTGAGGAACCTCGAGAAGGCAGGCATCATAAGGGTCGCGAGGCAGGAGACAGTCCACGGCACGCTCGCAAAATTCTACAAGGTGGCGCAGCCGGCCCTGGTCCTCAAGTTCAAGGAGCTCGTCCCGTCACAGGAGATATCGCCCAGCGACGAGAAGGTGGCGCGGTTCCTGGCGCCGTTCATAGTGGACGGCAAGCTCGACGCGCGCATAATAGTCGGAAGCCCAGACCCGCACGGCCCTGAGAAGGCAAGGAGCAGGGACGGCTACTATGGAATAGACCTCGCGCTGTTCCTCGGCACGTTCCTCAACCACGTGCCTGAGATAAACGTGAGGCTGGACACAGAGACCACAGAAGACGACCTCAAAGAGAACCTCATACTCATCGGGGGCCCGATAACAAACAGGGTCACTGACAGGTTCAACAGCAACCTGCCAGTATACTTCGCGCCAGACAAGAACATCTACTCGAAGATATCAAAGACAGCATACAGCAGCGACGAGACAGGCATCATAGTAAAGATAAAGAACCCGTTCAACCCAGATAAATCTGTCATAGTAGTGGCAGGAAAGAGATACTCAGGCACAAGGGCGGCAGTGACTGCGTTCCTCAAAGGGTTCAAGCAGGTGTACAGCGGCAACAGGTTCAAGCCAGGCATAATGGCAAAAGTTGTGGAAGGCCTTGACCTTGATTCTGACGGGATCGTCGATTCTGTGGAGTTCAGGGAGTGAACAGGGCCAGAGCGACCGGCTCTGTGGAAAATCTCGCCTTCGGCGGTTGCCGCCAGGCTCGCCTACTGATTATTTTGCCGATAGCCCTGCCTCCCCGTAGGGGGCGTCCCCCGTCAACGGGCGCAATTCTTCAGTTGAAGCGGCTCGCAAAGGGCGGCAACGCAATTTTCAACAGGGCCTCATCAACCCAAACCTTTTTATAAGACCTAGAAAGACATGACAATATAATATAATGACAAGGGGGTAATACATAATGGCAGGATTCGATTCTAATCTGGACAAGGAGATATGGGCAGAGAAGGCCCAGGTTGCAGAAAACATGAGCCTGAAGGTCTCTGTGATGTCATACAACGACGGCCTACCTAAGCTTCAGATATCCAGGGAAAGGACCAACAAGGACGGCCAGCCCGGCTTCGCAAAGCTCGGCAGGATGACTCTCGATGAGGTCAAAGCAGTCATGCCACTGATGGAAAAGGCAAAAGAGCACCTGCATAGCACTGAATAAGGAGGGCACAGATGAGCCTAGCCACATTCCTCGCAACACCCACAGGGGCACTAGTCATACTGCTGCTGGTGATATGGGAATCAATATGGAAAGGCGTAGCCCTCTGGAAGAGCGGGAGGAACAGCCAGATGGGATGGTTCATCGCGCTCTTCGTGCTCAACACAGTAGCAATACTCCCGATAGTATACCTGTGGTTCTTCCAGAAAGAGCCATACATCAAGCGGTTCAAAAAAGCAAAGAAGAAATGACTTAAGCAGACTCAAGCTCCTTGATCCTTTTCTCTATCATCTCGATATACTTCTTCTTGTCCATCACTCCGCCAAGCTTGTAGGCCAGCACATGGTCATCAAGCACATCAGAAATCCACTCCGCGAAGTCATTCTTGTGGTTGTCCTCATTCACATGGTACTTGAAGGCATACTCATTAAGGCCGCGGATGGTCTCCTTCATCTCATAGATGTTCCTGACTATAGAGCCATGGCAGGTCCAGAACTCTGTCCCCGGAGGGCAGTCTGAGAGTGCGCGCTCCCTTAGCACCTTAAGGTCTTTAGTGAACATTTTAGCATGATACGGCTAGATTGGTATTTAAGGTTTGGTGAGGAGCAGGGAGTGAAAACAGGGCTGAGAACGCAGCAGAGAAGAAAAAGAAAGAAAAAGATTATTTCCTGACAATCTCGTAGACTCCCTCGTCCCAGTCAGTGTTGTACTTGTGCTTTATCCTGAGCAGCACCTTCTGCCCTGGCTCGACATCCACAGGCTCTGCCAGAGGCACGACAACCGGCGGCATCAGGCTATCGGTCGAGTAAAAGTTCACATCGCCGTGTATGTTCACTATGGAAGTGAACCTGATGCTGTTCAGCCTTGCCTTTGTCAGGCAGGTCAGCTCCACCACTCGGTCTATAGCAACAGGATTCTCCTTGCCGAACTCTACGGTCTCGAACATCCTTGATTCCGTGACTATCCTTGCATTCTTTATGCCTGTGAACTCGAAAAAAGGCGCTTTGACAACTACGTCCTCAAACCTGTAGTCTACATCAGCTCCTTCGACGATGTTCACGACCCTGTGGGGAAGCGTCACTGCTCCTGGAGCCAGGAACTTCGTGACATGGTTCATCACCAGCACCTGAGGCTCATTTACCAGGCAAGTACTGAGCAGCTCTGCGATGACCACCTCTATCTTCTCAGGCGGCTCGAACTCGAATATGTCCTTGTTGAGCAGCACGATGTTGCTGTAGCCGCTGGCCTCGATGTTCCTCTTCGCCACTCTGTATGCAGCAGGGTCTATCTCGACTGCGTAGACCTTTTTCGCGCCCGCCTTCGCAGCAAGCAGGGTCAATATACCTGTGCCCGGGCCTATCTCCAAGACGACTTTGTCCTTGCAGCAGGCCATGATTGCCTTCTTGAACTGGCCAGTACGTTCAGCGTCTGAGACCATCTCATAATGATATGCGAGGTCAAATTCGCCTTTTCCCTGTCCATACTTCGGTTTGTTGTAATTTATCCTGCTCATCTTCGCCTCTCCTTTCATTCCATGACTCCGGCATGATGCAACACAGTGTACATCTCCTTCGCTGCATCGAGGCCGCCGACTTCCGGCGCTATCTCTGCCAGCGTCCTTCTGCCGTCTGCCAGCTCAACGAACCTCTTCGCAGCATCGTCAAGCAGGAACTTCCTGCCTGAGCGGAACACTTCCCTTGACGCCTCGTACAGCAGTTCTCCGCCTTCCTCAGGCCTCATCGCGATGTGCCTGATGAACTTGGGTACTGCATCCTCATCTATGCAGGCCTCTGGCTCCTTGACACGCTCTTCAGGTCCCGCAGCGATGCCGAAATACTGCGCCAGAGCCGCGGCTGCTTTCGCACCTATCATCATCTCGTCCTGCGAGTATATCCGCGCACCATCCTCTTCCGCCTTCGCTGCATGGGTTATCTTGCAAGCGCCCCTGCAATCCTCATACAGGCCGCAAAGAGCTTCCTTGTCCATGCACCTGTGCGCCCATGCCTTCGGCTCCCTGTACTTCGCGAGCTTCTTCCATATCTCCCTGACACCTTCCTCTGTGACGCTGCCCAGGTTGAAGCGATCGGGAGGGATGGTACAGATCTTCGCCAGGCCGTCCTTGCTGACAGCCATGTTGTCCGTACCGAAATAGCATGCGCCGACTGCATCTAAGTATGGAAGGATAAACTTCCTCATCTCCTCGACAGTCATGCGCTCCAGCTCTTCCTTGTACTTGGCCTTTATGCGCGTCAGGAGCTTGCAGTAAGGCACAGCGTCGGTCGTCTTTGCAGTTATCCCGAAATCAGCCTTTATCTTCACCAGTTGCTCGATCATCTCAAGATACTGGTCTGCGTCGAGCATCCTCTCCTTGTTGATACCGCAGCCGCCGACCCTCACCAACCTGGTCAGGTAGACTGTATGAAGATGCACTCCTTCATCCTGGACGAGCCTCTTAACAGTCTCGTAGAGATCATCCTTTGTGTCCTTTGTCGGCGAGAAGAGCACTCCGACACTCACGCCTAGCGCCTGCAGCCTCTTCATACCCTCCACAGCCTTATCGAAAGAGCCATCTACCATCGTGAAGGCATCATGCTTCTCTGGCGTCGGACCGTGCAGCGAGAATCCTACGTGGTTCACTGTCTTCTTCAGATACTCTTCCCTGCCCAGGTCTCCTCTTACCTCGTCTATCTGCTCAAGGAATCCATCCACATAGCAGCCGTTAGTTATGAAGTTTGAGATTATACCGCGCTTGTGGGCCTCGTCGACGAGCTTCCCTATGTGCTTGTAGCTCATCGGCTCTCCGCCCATGAAATCTATCTCGAATATCCTGCCTTCTGCCAGCGCGCCGAGAATCTCCATCGCCTTACCCAGGTCTGGCTCGTGGCCGGGCAGCGCAGCCCTTTTCTCCTCGAGAGCTGCCTTGGACTCGGCCAAGGTAATCTGCTTGCCTCCGCGTTCGAAGTTGTAGCAGCTGATGCATGCCTGGTTGCATAGCAACGTCACATCCCAGCAGACGATCTCTGGTGCAGAGAGGTGCCTAAACTCACCTGCAACCATACCCTCCAAAGGCATTATGTGCCTTGTTCCTTGCTTCATTTTTTCAGCGACCATATGACCAACCTCCTTGTTTTTGAACTCACTTTTGACAATCAGGGCAATAGAGCCCGTCGAGCAGCAGCGGATCCTGCCTTGCGCAGAAGAGCGCAATGGCTTCCCTCAGCATGCTGTCGCATCTTGCGCAACCTTCTGGCCGGATGCCTGTCAGGCCCTCTGTATCGAGACCTGCCTTGACAACACCTAATGCGCATGTGCGCTTGAGTATCTCCACGACGCTCCAAAGGCTCAACAAATCATACTCCCCGCGCACAAAGAGCTTCTCAAGCTCTGTGTCAGGAGCTATGAATGCTGGCTGGAAAGAGACCAGGGTCTTCAAGCCGAGATGTTTGCCCAGCGCGAAGACATACTTTGCAGTGTTCACTGCGTCTTCTATCGCCTCTGCCTCGTCCAGACCATGAGGCTTGACGAGCGCATATGCCTGCAGCCCAACGCCCTGCCTTGCCAGCGTCCTTGCCGCTTCCTCGAACTCGGTTATGCTGATGCCCTTGTTCAGTATCTGGTTCCTCACCCTGTCGTCCCTGCTCTCAAGACCTATCGCAACGTACACTTCCTTGCACTTGGCAAGTCCTGCAAGCATCGCGACCTTGTCATCTGTCAGGTATTCCGGCCTTGACTCTAGGACAATCTTCTCGAGCCTGTCCTCCTTCATGAGCCTCTGGACTATGTGGCGCTGGAACGCTTCAGGAACATCAATATCATCGAAAAATGATCCTGAGCCCAGGAGCTGCAGCACCTTAACACCAGGGACATAGCAGCCCTCAAACTGCTCAATGAGGTCTTCAGCAGAGACATTCCTTGCAGCGTGCCTGTTGAAACCGCACATCGTGCACTGGCCGTAGCTGCAGCCATTCGTCTTCAAGATAATCATCTGAGACTCTTCGCCAGCCACGGTGTATGCAGGTTTTGTCTTCATTTTTCACCTCAAATGTTACTACTTAGTGGTTACTTAATGAGAATATAAATTCTTGTAGTAAGTTTTATTACGAAAAGTTTATAAGGCGGCAGGGGTTACTAGGGGCATGATAAAGGACATCCTGGCCGGGCTGGGGATGACTGCGAACGAGATTGAGATATACCTCGTGCTGCTGAAGTCAGGGACGCTCTCTGTCAATGATGTCGGCGAGAAAGCAGGGCTGCACAGACAGGTGTGCTACGACGCCCTGGAACGTCTTCTGGAGAAAGGGTTCGTGAGCTACACCATACAGAACAGCAAGAAATACTTCCAAGCACTCAGCCCAGAGAAGATCATCGACTACCTTGACGAGAAGAAAGAGCAGGTCAATGAGGTGATGCCGGAACTCGTGAATATGACGACGCTACCTCGCGAAGAGACATTCGTAGAGGTCATAAAAGGCAGGAATGTCATCAGGACAGTATTACGAGATGTCATCAACACGCTGAGGAAGACAAGAGGAGAATTGATGATGCTGGGCGTCGAGGAGGCAAGGTTCGTCGATGAGGACAGGATAGCGATAGCGCAGTACCTCCGCGACCTTAAACGGTTCGGCCTGAAGGAACGGCTGATAGCGAAAGAAGGCGCGGAGATCTATTTTACAGGAGAGCAGTCAGAATACAGACTCATTGACGCAGAGCACTTCAACCCGAACCCGACATACATATACTCAGGCAAGGTCGTGCAGGTAGTGTGGGGAAACCCGACGCACGCAGTCATGATACACAGCAAGGAAGTGTACGACGGCAACAGGAAACACTTCGAGATGCTGTGGAAGATGGCAAGGCAGATGAAGGAAAGCAGGCGAGTAAAGCAAAAGCTATAATAAGAGCAGGAAGCAAGGAAACAACATGCCAACTGCAATACCGCGAGCAGCAGAGCTCCAGTTCAAGGAGAAATTCATCAACAGGTACTCCAAGCTGACAGACATAGACAGTTTCAAGGAATACTCATTCTCATACCTGCGGAAGTCGATAAGGGTCAACACGCTCAAGACAGACGTCAAGCAGGTTGTCAGTAGGGTGTCAAAAGAATGGAACCTCAGGCAAGTGCCCTGGTGCAAGGAAGGCTTCTGGATAGAGCACAAGGGAGAAGGAGAGGACAAGAGATGGGACGTGGGCAACATGATGGAACACGTACTCGGATATGTCTATGTCCAGGAAGCAGCAAGCATGATACCCCCTATCGTGCTGGACCCAAAACCAGGCGAGAGAGTGCTCGACATGTGCGCAGCACCAGGCAGCAAGACAACACAGATGGCTGCGATGATGCAGAACAAAGGGGTCATAGTCGCGAACGACATCACAGCAGTCAGGCTTGCAGCGCTAGGCATAAACCTCCAGCGGTGCGGAGTGCGGAACGTAATCACTACACAGATGCAGGGCTATAGGTTCAAGGAGATAGAGTTCGACCGGGTCCTGGTCGATGCGCCATGCTCAGGCACAGGCACCATAAGGAAATCACTGAAGACAATAGATATGTGGAACCCAAAGCTAGCGTCACACCTCGCGAAGACACAGAAGTCGCTGATAAAGGCAGGCTTCAACGTGCTCAAGCCAGGAGGAACCCTGGTGTACAGCACATGCACCCTGGAGCCGGAAGAGGACGAAGGGGTAGTAGACTTCCTGCTCAAAGAGTTCCCTGACGCAAAGGTCGAGGAGATAAAGCTGGACATCAAGCGAAGCCCTGCAGTCACTGACTTTGAGGGCAGGAAGTACAGCGATGAAATAAAGAAATGCCTCAGGATATGGCCACAGGACAATGACACAGAAGGATTCTTTGTGGCCAAGATAAGGAAGGGGTAAAATGTCAAAAACAAAGAGGATGGGTGTTATTTTTGTCTAAAATAAATGTTGAAGAGCTTGCTAAAAAGGCCAAAACTTATCCTTTTTACAACAAATTCTTAGCTAGAAAAACCGCTGTAATAAAAAAGAATTGGCCTTTCCCGTTTAATTACGTCCTGAAACAGATTGAAGCACGCATAGATAAGTCTTTTAAGAATGAGTTTATGGTCTTCGCTACAGATTTTGACTTGTCGGCCGAGGATGCACTCAGCGCATACGATTCCCTTCTAAAGCAGACAATAAACCAGGAAAAATGTTCGGAAATTGCAGAGATAGGATTTGACATTGACAAAAATGTATTATTCACAAATTTGCTCATAGAACATTGGGATGACTTCCTGAATATGAGGAAGTCGATCTCAGATGATCTGCTGTTGAACGAAATACTATCTGGTCTCGCTGACAATTTTAAATACGCAAATATCGTACCATTATGGGGCGCTATCGTAAGTTTCATCAAATCCAGCAGGGGCAAAAGCCCAAAAGCGGTATTGATGCTGATCGGAACTGCAATTGAAGCGCACCTATTCGATCCAATACGTAGAGACGATTCACTTAAGAAATTAGGGGCTGTATTGGCCAAAGAAAATTTTGTCCTGAAATACTGGCCGGAAGTGAGAACACTTCTACTGAACAGGCATATAAAGTTA
>JAHJSS010000052.1 GCA_018830225.1 Nanobdellota archaeon
CAGGCAACAGCAGCATAAAAAGAAAGTACGGAAGTAGCGTAAGCTCCCATTCTGTGCGGACAATCCGCACAGAAGTCTATGGCAGGCTAGCCTGCCACAATCTCTTCTTTTGGCTTTTTAAGACTCTCGGGACAGAGCCGGTGCGCTTACTGTCATCAGAACCAGTCGAACACCTTTCTCTTGAGCTGTCCTGCCTTGTCCTTCTTGTTCCTGTAGTATGCCTTTGCCTTCTCCCTTGCGACTGCCCTGCCGAGCTCTTTCTCTATCTGCTCGCCGCCTTCGAACACCTTCTCGAGCCTTTTGAAGCGGGCGTCGTGATAGTATGTCTTGTTGCCTGACTTGAAGAACTTGCGCCGCTTGTGCAGCGTCTCGTGGAACATTATATAATCTAGGTAATTGGTGTCTTCCATGTCCTTGAAGACCCTGCTTATGGTTATGGTGTCGTTCTTGAAGTCATAGCTGCCGAATGTCCTTGTCGCGAACTGCCCCCACATGAGGTTAGGCCTCTCGACAAGTCCTAGGAAGTATCTTTCATTGACCCTGTTGAAGCTTGACTCAAGCTGGGGGTCGTTCTTGTCTTTGGGTATTGCGATGTGTAGGTTCTGGACGAATGTGTTGTACAGGTCTATGTACATGGAGTGTTTCTTCTTCTTTAGAAGCTTGAGGATGAGCTCCTGCATGAGCCCCATCTGGATCTCAGGTGAGATGGAATACCATTTCCTGGACATCTTGAATTCCATCAGGCCGCCCGAAAGCGAGACGTATGCACCGTAGTCCTTGAGCCTTCCTGTGTAGACGGTCCTGAAACTGTAGTTGCAGTCCTCTCCGAAGAGGTCTGTGTACGCCTTCCTTGCTATGTCTTGCTCTTCCATCTTTGAGGGGTTATTTGTTTCCGCGTTATTCGGTGTTGATCTCGTACCTGAGTATGGCTGCGACCTTACCGAGGTCCCTGAGCTGCACTCCTTCCCTTGTCTCTGTAGAGATTATCCTGACGTCGGTCCCCACTCTCTCTGCCTCTTTCTCAAGCTCTTCGAGTTCCTTGTCGTCGAGGCTCTCTGAGAGCAGCAGTGTCTGGACGACTCCCATCTTGAGCATCTTCCTGACCTGTTCCTTGCCGTAGCTGACCATGCCGGGCTGCTTTCCGAGGTAGGTGAGGAACTTCGCGACTATCTGCTTCTCTTGCGCGACCTCTTCTGCCGCGAGAAGGTCTTCACTCTTCTCGAGGAGCTCCTGCAGCCCGAACTCCTCTGTGTAGGAGAGATCTTTTGTGCCGATTATCTTCTTTTTTATGTCGCCTGTGAGGTAGTCGTGGCCGATGAAGTCGTTGACAGTCACGCCCGGCCCTCCGATTATCACTCCCTTGAGGCCTTCTATCTTGAGGAACTGGTCCTTCATGTATTCCGCGATCTTCTTGTAGTGCTCTTTTGTCGCGAGCTCTCGGTTCCTTGCGAACCTTGACGCTGACTGTCCTCCTGCCTTGAACTTGCCGGGGACTTCTGAGTGTGTCTTGACGAGGGGGATTATGGTCTTTCCCTTGAGCAGCGCAATCATCGCGTCTCTCCTGTCGAGGACTACGAGGCCGTAGACTTCCTTGACCTCCATTATCTCGCGCAGCGGGTCTAGGACAAATTCCTTGTCGCACCTGTATGTCCTGAACTTCATAGGGACTGGCGGCTCTATGCTCCAGACCTGGAAGTTCTGCTGCCCCTCCTTCTCTGCGACATTGCCTGAGAAGACCGCCAGTCCGTTCGGTGGCGTCTGCTTGAAGAGCTTGAGGTGCTGTATCATCCTCTCGAGCGCTCCGATGACATTATCCCTTGTCTGCTTGCTCTTGATGTTGGATGCGGTGCCCTGCTCCTGTGATATGTGGTTGACTATGAGGTTGAGGTCATACCCCGCAGGTACGTAGACAGAGACCAGCTCTGTATGCCTGCCTCTATGCTGCTCTAGCTCTTTCACGAATTTGCGCAGATGGAACTTCTGCATCTCTGATACTGCGGTCATGATGATTTCAGATAAGGTAAGGGTTTATAAAATTAAGCACTTCAAAACCTTTAAATACGCCTCTCAAATCCTTGAGGGAAGAAGGGGCTATGGGGTAGTTTGGCTATCCTTGCCGGTTTGGGACCTGCCGAAGCCTTGCTGAGGCTCGCGGCAAAATGCCGGCTGACCCCGGTTCAAATCCGGGTAGCCCCATGTGATAAAGGTAAAATGCCAGATGAGCTTGTGAATCTGCATTTTACATTTTTACATGCTCAATAATCCCGATGAGCTTACGAGTCGGGATTATTTTTGTATGTGTTGCAAGCAGATACATAATAAATAGACCAAGCAAAGTTTATAAAGAAACAAAAATTGCTACAATATCTGCTTTTAAGGGTCAAAAAACAAATATGAAGGGTTTTCAAGGACAAAATGGCTAAGAAAACAAATTTAGGTTCTACAAAGCGCTTTGGAGTGAGGTATGGGCGCAGAAACAGGGAAAAAGTAGCTATTATTGAAAAAGAGCATAGGGGAAAGCGGAAATGCCCTTTTTGCAATTATATTCAGGTGATCAGGCTGTCCAAGGGCATATGGCAGTGCGGCAAGTGCAATGTGAAATTCACAGGCAAGGCATACACTCTCGAGACCTCTAAGAAGGGAGTCAAGGAGCTCGCGAAGGAAGAGATTAAAGAGCTCCCTGAAGAGATCGAAGAGCCTGAGGACATAGAGGAAGAGGAGCCTGAGGCCGTAGAAGAGGATGAAGCACCTGAAGAAGAGCGGAAAGATGTTCTTTCTGATGATGCTGAGGTCGCTTGAAGATGGTTGAGTACAAGTGCTTTGATTGCAACAAGAAGGTAGGCATCGAGTACATTAAGAAGAAGGTGCGGTGCCCTTACTGCGGAAGCAAGATGCTTTTCAAGCCGAGGCTGGTCTCTACCAAGGTCAAGGCGAGATAGCTGAGACTGCAGAAGATGGAGTGCACAGCAAAGGTTTTCGTGAAGGGTGACCCTGAGAAGTTGCTCGAGTGCCTCGCTCCTGAAGAGACATCGTTTGACCGTTCATCTTTCACTGTGAAAAAGAGAGGCGACGGCGTGGAGTTCGACGTCACCTCCAAGGATGCTGTCGCGTTGCGTGCGACGCTCAACACGATATCGCAGCTCATCATCGTGTTCGAGGGCGCGAGCAGGAAGAAGGGCTGATACCTGGATCGGAGAGAAACAATGGCTGAAGTCAAGAAAGATGTGCAGGAGAAGATCAACAAGCTGTCCTCGATGGAACAGTCCCTCCAGTCGTTCTTGGCGCAGAAGCAGGCTTTCCAGGCCCAGCTTCTCGAGATTGATTCTGCTTTGGGTGAGCTGAAGAAGACGAGCAAGGCCTACAGGATAGTGGGCAATGTCATGGTCGTTTCTGACAAGGCTGAGCTGACTAATGAGCTTGAGCAGAAGAAGGAGACCATGGAGTTGAGGATCAAGAGCCTGGATAAGCAGGAGTCTAAGATGAGGGAGAAGACCTCGGAGCTGCAGTCAGAGGTCATGAAAGAGATGTCTGAATAAACAGGATAAAAATTCCAAGGAAGATTGTTATGCTGAACAAGGGGAACACAAGATGGATGAGAAGATGCAAAACATTATCGAGGCTCTCGAGGAGCTCGCCAATGACAACACTGTCCCCCGCAACGTAAAGTCAAAGGTTTCTGAAGTCATCTCTACGCTCAAGGAAGGCAACGACCAGGACATGTCCATAAGGATAAACAAGGCGTTGAGCACGCTTGACGAGATTTCTGACGACACTAACATCCAGACCTACACAAGGACGCAGATCTGGAACATTGCCAGCATGCTTGAGATGGTCTAGAAAGGCTCAACTAGCCCTTTTTGTCTTCGCTTTCTTCTTTGACGACTTGACATATGTGACTTCGGTCTTGTTCAGCACAGAATTCGGTATGAATATCATGTCGCCGTTCTTGGTCTCAATCTTCGTCTCGAGGAGCGTTATCTCTGTTATCTTTCCCTGCATGCCCTTGACCTTTATCTTTTGTCCCATCTTAAACTTCTTGTGGCTCTGCATGAAGAAGCCTGCTATGGCGTTGGGTATGAAATCCTTTATGCCGAGGAACGCAGAGAGGATTATGAGGATTATGATGCCTGCGGCTATCATGTGCAGTACCGTCGATGCGAGGCCTATCTGCTGGAGCACTATGACTACTGTTATGAAATATATGAAATAGGTGGTGAATGTCTCTGCTATCTCCTCAAGCTTCAGTGTCGTGCCTGTGAGGTTGGAGAATGTCTCATTCACCTCGAAGCTGTGCAGGAACTTGAATATCAGCCTGCCGAGTATCTTCCCTATGATAAACCCTATCAGGAGTATGACTATCGAGACTATGAACTTGTAGAAGACACCTGAAGTGGACTCCTTCACTAGGTTGTACGCGCTGACTATAGTGTCCAATAGCTCGGCCATGGTCCTATTGGCAGGCTTAGGGGTTTATAAATTTTGTTGGCATAGAAAACATTAAATATCCATTTAAATAATGATGACGCATGCCGAAAAGTAAAAGTGCGAAGGGCGCGAAGGGCGCTGGAAAGAAAGACGCGGCTCCTAAGAAGAAGTCTTCTAACTGGGACAGGATTCAGGAGCTTGAGAAAGAGCTCAGCTCGATGCAGTACAACAAGCGCACGCAGCACCATTATGGCCTTGTCAGGGCCAAGATAGCTGAGCTGAAGAAGAAGGAGGAGGCCAGGTCTGCCAAAGGCCCTGCGACGACCGGCTACTCTGTGAGGAAGAGCGGTGACGCTACAGTGATCCTTGTCGGTTTCCCTTCATCAGGGAAGTCAAGCCTCCTGAATGTCATAACCAATGCCAATTCCCCTGTCGGGGCTTATGAGTTCACCACGCTTTCAGTCATTCCAGGTCTTCTCGAGCACAAGGGAGCAAAGATCCAGATACTTGACGTGCCTGGCATCGTGCAGGGCGCAGCTTCAGGGAAGGGTAGGGGCAGGGAGGTGCTTTCTGTGCTGCAGAACGCCGACATGGCTCTCATCCTCGTTGATACCCTGAGGCCTAATGCTCTGAAGGTCATCCTCAACGAGATAAATGACGCCCACCTGCGCATCAACAAGGTGAAGCCTGACGTGAGGATAAGGAAGAAGGCGAAAGGGGGGATAAGCATAGGAAAGACAGTGAGGCTCGACCTCCTCGCAGATGAAACCATCCGGTCAGTGTGCAAGGAGATGCGCATCAACAACGCGGACATCCTGATCAGGAGCGAGATAGGAGTGGATGACCTGATTGACGTTATCGAGAGCAACAAGGTATACATCCCCGGCCTCACCGTGCTTAACAAGATAGACCTTGTCGATGACACGCGTCTTGAAGAGATAAAGCAGGAGGTCAGGCCTGACATCTGCATATCCGCTCCGCAGAAGATAAACACGGATAAGCTGAAGGAACTCATCTTCAACAGGCTCGACTTCATACGCATCTACTGCAAGGAGGTCGGCAAGAAGGCTGACATGGAGGTACCGCTCATCATGCGCCGCGGCTCCACGATAAGGGACATGTGCAACAAGCTGCACAAGGATTTCGTCGCGAAGTTCAGGTTCGCGAGGGTGTGGGGCCCTAGCGCGAAGTTCCCTGGCCAGCTGCTCATGCTGAACCATGTGATTACCGACGGTGACGTCGTGCAGATACATCTGAAGTGATGTTCTGAACAGAACTTTTATATAGCCGTTGTCCCATATTATGGGCGAGGTGATTGATTATGCCATGCGGATGCTGTGGAACCAAGAAGAAAGTTGCCAAGAAGGCAGCGAAGAAAGCGCCTGCTAAGAAGAAAGCGGCGAAGAAGAAGTAAGAGAAGTGAGTCTTGATTTTTTCTTTTTTTGTTTTGTTTCTATTCTTTCCATCCATCCTCTCCGACGAGTGGCACGAATGCGCAGTCACATATCTTCCTTTCTACTAATTCCCCTCTGCTCTTCGTTATCTTGATCAGCGCCTGCCCCCACTCGTCTCCTACAGGTATGACAAGCCTGCCGCCTTCCTTGAGCTGCTCCTTCAGTGCGTCAGGCACCTTGAAGCATGCTGCGGTGACTATGATTGCGTCATAGGGGGAGTGCTTCTTCAGGCCGAGGGTGCCGTCGCCGACCATCACATTGACGTTCATGTAGCAGAGCTTCCGCAGGACACTCCCGGCATGCTCTGCGAGAGCAGGTATCCTTTCCATTGTGTAGACTGTCTTTGCCAGTCTTGAGAGTATCGCTGCCTGGTAGCCTGAGCCTGCTCCTATCTCAAGCACCTTCTCCTGCCCTTTAAGCTCCAGCTCCTGTGTCATCAGCGCTACGATGTATGGCTGTGATATTGTCTGGTTCTCGCTGATCGGCAGTGGGAAGTCGCCGTATGCTACGTCCCTGAGCTCTGGCGGAAGGAACTCATGCCTTGGCACCTCCAGCATCGCCTTCAGCACTCGCGCATCGACTATGTCGCGTGCTTTCAGCTGAGTCTCCACCATCTCCCTTCGTTTGGCGTCGTAATCCATTTTTACTTGAGCTCTTTCATCTTCTTTATCTTCTTCTGCTTTGTGAACTTCTCGTGGACGGGCAGATCCGAGCCCTCATCCACTTCGTAGAGCTCTTCGACTTCCTCGTCCAGCTTTGACTTTCCTTTCTTTTTCCTGAACAGGTCCATCTTCATCACCTCTCAGTCCTGCTGTTTCTTGAACAGCAGCCAGTTCTTCGGTCCTGCCTTCTCGAACTTGAGCAGGACATACTCGCCTTTGAGCTTCTTACCTTTGAGTTTGAACACCATCTTCTCGTCATGCCTGCTGATCATCTCGTAAGTGCCCCTGTCCCACGTCTTCACAGTCCCTGCGCCATAATTGCCTTCAGATATTGCTCCCTCGAAGTCTGCGTAAGATATGTCATGGTCGTCAACCTGCACTGCCAGGCGTTTCACCCCTGTTTCGTGCGGCGGCTCTTTGGGCACTGCCCAGCTTTTCAGCACTCCGTCCATCTCTAAGCGAAAATCATAGTGTGGTTTTTTCGATTCGTGAAACTGAACCACATATATTGGAGACTTTGCCATTTCTTCTATGATAAGCAATCTTTGCTTTTATTCTTTTCCGTTCTTTTGCTTCCTCTGATTCATTATCCTGCCATTTGTAAGCATAACACTGCACCGGGCAAGCTCCCAGATATTCGATGAACTTTGCACACTCAGATTTTTTAATAGATAACATATATCCATATGAGCTATTGCGAATTCTGGGTCGTATGCTTACTTCTCTCTCAATAAGTGCCTTCAAGAATAGCAGATCTTCTAAAGGGAAATCATTAAGGCAGAGTAGTATTTCACGATAAAAATTGCCATCACCAAGATAGCATTGCAAAAGAAAATCAGGAGTGATTTGCAAATCTCTAGGAATCCTCTTTTTACCAGTCTTATACCAACGTTCCCTGAACAATTCAAATGTTTCATATCTATGAGTCTGCAAGAAGTTTTGCACATAGCCTTTATGCTTACACCTTTTATCAGCAGACCAAAAGGATAAAATAGGGCTACACTCAACACCAAGGGAGTACAGTCTTTTTAGAATATACTCAAGATAATCTCTATACTTGCAAGCTTGGGACAAGACTCGAGGTTTCACACCATTCTTTCGTAAAGGTATAGACGCATCACCCAACAGCAGACCGTCAATAAAAGCAAGGGCTTCAGGAGTGACTTCAAACTTTTTAGGCGGATAGTCGATATAAACCTGTTCTTTAGTTGTTCTTGTTCTTATTCTGTTAGTCCGAAAGTAGCGTCTAATAGTTCCACTATCCACATTAAATTCTTTAGCAAGGTGGGAGATGCTTTTTTGTTTTAAAACATATTCCTGAATCAATTTCCTTTCTGCAAACAATTCAAGATACTTCGGCGTTCCACCTGGAGAGGATATAGCTGCCTGCTGTTTATGATTTCTTGGCTTGATTTCATACATCAAAAGGTATCGTCGGATAGTGGACCAATCTATTTTCAGTTCTTTTGCTAGACATTCTATTGACTTCTGCTTTAACAAATACTCTGTTTCAAGAAATTCTTTAGTTAAGATATCAAGATGTTTGAGACGATTTCGGAGATTTTTCATGATTCTTATAAAAAATAATAAGTTGAAGTTACATATATATTTCACGTTGGTGGTTGTCCAGTGTCCAGTGAGACAAGAGGTTCCGGCCGCGAAAAGTTTCCGTCTTTAACGCAACAAGTGAGAAAGATTTAAATAAGTTGAACACTTAATGATGACAATCAAACAAAGAGGGTGTTAAAATGCCTGAGAAACAAATAGGTAAGGTCACGCATTTCTTCGATAAGATAAGCGTTGCTGTCCTGCACCTCAATGGTACGCTGAAGGCCGGTGACAAGATAAGGATCGAGGCCTCTGAACCGTTCGTGCAGACAGTCACATCGATGCAGGTCGAGCACAAGCCCATCAAGGAGGCCAAGGCAGGCGATGATGTCGGTATGAAGACAGATAAACCCTGCAAGGAAGGGGATAAGGTAGTCAAGCTGACTTAATGAGTTTTGTTTTTTAATATATTACTAAAGAAAGAGTTACTTGAACACCATCTTCTTGCCGCCTTTCATTCCAGGCATGCCTTTGCCGCCGCCCATGCGTTTCATCATCTTTTCCATCTGCTGCGGCGAGCCGCCTCCCACTCCCTTGAGGGATTTCATGAGCTTCTTGCTCTGCTTGTATTGCTTCAGCAGCTCTCTTACCTCGTTGGGGTTCACGCCCGCTCCCTTCGCTATCCTGTCTACGCGCTGGGCGTTCATGACCTCGTCAGGATCCTCAAGCTCGTCTTTGGTGCATGAGTCGAGTATGAATTTCCATTTCTTGAGCTTCTCTTCCTGGACCTGCAATGCCTCCTTAGGCAGTTTCATCTGGCCGAAGCCAGGTATCATCTCCATGACCTTGCCTATCGGCCCCATCTTCTTCATCGCCTGCATCTGGTCATACAGGTCAATCAGATTGAATTCGCCTTTGAGCAGTTTCTTGCCGAGGTCCTGCGCCTCTTCTTCTGTTATCGCCTCACGTGCCTTCTCGAGCAGGCCTTCGAGGTCGCCCATGCCGAGCATCTTGCCGACGAAGCGTTCAGGCGAGTAAACTTCCAGGTCGTCTATCTTCTCGCCTATGCCTATGAACTTGACCTTTGCCCCTGTCACTGAGCAGGCTATGAGCGCTCCGCCGCCTTTTGCAGTGCCTTCGAGCTTTGTGATGATCACGCCAGTCACGTTGCAGGTGTCGTGGAATGTCTTTGCCTGCCTCTCTGCTGCCTGGCCTACGTCGCCTCCGATCACGAGCAGCCTCTCGTCTGCCTGCACTGCCTTGTTTATCTTGTTCAGCTCGTCGATCAATTCGTCAGAAAGCGCGTCCCTTCCTGCAGTGTCGATGATGACGATGTCAAACTCCTTGAGCCTTGGCTCGGATTCCTTGTAGATGTCGACAGGGTGTTTCGCTTTCGGGTTGCCGAACACAGGCACATTTATCTTGCTGCCCAGCTGCTTGAGCTGCTCAAATGCAGCAGGCCTCCAGGTATCTGTTGACATCACTGCCACTTTGTGCCCACGCTTCTGGTAGTACTTCGCCAGTTTGGCTGTGGTCGTGGTCTTTCCATGACCGAACAGCCCGACAAGCATTATCTTTGTGGGCTTCTTTTTGATCTCGATAGGCGATTCTTTCTCTCCGAGGAACCTGACCAGCTCTTCATACACTATCTTTATCAGGAATTCCTTCTTGGTGAGGCCTGCCGGCGCCTCTTCCTTGAGCAGCCTTTCCTTTATCTGCTTGGTCAGGTCAAAGACCATCTTGACATTCACGTCTGACTGCAGCAGCGCCCTCTGTATGTCCTTGACCAGCTCGTTTATGAGTTTTTCATCTACAAAAACCGCCCTGCTTATCTTCTGCAGGGTGTCCCTCAATGAGTTTCCTAGCTTCTCGAGCACCATGTCGATGGCTAATCCCTATACATTTATAAAGCTTATTGAGGGTTCACATGCCCGCCCACACCACAACATTTATAAATTCCAATCCTGTGTTTTTAAGCAACATGGTTGGTAAAAAAGAGGTGAATAGTGGTAATTCTAGTCCTGTTTCTGAAATCCTGAAGAGTCCCTCTTCTCAGAAGAACCAGCCGTTGATAATGATTAAAGGCCTGTCCAAGAGCTACCGCAAGAAGCTTGTGCTGAAGGATGTCAATTTCGAGATATATTCTGGCGACATATTCGGGATAATAGGGATGAGCGGTTCGGGCAAGACAACCATGTTCCAGCTCATGTCTGGCATCGCAAAGGCGCAGTCAGGGGATGTCCTTGTGAAGAGCGAGTTGCTCATCCCGAACAGGAAGAGGAATGTGCCTGATTATGTGTCTGTCTTCAACAACACAGGGAGCGTGAGGAGGAACTTCGGCTTCGCTTCACAGATACCTTCTTTTTACGAGCACCTGACTGTAGAGGAGAATATCCTGATGTACGGCTCGCTGTACGGCCTGGCGAAGAAGAAAGTGAAAGAGAACATGACCAGGCTCCTGAGGCTTGTCGACCTCTCTGCCGAGAAGGACACTGTAGCTTCAGAGCTTTCAGGCGGCATGCAGCGCAGGCTTGACATAGCCTGCTCGATGATACATGATCCCAAGGTGCTCTTCCTTGACGAGCCCACATCAGACCTTGATCCTGTGATGAGGAAGCAGATATGGTCGCTGATAAAGGAGATAAACGGCAAGGGGACGACCATCGTCCTTTCGTCGCACATCCTCGAGGAGGTCGAGCATCTCTGCACCAAGGTCGCGATACTCCATGACAGGCGCGTGCTCGGCTACGGCACGCTCAAGGAGCTGAAGAGGCTGTTCGAGAGGAACAGGCAGGTCAAGGTGGAGCTCGAGAGAGGCGATTACGATGACCTGGTAAGGAAGCTGAAGAAGGTCAAAGGCGTGGAAAAGGTCGTGAAGAAGGACAACAGGCTCGTCGTGGTCATCCCTGCAGATGACCGGGTGGTCAGGCACGTGATCAGGGCGGTGGAGTCCAGCAAGGACAGGCTCGTGAGCCTTGATGTCTCGGACGCCACGCTTGATGAGATATTCGAGGCATTGACAAGGAAATCTGAGAAGGTGGAATGATCATATGATAAAGCTTTTCGAGCTGATAAAGAAGAACTTCAAGCTGCTGGTGAGGTCCAAGGCCTCGTCGCTGGTGATATTCATAGGGCCGCTGCTGCTGGTATCGCTGCTCGGTCTCGCGTACAGCCAGTCGAGCTCTTTCGCGCTCAGCGCCTCTGTCTATTCTGACTCATACACCGAGCTGACCGAGTCGCTCATCACCAAGATGACGAACCAGAACTTCCTTGTCACGCGGCAGGGCTCTGTCGATGACTGCGTGGGCTCTGTCAAGCGCAAGGAGTCGCAGGCCTGCGTGGTGTTCCCGCCGGGCATGGCGGTCAGTGACAGCGGCACGAACGAGATAACATTCTATGTCGACTATTCGCAGATAAACCTCGTCTGGCTGATGCTTGACGTGATGTCCGCAAGAGTGTCTGAACGCTCAACAGAGATATCAAAGGAGCTGACCTCTGACCTCCTCAGCAGGATGCTGTTCGTCGAGGACAAGATAAAATCAGGCCAGGCGAGGCTGGACATGATGAGCGCTGAGAGCAGCCTGGTGAAGGATGCCAGCTCCAGCATGCAATCAGGATTCCAGAAGCTCGACATATCCGTGAACTTCAACGGCCTTGATGTGGAGGGCTCAAGGTCTCTCAGCGAGAACATATCCTCATTGGTGTCTGACATTAGGAGCAGGGTCGCTGAACTTGGGAATGAGACAGAGAGCCCAATAAGCAGCATCGAGAGCTCAGTGACAGCGGTCAAGGCAGAGGTCAATGACTCTGCGCTGACCGAAGAGCTGGACGATATCGACGATGCCGCTGACGACATAGAAGAGGCTATAGGCAATGCCACTGAAGCAGTGGAAATCTATGCGGATAATGCCTCTGCGATGATCGCGAGCGTGAAGTCATCTCTTGAACTCATCAGCCAGAGGCTGTCTGAGACCAATGCGAAGATAAGCGACGTGAAGAAGCAGAGGGATGACCTCCTTCCGCAGTTCGACAGCATAGGCTCCCAGATCGACAGCATGATGGGCAGTGTCAACCAGCTCAGGGGGACGCTTGACGAGGCATTGCAGAAGGTCGCTGCTGCGAGCGGGAAGAGCGCGGACAGCATCGCGGCGCCCATCACCACAAGGATAGAGCCGATTTCGACGCAGAAGACGCATTTCAACTCATTGTTCCCCACTCTCCTGGTCCTCGTCATCATGATCACGGGCATCCTGCTTGCCGCGACGCTGACCATCGTCGAGAAGAAGTCGAAGGCGTTCTTCAGGAACAGCATAGCACCCACTTCCCATGTGGTGTTCAGCCTTTCGACATACCTCACCTCGCTGATAGTGCTGTTCATCCAGCTGCTGCTGTTCGTGAGCGTCAGCGCGTTCTTCTTCGAGACAGATGTCCTGGCGTCCATCTGGCTCATACTGCTCATCGTATTCCTGGCCTCGACAGTGTTTGTTTTCATCGGCATGCTTGTCGGTTTCATCTTCAGGACAGAGGAAACTGTCAACCTCGCGGCGATAACATTGGTCGCGGTGTTCATGCTGTTCTCGAGCGCGGTGATCCCGCTGGAAAGCCTTCCTTCTTACATGAAGGATATTGCGATGCTGAACCCGTTTGTTGTCAGCGAGCTTGCGCTCAGGCAGGCAGTGATATTCCAGTTCGGCCTCTCGAAGGCATTGTACGGGCTGGGCATCCTTGCGGCATATTCCGCTGCGTTGTTTGTTGTCCTGTTCCTTCTCCAGCAGGCTTTCAGGAAGCTGTCTTTTGTCCACTTTGAGAATGTGCATCTGGGCAGGGCGATCGTAAAGGAGAAGAAAGCGCAGGCGGCAATAGCGAAACCTGCCATTGCAAAGCTTTCAGAGCCTATAAAGCATGATTCCAAGGAAACGGATGCGAAAGCTGAGAAGAAAGAATAGGCAGGTGCCGGGTAATTTCTTTTTTTGGCCAGCTTGTTTGTCTATACTTTTTTTGTCTATAATATGGTTTATTCATTATTGGCCAGGGTTCAGGATTCTTCGTTTTTCTGGGACATAATTGCCAAATGATTTATTTTATGCAGGCATTTTTTGGGATTTGTAAAAACAAAAGTGAAAGTTCTTATATACCTCTGATGCGTTAATTACATTTGGTATCATAACTATAGCTATACTGTTCATAGCAGACCCTACATAGGGTTATCTGATTCGGGGAGCTTAGGAATTTGTTGAAATTTCACGCTCCTTCGGAGATAGCTCGATGTCAGGGGTTGTCTTGTAAAGGACAACCTCCTGACCTTTATGCTCCGGAGGGATACGGGGCAGTTCAGGGGGTCGGTGTAAGTTAGTGAGTAGTTTTTGATGGTAAATCTACAGACTTGCTAGCGTTCTTTTGTCCACAAAAAGGAGGTAGCGCTAGCTCCGGAGAGAAAATATCCGAGGTGTTTAGGTATGGAGATGCGAGGCATGCAAACGAATAATGTGCGAGCTACTTCTGAAGGGATAGGCCGGTATCTGCCGAGAGAGGACTGGATTCTCGAAGGGATGCATTTAGGGAGACCGCGGGCGACTTGCGCGGATCCGCGTGATGCAGTAAGGATAAAGGCATTGGTCCCAGGCTACTGCAGGGACGACACGCCGGTCTTCAGCATGAGGGATGGCGAGGTATACAGGATGCTCGGGAACGTGGCCAGCGTCGCCGCAGACCAATCAGTCAGGGAAGTTTCCTACGACAGATCTGAGATATCAGACATCGTGGCAGGGTCTGCAGAAGAGCCTGTGGTGCTGGGCGGTGATGACATAGTCGATGTCCTGGGCGAGAATGATCCGAAGGAGAAGACCGACAGGTTCAACGAGTCTGCGATGTTCAGCAGTATATTCGCTGACAGGTATGAGCTCGGCTTGAGCATCGACTACTTCAAGAGGACCAGCAGGAAAGGAGAGGTCCGGCATGACTTCCGCTATAGGAGGAGGCAGAAGGAGGGTGTCGCGGGCGGATGGGTCTCTAGGGGATATGTCCATGAGGCGGTCTCTGCGCTCAGGCAGTACGACGAGCTTGTCAAGAGCGACAACACTAGTGATCTGAAGAAAGCCGCAGTTATTGCAGTGAAGTATTTCACAAAGGAAGCAAAAGCTGATGCCAAGTCCAGGATTGCGAAGCGTTACAGCGAGATTCTCGTGGATAAGGGCGACTGGCAGAGCCTGCGCAAGGCAAAGGAGGTTGTGAACAGACACGTGAAAGAGGGCTCCCGCGAGGAATCCCTTTCTGTCGTCGAGTTCTGCATGGAGAAGGAAGCCATTGAGATCAGCGGCTGGGCTGCCTCGCGCGAGGTGGACTACAACACGGCTGTCCAGGCTTACGCGTTCCTTGTGAAGACAGGGAAGCCTTCGAATGTCATGAAGGCGATAGGTATAGCTCAGGTCTATGTGCCTCAGGCAGTGGATGCCACAGCCAATTACCTGCAGAAGATTGCATGGGGGCTGTATGACCAGAACGGCAGGGTAGTCTCTGCTGACGGAAAGGAAGAGCCGACAAGGCAGGTCAAGGTCATCCCGCAGCTGCCTCCGCATCCATCTCCGCCGGATATGTATGCGGATGTCCCTGATTCAGGGGTGTACAGGAAGGGAGAATACGGTGCTAAGGTCTCAGATGGAGTTCCGATGAGTTCAAGGAGCACGCCTCCGCCCCTGCCTAATGCAGCGAGGATAAGGCGTGTCCAGAGGCCGTCACCGGTGCCTAAGCTGCCGCCGAGGCCTCCCTTGCCCAGGCCGATACTTCCCGTTTATGGAGCGGCAGCCATGTCAGCTTGAGGCATCGCGATCTTTGATATTTAATTTTTTATTTTCTTTCTTTTATCTCTTCAATGACTTGTTTCAGGAACTCGTCAGGATGCTTCTCTCCATGGACTACATTGTCTCTTGTCCTTATGTTGATTGTACCGTTCTCCTGCTCCTTGTCTCCGACGACAAGTATGTAGTTTATCTTCTGGAGCTGGGCCTCGCGGACCTTTTTAGGTATGGATTCTGCCCTTGAATCAAGCTCTACCCTGACTCCTGCGTCGAAGAATCTCTTCCTGAACATCTCTGCGTATTCGTCGTGCCTGTCGGCGACAGTGAGTATCCTGACCTGGACAGGGCTGAGCCAGAGCGGGAACTTGCCTGCATAGTGCTCGATCAGCACGCCGAGGAACCGCTCCATCGAGCCGTATATCGTCCTGTGCAGCATGACTGGCCTGTGCTTCTTGCCGTCCTCTCCCTCGTATGTCAGGTCAAACCTTTCTGAGAGGTTCATGTCGAGCTGGACCGTGCCGCACTGCCATGTCCTTCCTATCGCGTCCTTGATGTGGAAGTCTATCTTGGGCCCGTAGAACGCGCCGTCGCCAGGGTTTATCTTGTATTCCTTTCCTGACTCGTCGAGCGCCTTCTTCAGTCCCTTCTCTGCTGCTGCCCATGCCGCGTCTGTCCCTATTGATTTCGCAGGCCTTGTGGACAGCTCGAGGTGGTATGATAGCCCGAATGTCCTGTATATCTTGTCGGAGAGGTTTATCACGCCGAGCACTTCTTCTGTTATCTGCTGCTCTGTCATGTAGAGGTGCGCGTCGTCCTGGTGGAAGCACCTGACGCGGAACATGCCTGACAGCACTCCGCTGAGCTCGTGCCTGTGGACAAGCCCTATTTCTCCTACTCGGAGAGGGAGTTCCCTGTATGAGTGTATCTTCTCGCCGTATAGCAGCATGCCTCCGGGGCAGTTCATCGGCTTTATCGCGTAGTCCATCTGGTCGATGTTTGTTGTGTACATGTTCTCCCTGTAGTTAGTCCAGTGGCCTGAGCGTTCCCATAGCATCCTGTTGAGCATTAGCGGTGTCTTCACCTCGACATATCCTGCATTCCTGTGCTCTTCGCGCCAGAAGCTTATGAGCTCGTTCCATATGACCATCCCTTTCGGGTGCATGAACGGCATGCCCGGCCCCTCGTCGTGGAATGAGAAAAGGTCAAGCTCCTTGCCAATCTTCCTGTGGTCCCTCTTCTCAGCCTCTTCCTTTAGTGTGATGTATGCCTTGAGCTCATCTTTCGTCGGGAAGCTTATGCCATATATCCTCTGGAGCTGCTTGTTCTTCGCGTCCCCTCTCCAGTACGCGCCAGCTATCTTTGTGAGCTTGAATGCTTTTATCAGCCCTGTGTGCGGGACGTGCGGTCCCCTGCAAAGGTCGATGAACTTCCCCTGCCTGTATATTGTTATTGTGCCTTCCTCGAGCTCGTTTATCATCTCGACTTTGAAATCATTGTCCCTGAAGAGCTCCAGCGCCGCTTTCTTTGTCATCTCCTGCCTTTCGATAGGCGCTTTCTGCTTGACTATTTCGTGCATCTTGTGCTCTATGTTCTTGAGGTCCTCTGGCTTGAACGGCTCGTGGTCCATGTCGTAGTAGAATCCTTCCTCGACCACAGGTCCGATAGTGAGCTTTGCGTACGGGTATAGCTCTGTTATCGCGTGCGCCATGAGGTGCGCTGTGCTGTGCCTGAAGACATCCATGCCTTCAGGGTCTTTCGGCGTCAGTATCTTGACTTCAGAATCGTCTGTTATAGGAGTGTTGAGGTCTACGACCTTTCCGTTGAGCTTCATCGCGACTGCCTGTTCTGCGAGCTCTTTCGAGACTGCTTTTGCTATGTCCATGCCTGTCGTCCCTGCTTTGTATTCTCTGGTAGAACCGTCTGGAAACTTTACTATTGCCATTTTTATCCTCCGGATCAGCCCAACAACGGCTAATCCCGTATAAGATGATAAGAAAGAGGGATATTATTAAACCTTGTGCTAAATATCCAGACACAAAGCAGTTGACGCCACCTGGTGAGCTTATTGATCTATCTGCTCACAGCATGTTGGTTTTCTTGAAATATAAGTACATGACAACTATCGATATGACCATCATGCAGAGCGAGAACGGGTATCCCCATTTCCAGGGTACCTCTGGCATGAAGCGGAAGTTCATGCCGTATATGCTGGCTATCAGCGTGGGTATCATGACATAGGCTGCGACTACTGTGAGTCTTTTTATCGTCTGGTTGAGGCTGTTTGATATGGATGTCATGTATATGTCTATGACTCCTGTTAGTATGTCCCTGAGGGTCTCTTCTACGTCTATCAGCTGGACAAGGTCATTGTATATGTCCCTGAATTCGTAGAGCTCTTTCCTGCTGAGCTTTGTGACATATTCCTTCTCTATCGCGGTTATGACTTCCCTGTTTGCGAGCAGCGACTTGTGGAACAGAAGGAGGGATTTCTTCAGCTTGAACACATCCTCTATTGCCTTTCCCTGCGGATTGTGGAATATCGTGCTCTCTATCCTGTCTGCTGTGTCCTGGTAGGTTTCGAGGAGGTTGAAGTAGTCGTCGACTATCTTCTCGAGCATGACCCTTACAAATTTTGTGTGGGAGTCGAAATACTTTGGGTTCTTTTCGAGAAGCTCCTTGGAGAATCTTGAGAGCCCGCCTATCTCCTCTGTGCGCAGCGTGACTATGTTCTTGTTTTTGAACAGGAATATCGCGAAGGATGTCCTTTTGATGGATTTTTCGTGTATTACCGGGACGCCGAACACTATGAGAGAGTATGTGTCGAACTCGAATGTGTTTGGGCGTTCGTAGGCTATCAGGTGGTCCTTGAAGTCCGCGACCGCTATGTTTGTGTGCGAGGATATCTTCTCTAGTTCTGCGTCTGTGGGGTTTACGCAGTCTACCCACACCACCCTTTTTGACTTCAGTGCTGAAAGGTCTGCCTGGACTATCTTGTTCTTAGGGCGCCAGTAAGCTGTTATCATGAAGGAAAAGCGTGCAGGAGGCTATTTAAACTTTTGTCTCTACTTTCAAGGAGAGCAGAACAACAAAGTTTATATATTCTTTATTACGGAGAAAAAGCATAGAATGGGCGATTTTTTCAGGCTGAGGAGCATTGACGCTGAACTGCAGAGGATAATCAACCCGGTTAGTTTCTTCGACGTAAACCCCATGAACCTCGAGGCTGAGAAGGAGAAGGTACTTGAGGATCCCGACTACAACCCTTATTTCATCTACGCAGCCGCTCCGTTTGATTTCGATGACGTGCAGGAGCAGCTGCATTCTGTCGATGAGTGCGAATCTCCGCTCGGCAGGCTCCTGGACCAGAAGAGGAACATCTTCATCGACAAGTGTGAGATGCTGCGTGACCGCGGCTCGCGGAAGTTCACTGTCTTCGCGAAGAAGGTGTATGGCCTCCCTTCGAGGGCAGTGCTCGAGAGGTCTATCAGCTTCCTCTCGTTGGATTCTGAGAGGGAAGAGAAGACCGTCGATTCCAGGCGCGCGATAAGCCTGCTCCAGGCAGAGATCAACCATTATGGTTTCGATTATGAGGTCAGCGCAAAGAGCATGAGCGCGAGCGCCATGGTTCTTGTCTCTAAGAAGAAGATATTCGTGAAAGATAAGTTCAGCTTCTCTGACAATTTCGTCAAGAGGCTGATCCTGCATGAGGTCGGCACCCATGTCCTCCGTGCAGAGAACGGCAGGGAGCAGCCGTTCATGATATTTTTCCACGGGCTTCCGAACTACCTCTCGACAGAGGAGGGTCTGGCTGTCGTGAACGAGGAGCGGTTCGGCCTCCTGAACAATGAGAACCTGAAGAATTACGCTGCGCGCGCTGTCGCCGTGCACATGGCGATGACAAAGAGCTTCTCTGAGATATACAATTACCTTCTAGGATTCTTCCCGCCTGCCACTGCTTTCAGGCTCGCCACAAGGGCCAAGCGCGGAATCGCAGACACATCAAAGCCAGGGGGCTGCCCGAAGGATTATGTCTACATCGATGGATACCTCAAGGTCAAGGAGTATCTTGAGAAAGGAGGGAGCTTGAGCGATCTCTATGTCGGCAAGGTGGGCATCGAGCACCTGCCTGATATCAAGGAGATGGCAGGCATAAACAGGCCGAGATACCTGCCGAAAAACCAAAGCTTTAAAAGTCTGCTTAGTTTTTAAATGGCTGTTAAAACGGCTGTTAAAATCGCCTAAAAAAAAAGCGTTGGTGGAGTGTTGGTGCTTTCATGGAAATGAAGCTGGTGATTCTGGTAAGGCAGGACCTGAAACTGCCCAAGGGCAAGCTTGCTGCGCAGGCTGCTCATGCTGCTGTCGAAGCTTCTTTGAGGTCTAGCAAATCTAAGGTTGAGGCATGGAGGGCAGAGGGCCAGAAGAAGGTCGTTCTCAAGGTCAAGGATGAGAAGGAGCTCATCGATTATCTTAACATGGCAAAGGCCGAGAGGCTCAATGCCGCGTTGATCACTGATGCTGGCAAGACCTGCATCGCGCCCGGCACAAAGACCTGCATAGCGATAGGTCCTGATGATGAGGATAAGATAGACAAGCTGACAGGCAAGCTGCCTATGTTATGACTGAGTTAGTGAGTGGTTAATATGGTCAAACCCGTTAAAAAACCTAAACAGGTGGAGAAGCTGAAGAAGCAGGACAAGGAGCTTGCAAAGCTCCCCTCGCTCAAGGAAGAGGATGAGCGCTTCAAGAAAGGAGAGTCTTTCCTGAGGCGGCTGATCAGGCCTCGGATGATAGAGGTCGACCTGAAGAAGCTTGACAGCGCGAGGAAAGCTACCATTAAGCAAGGGGCAAAGCCCAAGAGGTCTGCTAAGAGGAGGTAGAGAGTGGTAAAGGCCGGCGATTTTTTCAAATGGTATCTCCATATCGACTGGAAGGACATCACTAATTATATTGCGCTCATATTTGCCATACTTCTTTTCTGGTGGGGCATAAAGACCATAATAGCATCTCTTTCTTACGCAGCTCCGTGAGTATCCGCGAGCATCATTGAGCCTGAAATTCATAATATTTAAAAAGAATCACTCGAAAAGTTTAAAAGCAGACCGCTATATTTGCAGGGCATCTATATTATAAGCATATATATAATAAAGAAGGGGGTGTACGATGGAAGAGCACAAACACGAAGCTGAGCATCATTCTCACGAGTCTCATGTACATCATGAGGCAGAGCATCATGAAGCTCCTCATGAGCATAAGGCTCCGGAGAATAAGCCTGAGCACTCAGAGCACAAGAAGGAGCACGGGACCAAGGCTCCAAAGAGAAAGCCAGAGCATAAGGTGGTGCGCAGGACAGAGAAGCAGCACAAGGCCGGAAAGCCGAAAGCAGTGAAGAGGAATTATGTCCCTTATGTCATCGGCGGCATCATCCTTGTCGTGATAATCGCATTGATAGTGAGGTTGGCATCGAAGCCGGCGCCTGTCGAGGTCGACAATCCAGGGCAGTACGGCTCTGTCGATGTGGAGTTCTATGTCATGAGCCAGTGTCCTTACGGCATACAGGTCGAGAACGCTATCCAGCCTGTGCTGGATGAGCTCGGCGACAACATGGATTTCAGGCTTGAGTTCATCGCGAGCAAGACAGCCACAGGGTTCGACAGCCTGCACGGCCCGCCGGAAGTCATAGGCGACAAGGTGCAGCTCTGCGTCCAGGACATGTATCCTGATGACCTTATAGATTTTGTCGTCTGCCAGAACAAGGACCCGCGGGACCTTATGGCATCCCTCGAGAAGTGCGCCAAAGGCACTTCAATCGACCCTGTGAAAGTAAAGGAATGCGCTGAAGGAGAGAAGGGCAATGAGCTCCTTTCAGGATCCGCAATAAAGAGCCAGGAGGTCGGCGCTCAGGGCAGCCCGACGATGTTCTTCAATGGCCAGCCGTATGCTGGAGGCAGGGATTCCGCATCATTCAAGAGGGCTGTCTGCGCAGGGCTTTCCGCACATCCTTTATGTGAGGGCCTGTCTGCATGCTCTGCTGACACTGATTGCAGGGAAGAGCTGGGCAAGATAGGGACTTGCGAGAACCCTGGAAAGAAGGACGCTAAGTGCACTTACAGGGATGACGCTGCAGTCACCTTAACAATAGTCAATGCAAAGGAGTGCACTTCCTGTGACCCGAGCCAGCTGGTTGCTATACTCAGCCAGGTCTTCCTTAACATCGAAGTGAAGTCTGTGGATGCTTCCAGCGCTGAAGGCAAGGCATTGGTCAAGAAGTACTCGCTTGAGAACGCGCCTTCGTTGATATTCTCAGAGGGCTTGGAGAAGACCTATGCCTGGGGAAGCAATGAGCGCATAAGGGGAGCTTTCAGGAAGGCAGGGACTGAACTTGTCATGCTTGACGAGGCAAGCGGATCGAGCTACATCCTCGACGCGAAGAAGAGGGCTGAGTTCGAGAAGCTTACTGGAGTGACAAAGGGTGACAACAAGCCGCAGATTGACTTCTATGTCATGAGCTACTGCCCATATGGCAACATCGCTGAGGAGGCTATCGAGCCGGTCTATCAGCTGCTCAGGGACAAGGCAGAATTCAACCCGCACTATGTCATCTACTCTAACTATGGTGGTGGAGGTCCTCAGTACTGCATGGATGCAGGTTCTAAGTACTGCTCTATGCATGGGGTGCAGGAGATGAACCAGGGCATCCGCGAACTGTGCGTCGACAAGTACATGGGCATTGATGCATACTTCAAGTTCGTGCTTGAGATGAACCGCAAGTGCAACTACCAGAACGCTGACTCGTGCTGGGAGGGCGTCGCCAAGTCATTGAAGCTTGATACTGCAAAGATAAAGGAGTGCGAGGCTTCTGAAGGCGAGACCATTGCTGCAGCAGAGCTTGAGCTCAACAAGGCTCTTGGAGTGCAGGGCTCTCCGACAGTGTTTGTCGAAGGTGCTGCTTATAACGGCGCGAGGGCTCCTGCAGGCTATGCGCAGGCTTTGTGCGCTGGCTTCGAGACCGCTCCAGGTGAGTGCAGCGCGGCGAGCCTCGGCTCATTGGCCGGTGCTTCAGCCTCTCCTGCTGCCAGCGAAGGCGGTTGCGGTTAAGAAAGTGTTTAATTTTTTTATTTTATTCTCTTCTTCATGTTTTTCTCGATATGCGTCTGGATTAGCCTGACCTTTTCTGCCCGCCCTATCATCCTGTAGAAATCCTTTGCGTTTTCCAACGGCAGTAAAGGAACATTTAGGCCGTTCCAGGAACCGATCCGCACGTGCTCGAACATGTTCAGAAGGTCGTTGCCATAAGAGTTTATCTCTACCTCAAAACCAAGAATATCGCACACCAAAGACTGCCCTTCAAGATTGTCTCTTTTGGTATCTTTGACTATATATTCATTGAGTGCTGATCGGAAGATGTCAATTCCCTCAGGGGTTGTTGTTATGTCAAGGTCCCTGACAGTTACTTCCATGCCCTGCACGCGCAGGTTGGCGCTGCCTTCCAGCCTCCAGCGGATTTCCTTTCCAGCAATCCTCCTGCTTATGATACTCAGGATCCTGTGTATGTCCTTTTCTTCCATCTCACTTCACAAACACTTTCTTCCCTGTCTTCACATCTATCCCTGATGTCTTCTTGCCGAGTGTGGTTATCTTTATCTGCCTGCCTTTGCTCTCCACTATGTCACCTATCCTGTGGCCCCGCATCCTGAACAGCACGCTTATCCTGTGTATCTCTTTGCCTGTCTGCCTGTTCTTGCTGAAGAGCTTTGAGGTCTCGTGGAGCTCTCCGTTGAAGTTCTGCTTGAGCTTCTTGCCTAGTGCGCGCATGTATTTGGCAGATGTGAGCTGGAAGTCAATGTCTGCCCCGCTGCCGAACTCTTTGGTCAGGTGCACTCCCCTGTTCTCGTTCGCTTCGATGTCTTTCCTGACAAAGCCGACCAATTCCGGTGTCGCGCCCCTGATCTGCAGCACGCCTTCAAAGTATTCTGTGTCTTTCTTTGCGCACTTGTCGCAGTAGGTGAACAATATCTTGGCCGGTATCATGAAGTCCTGTACTCCTGCTGATATCTCCAGCTCTATGTCCTGCTCTGCTCCTGGCTTGTCCTTCAGCTCCTTGTAGTGAGGGGTTATGTCAAGCACTGCTCTTTTCGGGTTCTTTATCCTGGTGTATGCCGCGTGGATTATGCCTTGGTCAGGGCTCTTGAAGCTCTGCCACTTGTGCTGTACCATTACCCTGTCGCATTCTATGCATTTCTTTATGGTTATGTCCTTGAACTCCAGGCCCAGCTCTTCTTCGGCGCATTCGCTGCAGAAAGTGCCTTTTATTCCCTTTTTGCCGCATTTGGGGCAGAATGCCATAATACATCTCCAAAAGCAGAGTCGCGACCGCCGTTGCCAGTATGCGAGCCTCTAAACCGAAAGAAGCAAGCCCGTTGCGGGGGATGCCCCATCCGGGGAAGCAGGGCCTGCGATAAAATTATCGCTAGGCGAGCCAGGCAACGACGAGAGCTTTGCGACCAAGGGGAGCAAAGCGAAGTAGGTCGCGACTCTGCCGTTTAATATACCATAAACCGAAACCTTATTAAAACTTTCCTGAGAAATATATGCTATGGACTGGTACAGGGTTAAGCGCGGCTGGAAGAAGGTCTGGTATTTCATCTGGGAGGATGACAGCTGGGCCAGCTGGTTCGTTAACATAATACTTGCATTTGTGATAATAAAGTTCATAGTCTATCCTTTCCTCGGTCTTGTTCTTGCGACATCCCACCCGATCGTGGCTGTCGTCTCCTCGAGCATGGAGCATGACACTGGTTTTGATGAGTGGTGGGTGAGCAAGGCTATATGCGGTGAGGGGAGTGCCTGCACTCAGGAAGATTATTACAAAGGCCTGGACATAAACAAGGAGCAGTTTAAGGGGTTCTCTTTCCGCAGAGGCTTCAACAGGGGGGACATCATGGTGTTATACGGCACCAAGCCTGAAAAGATCGAGATTGGCAACGTGATTGTATTCAAGGCTGAAAGGCCTGACCCGATAATACATCGTGTCACATCCAAGAAGAAAGAGAACTCACACTACGTGTTCACTACCAAAGGTGACCATAATGTCGCCGCGTTCTATTTCGAGGCGTACATACCTGAAGAGGATTACATCGGCAGGGCAGTGCTCCGCATCCCCTTCCTCGGCTACATCAAGATAGGTTTTGTCGCCCTTCTTGATAAGATAGGAATAATATAAGATAGTGTTGGAGGTTGTTTCATGTTTCAGTTTTGTCCGAAGTGCAAGTCGATCCTGAGGCCCAGGAAAGAAGGCAGCAAAGTGGTATTGTACTGCTCCTGCGGCTACACGAGTGGCTCATCCGGCGGTTTATTGAAGGAGGATAAGCAGGTGAAGAAGGAAGAGGCTGAGCTGAGCGTTGTCGAGAAGGACATCAACACTCTTCCCATCACAAAGGATGAGTGCCCGAAGTGCGGCAACAGGGAGGCATACTACTGGCTCCAGCAGACGCGTGCAGGCGACGAGGCAGAGACCAAGTTCATGAAGTGCACCAAGTGCAAGCACACCTGGCGTGATTACAGTTAGAAGCAGCGCCACCGCTTTTTGCATGGCGGCTGCTACCGCTTATTGCGTGCAATCCAACAAGACAAACGGAATGGGCTGCACTTTGACGACAAACAGCGGCTATTGCGCAAGCACAGTCGGAACAAACATTGATTCGCAGCCGACACCATCAGTAGCAGCGTAGCAGCCGCCACTTGCAGCGTGGCGCTGCGTGCATCAATATGAAAATATCAAAACACATCAACTCTGGAATTCTCCACGTAATCGCCAAGCCCAATGCTCCCAAGACAGAAGTCATCGGCTGGGACGAGAGCAGGAAAGCCCTGCGCATCGCAGTCGCTGCAGTGCCTGATAAGGACAAGGCCAACACAGAGCTGCTCAAGTTCCTGAAGAAGCAGACAGGGAAGCGTTGCGAGCTCATCTCTGGTGCCAGGTCCAGGGAAAAGACAATCAGGTTTGTTTAAAAGCTTTAAAAAAGATTTATTCTTGAACAAGGAAATTAATTTAAACCCCTGATGGACATCTGTTCGTATGGGGTTGGACAGCAGAATTGGGGTTTGCCTTGCTTCTCAGCATATCCGGCAGAGGTTACAGGACGGCAGGATAGTTGGTAAGCTGGACGAGGCTAGGATACAGCCTTCTTCTCTTGACCCGATCATATGTGACGACGTATTTGTCCTCGATACAGAGACAGATGGCATATTCCGACCGAATACTTCTGAGAGCGTCTACAGGACTCTTCTGCAGCTCCCTGGCAGGCAGCGCCGCAAGGTCTGTATAGACGATGGTTTCGAGCTGAAGAAAGGCTACACTTATCTTCTCAAGCTTGAGGAACGTGTAAGGCTCGCTTCCGGCGAGTTTGTCAGGTCTTCTCCAAAGAGCAGTCTGGGCAGGCTTTTCCTCAATACAAGGCTTTTGGCAGACTATAATCCGTGCTTCGATGAGGCTCTCGCGCAGTACAGGCCGGATACAGAACTGGATTTATGGCTTCTTGTGCAGCCGCTGGCATTCAACATCATTGCGCGGCCGGGCCTCACTCTGAATCAGCTGCGTTTCTTTACAGGGCAGGGTGCGTCTCTCTCCCCGCAGGAGATTGAAGATGAAATTGAGCAGAATCCTATACTTTACAGCAGGGATGTTGAAGGCAACCTTTCTCCAGCAGCGCATATAATAACCGATGGCCTGCAGATACATCTAGACCTATCTGGTAGGAACACAGAAGGCGTCATCGCCTTGCGCGCACGCCATAATCCTACGCCGATAGATCTTTCCAAGAAAGCAGAGTGCGAGGCAGAGGAGTTCTTCGAGCCTATCCTAGCGAGGGGCAGGACGAAGATGATGCTGAGGGGAGGTGAGCATTATCTTTTCGCGTCAAAGGAGATACTTCAGATACCTCCGCATCTCAATGTCGAGCTGCGGAGCCATTCTCATGTCGGCTTCACAGGTCCTTTGCACTTCGCTGGCTTCATCGACAACGGCTTCAGAGGTGATCTGGTGTTCGAGGTCAGGATGGATGAGATTGCCAGCATGTCTCTTGAGGATGGCATGCCTGTGAGCAAGCTCGACATGTTCCGCACCGAGATTCCTGACAAGCTTTATGGCGTCGCCATCGGCTCAAGCTACCAGGGTCAGGTGGGCCCTCGCCCTGCAAAGTACTTCAAGGCTTTTGATTATGCTTTGGCCGCCAGGAACTACGACAAGCTGGACAGGAACGTGCTCGTGCAGGACGCGACCGTCATGAGAGGGCAGAGGAAAACTCCTGAGGGCTTCGAGTTCGTATCTGCCGCAGAAGCCGCGGATATCATGCGCGTCGTCAAGGACGGTTTCTTCCATTCGCGCTATGACTGCGAGTCAGATGAGGGGGTGATGCAGTTCATCCCTTACGTGCTCGTATTCAATGATAGGAGGGAGGTTTTCACCTATGTGCGGTCGCAGAGTATACGTGACTATGGCGATGAGCGTCTTTTCGGCAAGCATTCTATAGGTGTGGGCGGTCATGTCCTTCCTTCAGACGGCCCGGAGTACATCAGGAGATGCGTCCAGCGCGAGGTCATAGAAGAGGAAGTCAGGATTGAAGGCAATTACTCAGAGCCGGTGCTCGTCGGCACCCTTCTTGCGCGCGACAAGCCAGTGGACAGGGTGCATTTCGGCCTCATATATGTCATCAGGGCAGATGGCAGCGTTATGCCTAACGAATCATCGATAATCACAGGCAGGATGATGGGCATAGACGATCTTGTCTCAGACTCTAAGAAGGATGAGAAGTTCGAGACCTGGAGCCGCATCCTTATACCTTATCTCGACGCAATATACGGGCTTACGCAGAAATCATAGAATTTCTCTGGCCACTTCCTCTACCTTCTTCTTTAGCTCCTCCAGCACCCCATCATTCTGTATGGTGTAGTCTGCCATCTTCATGCACTTGCCGACTTCCTGGCCGTGCCCTCCTTTGGTCTCGCGGTCATCGACCTTCTTGAATTCCTCGAATGTCTGTGGGTCTCCGTGCCTTGCCCTCTTCTTGAGCCGTCGCCATCTGAGCTCCTGAGGCGCGTCGATGCCGATGAGCACGAACCGCATGTCAGGGTTCTCCATCTCGTGCATGCGGAAGAGGAAGAGCGCGTCGAAATCCCTCATCCCGTCAACCACGAACTTGTGCACTCCGCGCTTCCTATCCCTGCGTATGTGCTCTAGTATCCTGCTTCCAAGTATTGATTGCTTAGGGCTTTCCTTGCGCAGGTCATGCCCCAGCTTGCTGAGGTTCTCCCTTGTTATCTCTATGCCTCTTTCCTTGGCTACCTGGCGTATCTCTGCTGAGAATGAGTGGTGCACGAAGCCGAGCTTCTTGAACTCTTCTGTCACGCGGCCTTTCCCCGCGCATATGGGTCCAACCACTCCGACTATCATTATTACCTCATGATGTCCTTCAGGATATCTTCACATTGTTTGTAGACAGCAGGAATACCTGATGTGTTCATGATTATATAATCCGCCATCGCTATCGGGCCTGCTTTTTCGATATTCTCTATCTCTGCATAGTCCCTTGATCTTGCCTGTTCCCAAGTTGCAGGACGGTGCCTTAGGTCAGTGTCTTCAGACTTCAGCTCCCTGGATGACAGTCTTGCATACCTCATCTTGGGTGGTGCGTAGACTGCGATTATGACAAGCAGGTCTCCATACTTCTCCTTGAGCACCTTATACTCAGACCAGCTGTAAAGCCCATCGCCTACCACATTCCCTTTCTCGAGCAGCTTCTCGATCTTCGGTATGTTCAGTATCGCGTAAGCGCCCATCCCATACTTTTTCCTGACCTCTTCCCGGATAGGCCTCTCGTTCTCCTCTGTAGGTGCGAGTCCTCTCTCCTTGACTATGTCAAGCGTTATCTGCCCGAACCTGAGGAATCCGAATCCCTTGTCTACCAGCCAGTCAGATACCACTGACTTCCCAGCACCTGTAAGGCCGCATATGCACACTATCTTGTGTTTCATCTTGGTAATGCTCTAAGAAAAAGCATTGGTTTATAAATATTTTTAACTACTGGTTCTTGTACTGCTCTACTGTGTTGTCCAGGACCTCTACCTTGACTCCTGCCAGCCTGAACAGCTCCATGCTTTCCTTGTCCGCGTGGTATCTCTTCTGGCATACTACCCGCAATATCCCTGCGTTGATCATCATCTTTGCGCACGTGTAGCATGGCGCCAGCTTGCAGTAGAGTGTCGCCCTGTCTATTGACACGCCGTTCCTTGCTGCGAGCGCGACCGCGTTTATCTCTGCGTGGTTTGTCCTCATGCAGTGCTGCGATACGCTGCCGTCCTCGTGTACGACCTTCTTCATCAGGTGCCCTACCTCATCGCAGTGCGCTATGCCCATGGGCGATCCGACATATCCTGTCGCGAGGATTCGCTTGTCCCTTACCAGCACTACTGCAGTCCTTCCCCTGTCGCAGGTGCCTCTTTTTGAGACAGCATCGACTATGCCCATGAAGTATTCGTCCCAGCTCGGCCTGATATGCTCAGGCATCTTCTCAGCCTTCTTTATGAGGTCTGCAAGAAGCTTGTCGACTTTTGCGTGCAGCTGCTTCACTGTGCCGTCATTCATGATGACATACTGCGACATCTTGATGACATTGGTCAGCTGCTGTCCTGGTCCGCTCTCCGGGCTATCGAGCTTCTCCTTCTCCTTGAGCTCGAAAAGTGTCGTCGGGTCGTTCTCTCTCTTCCGTGCCTTGATCCTTTCGAATCGTGTCTTGATAGGGGCCCTTACCTCGACAAGGAAGAAATGCCCGTGCTTCATCAGCGCTTTTGCCTCTGCAGGGTACCTTATCGAACTCGCTACGTAATCGCCTCCTTTTTCCTTCATCTTCAGAAGCGCTCTTTCCCCCAGCACACCGTGTCCGTATTCCTGCCTGAGTTCGTTTGCAACTTTTATGAGGTTGTCTCTCGTCACCTCAATACCTCTTCTACCCAGCTCTTCTCTTATGATGTCAGAAAGCGAGAAATGGACAAAGCCTCTTTTGGCAAGGTGCTCTGCGACAGAATCCTTCCCAGAGCAGTACATTCCTGTCAAGCCTATTATCATGTCTAACCTCCCCATGACTGCCGCAGGCCTTGTTTTATTTATTTGTTGTGTTGTCAAGGGCTGGAGACAAACCGCCTCTTTTAAAAACAGTTTCGATAGAAAACTATAAATAGTGACTTCTGAACCTTTTTCCCGATATGATGCGGCATCTCAAAGAGGGGGATCCTGAGATATTCTCTGTTGTGAAGGATGAGTTGGCTAGGCAGCAGAACGGCGCTGAGCTCATCGCTTCTGAGAACTATGTCTCCCGTGCGGTCATGCAGGCTATGGGTTCTGTTCTCACCAACAAGTACAGCGAGGGCTATCCTGGAAAGCGCTATTATGGCGGGAATGATCATATAGACATCTCTGAGCAGCTTGCCATCGACAGGGCAAAGCGTCTTTTCGGTGCAGAGCATGCGAATGTCCAGCCGCACTCAGGGAGCCAGGCGAACATGGAGGCTTATTTTGCGCTCCTCAACCTCGGCGACAAGATACTCGGCATGGACCTTGCGCACGGAGGGCACCTGACCCATGGCAGCCAGGTTAATTTCTCTGGGAAGTTCTACAATTTCACCAGCTACGGCGTCGATCCCGAGACCAAGCTGCTTGACATGGACGCTGTAAGGAAGGTCGCCCTGAAAGAGAAGCCTAAGCTCATACTTTCCGGTTTCAGCGCATACCCGCGACGTCTCGATTTCAAGTCTTTCAGGGAGATTGCCGACGAGGTCGGCGCTTACCACATGGCAGACATAGCCCACATAGCAGGCATCATAGCTGCTGGCCTGCACCAAAATCCTACCCCTTTCTGTGATGTCGTGACTACCACCACGCACAAGACCCTTAGGGGCCCGAGGGGCGCGATGATATTATCGTCGACAGAGGACCGTCTTAGGCCTGATGACAAGAAGAACCTTGCGAGGAAGATAGACTCTGCGGTGTTTCCCGGCATGCAGGGCGGCCCTCTCGACCACGTGATTGCTGCGAAGGCTGTTGCTTTCGGAGAGGCGCTCAGGCCTGGTTTCACTGCCTACCAGCACCAGGTCCTGAAGAACGCAAAAGCACTCGCGGACACATTGATGGACCAGGGGTTAGAGCTGGTCTCCGGAGGCACTGACAATCACCTCATGCTTATCGATCTCAGCAAGACAGGGCTCGGCGGCAAAGAGGTCGAGTCTGCTCTTGACGAGGTGCTCATATTCACAAACAAGAACATGATACCTTTTGACACCCGCTCGCCTTTCAACCCTTCAGGCATAAGGCTGGGAACGCCCGCCCTGACCACCAGGGGTTTCAATGAGGAGGAGATGCGTGTCATCGGCGAGTGTATAGCTAAGGTCATCAACGGTTTCAGCAATCCTGCCGCAAGGCATAAGATAAGGTCTGAAGTGCTTGAGCTTTGCAGGCGTTTCCCGATATATGAGGGGCTGGTCCAATGAAAGTCATAGCTATCTGCGGGAGCCCGAGGAAGGGCAACACAGAGCAGATGCTGCAGTGGGTGCTTGACTCCTGCAGGGCAGGGGGTGCCGAGGTGGAGATGGTGCTCCTTAAGGACCTGAAGATACAGCATTGCACCGGTTGTGACATGTGCTATGGTGCTGGGAGACCTTGCGTCATCGACGATGATATGGAGTCTGTCATATCCAAGATGCTTGAGGCTGATGCCATTGTTTTCGGCAGCCCGAATTACTTCTTCAATGTTTCAGGGATGATGAAGGATTTCATCGACCGGACCAATTGCATATGTGATCCGTACCTCTTGAAGGGCAAGG
This sequence comes from Nanobdellota archaeon, assembly GCA_018830225.1. Classification (GTDB taxonomy): domain Archaea; phylum Nanobdellota; class Nanobdellia; order Woesearchaeales; family UBA11576; genus JABMQF01. The sequence goes on from JAHJSS010000052.1 coordinate 30,754, forward strand.
TCTCTGCCTGTGTTGCAGTGGGTGCGAGGGATGTCAATGAGACTTGTCTTGTGGAGTCTGTATTCAAGAAGTATATCGGAGTGATGGGTATGGTATGTGTCGGCTCAGTTATCGGGAAGGCTGAAGACCCTGGTGAAATAACCAAGAATGAGGATGTGAAACTCGCCTGCACAGAACTAGGAAACAGGATCCTGGACAAGCTTAGGCATTAGCGCCGCCTTTATGCATTTACACCGCCAGTCTGTGACTGGAGGGGTAAATGTGCTCGAAAGCGAGCAAGTATGTTAATTGACTGTAACATGTGCTAGTTGCGAGCTTTTGACATCTCCGATGAGAAATATCGATCCGCAGACGAGTATCAGGTCTTTCTCGCCGGCCAGTGACTTGGCGTGCTGGAGCGCTTTGATGGGCTCCCTTATCTTTGTGCATTCTATATCATCAGGGACTTCGTCTATGGACAGCCTCCTGGCGACGCTTGTCTGCGTGAATATCAGCTCATGGTGTTCTGGCAGCCGTCTGAGCATCTCCTTGTAGTCCTTGTTGTTGCTCACCGCAAAGATTATGAACAGCCTGTCGTACTTCAGTGTCTCGACATATCTTCTCAGTGCCTCTATCCCTCCAGGGTTGTGCGCGCAGTCGAGCAGGACGTTCTTCTCGATGAACTCCACCCTTCCAGGCCATTTGACCTTGCGCAGCGATTTCTTCACAGTCTCTTCATCTATCCTGAGCTCTTTTGCTGCCTGCACCGCTATCCCTGCGTTCTCTTTCTGGAACGATCCCTTGAGCGAAAGTTCATAGTCAGTGTCTTTGGCCATGATGAGCGTTGCATCCTTCTCTGCGGCTGCCTGCCTTATCAGTCCCATCAGCCCGTTGTTGGCGTGCGTCACGACTACGGGCTGGCCCTTCTTTATCATGCCGCACTTGTCTTTTGCGATCTGCTCGACAGTGCTTCCGAGTATGTCTGTGTGGTCGAGCGATACCTTGGTGATTATTGTCATCTCTCCTGTGTCGAAGTTAGTCGCGTCGTACCTGCCTCCGAGCCCTGCCTCGAATAAGGCATACTCCACCTTCTTATTGACGAAATGCAGGACTGCCATGAGCGTGACAAGCTCGAAGAATGTCAGGTCTGCCAGTTTGGACTTTGCTTCGAGGAACACCTCCCTGAACTCCTGCTTGCTTATCATCTGGCCGCCCACCTGTATCCTTTCCCTGACATCGACAAGGTGAGGCGATGTGAACATCCCTACCTTGTGCCCTGCGTCATGGAGTATCTGGGACATCATCGCGGCCACAGAACCCTTGCCGTTAGTCCCGACTATGTTTATTATCTTCAGCTTCTGCTCAGGGTTGCCGAAGAGCTCGAGGGCGGTCTTTATGCGGTCTATGCCCAGCTTCATGCCTGAGAATTCCATGCTGTTCATGTACTTGACTATGCCCTCGTAGGTGACTGTGTTCATGGTAAGAAAAAAGAAAGCAGGGCTTATTTAAATTTATCTGGAAAATGTATCTAGAGATAGGACTAGATCTTTCCTTTCTTTATCTGCTCCTTGAAATAGTCTATCTCCATCCTTATTGTCTCAGGCAGCCTTCCCAGGTCATAATACTCATCGTCAAAAGGCACCAGCCCCTGGAACACTGGCATCAGCTCAAGCAGTTTCCGTATCTCCTGCTGGGCTATTGACCTGTACGAGTCTATGCCTGCAGGCTGTGTCCTCAGCCCTGCCTCGTAGAAGCATTGCACAGGTTCTTTTGTGGCGACATGTCTCAGGACGTTTGCCATCACAGGCACGTATTCCGCTGCTGCGTGCATCCCTTCCTTCTTGAACAGGTCATAGACCTCCTTGACCTCGTGCATCATCGCCACGAACTCTGGTTTCATCCCTATCTCTTCTATCTCCTTGGGCATGTTATACCCTATGACTGAATACCTGTTGGTCTGCTGCCTGTCACCTCTCTGCCTCTGGAGGTCCCTGTAGGCTCCTATGTCATACACCCTTTCGAACACTACAGCAGCTATCTCAGGAGCCTTGTTGAATATGTCATGCCTGGATTTTCCTTCTGCGGCCGCGCGTGCTATCTCACGTTTCTCCTCGAACCTCAGTTTCTGAACGACTTTCTTCAGCTCTTCTATGCCTGCTCTGCCGTCGCCGCCATTCAGGAGTATGCTTGCCAGGACCAGGTCCTGCAGGTCGGGTGGTGCGTGCACCAGTGTCGAGACGCAGTCGTAATGCTGGTATCTGAAGTCTTTCCCAGCGCCTTCTGCTTCGACGAATTTCCTGTGCAGCGCGCGCAGTGTGGGCGGTATGTTTGCGTGGTATTCGCTTCTGTTGCCGTACTTCATGAGTTCAGGGCTTATCTTCCTGGCCTCTGCCTGCGCTGCTGCGCCGAGTACCTGCATCTCCATTATCTCTTCTGACTGCCATGCTGTGAGCATGTCCTGGAATCTCCTTGTGTTGAGGGTGATGCCGAGGGAGGTAGTCATGTTCTGCGGTAGGAGATAACGTGCCACGTCGAATGCCTTGCTTTTGATTATCCCTTCCCAGCCCCTGTCCCTCATGCGCAGGTCTGTCCTTCCGAGTGCTTTCTGTATCTGCGCGTCTGCCTCTGCCCTCTTGTGGGCGAATTTATTATTGAGGTGGTCGAGCAGCTTGTCATACGCCCTTTCGTATAGCTCTATCAGCCTGCGGTCCAGGTCGAGAAGTATCTTTTCGTATCTTGTCCCTCGCACTTCGTATGGGACGCCAAGGTTCTCTGCTGTGAAAGGGAGCGCCCTTGTCGACTGCTCCTGGTATGCGCCTTCGCGTGCCGCCTCGAGGAACTTTGTCGCTCTCTGGCTGACGCCTTCGAAGCATATCCTTATCGTGCCTGAGTCCCTGAGGCTTGCGTGGCCGTACTTGACACCCCAGGTGTCTATGAATTTTCCTGCTTTCCTCAGGTGGCCTGAGAGCATGGCCGAGACGTCTTCGCCTGACCTTATCATCTCTGCTAGCTTTGCTACTGATGCCTGTTTCTCTTTCTCGTGCATGTCATGCAACAGCTGCAGAAGCCTGTCCCTTCCTGTGAGGTTGCTTCGCGCGTACTGGCCCATGACCAGCGCCCATAGCTCGTTGGGCATGTTGTCTGTTGCGCAGTAGATGTTTGAGTGTGTGTTCGTGAAGAAGTATTCGAGGACTGTTATTTCATCTTCTTTGTAGTCATCTCCTGTCTTTCCGCGGAGCCTTCCGATTCCGCAGAAGCCGGGCTTGAGCCTGCCGTCTTTATCTAGGATGGTCTGTACGATTTCAGTCAATGTCTGTCCCCCCATTTTTTGATGCCTTCTCTGGAATATTCTAAAGATGGCATGTGATATTTAAAATATGAGGTTCATTTAAAAGAGGGTCTTGCGTCAGAGTCAGTGATTATAAATACAAAAATTATAAATACGAAAGAGAGTCAGGTCTGTCTTGATGACATTGATAACTGAGTATGGCAAGAAGAGCGGGCTATATCTTGTTGCTGAGTCCATCGACTGCGGTGGCAAGGGTTCTATAGTGAGCGCGATAAAGCGCGCAGAGGTCTCGGCAGGCAAGCACATCATCGACCTGCGTCTTCTGTGGCATTCTGATGAGGAAGGTAAGGTCCCTTCTGCGCAGGGCAATCCCTTGTTTGCAATCTACGGGATTGATGATGTCATACCAGAGTATGGCAGGCTGAAAGAATACTTTGTCAGGAAGGACGGGAGAGGTATTGATGTGATCTTCGCCTGCGAGCCTACCTGGGCAAGGACCGGTCTGAAGATAAGGAAGAAGCTCATCCATGAGGTGAAAGGCCTTGATTACACTGCCAGGGATGCTGCTGAGGCGTATGCAGAGGACAGGCATGAGTTGATCTCCAGGCTTATCCGCCCTGCAGTGCTTGATGGTGTAGATGTGTATTGCGAGCGTAATTTCTGCTCAAGTGTTGTCTACCAGTCTTCCATGGACAATCCTTTGAGTGTCGATCAGATACTTGCTCTAGAAGGCAATAGTTACGCTGCTGGGAACGCTCCGCACCTGTACGTAATCTGCGATGTGAGCGCCGAGACTGCGATGGAGCGCAAGTCTGCCAGGGACAAGAAGGACTGCTGCAAGTTCGAGACATTGGAGTTCCAGAGGCGGATTGAGGGAAAGTACAGGGCAGGATGGCTTAGGGATATTCTTGAGTCACAGGGCTCTCAGGTCGCTTATGTGAATACCGAGAAGCCGACAAGGCCTGAAGACACGATAAGGGCTGCGCTTGCTGTGGTCAAGCTTTTCAGGTCTGGAAAGCTGAAGCATGGCCAGAAGTTCAATTATGATTAGATAGTGCGGGAAATAAGCAAGAACAAGGTCTTAATCGACAATCTCTTCTTCGTTCTCCTCTTCTGCCTCAAAGCATTCCTTGCCTACGCACTCGAACAGTGTCCTGTTGCTCTTGATTGTCTTGTAGCTGATGTTGCTTTGGGGGATCAAACATAGCACCTCTTTTACTCCTCTTATCCCAGCAGGATTAGTGAAAAATTCGTCTGAAAAAAAGTTGGGGTGGTTCTGAAATCGTGAAAAGAATTCCAGAACCATGAATGCAGTATTTCCAGAAACAAGACTAGTATTTAAATTAACCCAAACTGAAAAATATCGTTGCTAAAATATAGTCTGCAGTGCGACACCACTGCATGATGAAATTATGTTTGTCACGAATGGTGTTATGTAGAAAAACATCGACGGATTTGGGCGTTTCCAGGGTCATTTATCAAAAGTGAATATCTGGTGGAGTTTTTCCTCCACAATATCTCCTGTCTCCGCGTCAACTTTCATGTTGAGTGTCTGGAATGTCTTTGTGATGTATGTTATGTTCCAGACCTGTCCGCAGTCTATGTTCTGAAGTATGATGACTTCCTTGATAGGTGCGTGCTGCTTGTATTTGTTGTTCTGGAGCTCCCTGCACTTGGCGCTCGCGTCCCTGAAGCAGACCTTCAGCCTTGACTCATCCAAGGGGTTTATCTTCTCTCCTGGCTTCTTGAAGACTTCTTTGTCTTCCCTGGACTGTATGTCCTTGAGCTCCTCATCAACGGTGAATGATGTCATGAGCTTCTTCTTGTAGTCATAGAATCCTATGTCATACTTGACATCCTGGCCCGGGTCAAGCATTATGAACACATGGACGAGCTTGGAGTCTTTGTTCTTCGCCTGCCACTGTCTGAACTGCTCTGTCTGCTTGAATCTCTTGAGGATTTCCAGTACTTTCATGTTGCATTGTTTGCCTGGTGCGTTTATATATTTTGTGCAAAACAATTAAAAGAATGCTGTTTATCCTCACTGCATGGTCAAGGATGCCTACAAAAAACTATTGGAGCAGCAGCAGTACAAGCTGATAGGAGACCATTCTGCTGTCAAGGTCTGCACCTGGACAAAGAAGTCATTGCGGGGCCAGGGTGTCTGCTATAAGGAGCAGTTCTATGGCATCCGCTCTCACCGCTGCTGCCAAATGTCTGTGACAGTCAACTTCTGTGACATGGACTGCATCTACTGCTGGCGTGAGCATTACAATGAGCCGTTCTCAAGCATTGATGATCCTAAGGAACTGGTCACAAAAGCAGTCGCTGCCCAGCGCAAGCTTCTTTCTGGCTTCGGCGGCCTGGAGAAGACTGACCAGAAGAAGTTCAGGGAGGCGCAGGACCCTGACCAGTTTGCGATATCTCTGACAGGGGAAACGCTGTACTATCCGAAGCTGGACGAGCTCATCAAGGAGCTGAAGAAGCGTAAAGCGTCTGTCTTCATTGTCACTAATGGCATGCTTCCTGAAGTTATGGAGAAAATGGAGCCTCCGACACAGCTCTACGTTTCATTGGACTCGCCTGACAGGGCTCTGCAGGAAAAGCTCTGCAAACCCTTGCACAAGGATTGCTGGGAGCGCCTCTTGCGCAGCCTTGATATCCTTAAGAGGTTGAAGAGTAAGACAAGGACCTGCCTCCGCATCACTGCAATAAAAGATATGAATATGCTGGACCCTGCTGGCTACGCAGAGCTCATCAAGCGCGCAGACCCTCATTTTGTTGAGGTCAAGGCATACATGTTTGTAGGCGCCTCGACAATCAAGCTCGACATGGCCAACATGCCTCTGCATCCTGAAGTTAAGAAGTTCGCAGAAGATATTGCAAAGGCAGCAGGATACAAAGTCATAGATGAGCAGAAAGCATCACGAGTCGTCCTTCTCATGAAAGAGGATTGTCAAGAACCCAGGTTCTTGACTCCCGAACGAAGCGAAGCGGAGTGACTGAATCGATGGAAGAATGATGGATTTCTGATTATACAACCAATATCATCCCCCACGGCCCGGGGTTGATCATCTTTGTGCCGTCTATCCTGTCTTTCGCTCCTGCGTTCTCATGCAGATGCCCTGATATCACGAGCTTTGGCTGGACGAGCTTTACGAACTGCCGTATGGATTTGCTGCCTGCCGGCTGGTCGAGTATGAGGTCGAGCTTTGTGCCGTATGGCGGAGCGTGCGTGACGAGTATTATCTTCTTGCCTTCAGGGACCTGCTTCATGGCCTGCTTAGCCCAGTCCTCGAATTCCTTGTCTTTTGTCGAGAACCCGCCGCCTCCGTAGCACATGAATACATATCCGTTGGCATCTAGGATTTCCTTGTGCAGGAACCTGACGTTCTTTGCCTTTGCGCAGAGCCTGCGCATGGTGCTCTCTTCCTCGTGGTTGCCGTGCAGCATGATCACAGGCACCCCTATCTCATCGAACTTCCTTATTATGGCCTCGTTGGAGTCGCCGAATATGGTATGGTCTCCTGCGCTGACGATGTAGTCCACCTTCTCCTTCTTGGCCAGCGCAGCTATCTTCTTGATTACGCTCATAGAACCGTGCAGGTCGACCAGTGCGAGTATCTTCATGCCCCTGAAGACATGATTATTAATTATAAAGCTTTTGTTTTTCCTGGCTCTGTCCCGAGAGTAGGCAGCGCCTGTTTGTGAGGCAATGCATAACATTGCTCACGCCCGTTGTGGGGGGACGCCTCCGAGCGAAGCGAGCGAGGTGCCGCACGCACGAAGTAATTTAGAACGCGTAGCGTTCTAAAGTCTTTAGAATCTTCGATTCTAAATAAGTGCTAGCACCCCTACGGGGAACAGGGCTTTCGCATTGACACAACACTGGCCGAACTTGGCGCTGCCCGAGCGTAAGCGAGTCTCGGGACAGAGCCGTTTTTCCGAAAGTAATGAGATAAGGGGTTGCGACCCCTTATAATCCCCGTTCCGCCGACCTTCCTCGTCAAGCCCTCGCTGTGAGGCTCGGTCTTGCCGTATCTCGGTCGGCGGTAAAGGCTTGCAGTTTTTGTTGTCGGTCATCGATGACCA
>JAHJSS010000053.1 GCA_018830225.1 Nanobdellota archaeon
ACGTTAAATCGCGCACAGACAAGCTCCAAAGAGTAGAAATCCTCACAAGAGTCATAGCATACAACATCGACAGGCTAATAAGAACAGGAAAACAGGTGATTCTGATATTCATCAGAATCACAAGGATTTCATATTAGCCGACAAAACCCTAAATTTTATATAATACCTTTACAGTATATCTGTCAGGTGGTTAGACTTGGGATTTGATGAGCCAAAGATACTTCTGATAGGAGGTTCTGGTATTGATGATGCTCCTGCGTTCAGCGAGCTTCCTTGGGTGCCGTTCCACACAAAGTACAGGACGCAGTGGGGCGACGGCAGCATAGAGTACAAGGAGCGCAAGGATGGTGTCATATTCATACCTCGCCATGGCCGCCCGGGCAGGAGGTTCGGCCCTTCCCGCACCCAATATGCAGCTAATCTAATAGCAGGAAGGATAATGGGGGCCAGGTTCGTGATCGCTACCAGCGCAGTGGGCTCTATGCATGATGACAGGATAAAGGTGGGCAGCCTTGTGGTCCCTGGCGATTATGTCGACGAGACAGGCAGGGATGACAACCTGTTCGGCACAGGTATTGTCGTCCACGCGAACCCGAACCCTGCGTTCTCTGAAGGGCTGAAGAATATCCTTGTTGATGCTTATGAAGGGCAGGATGATGTCTTCTCGCATCTTTTCATTGGAGGCAATTATGTCTGTATCCCCGGCGACAGGTTCGGCACGCGCGCAGAGGGCATGAAGCGCGCGCAGTACGGTGATGTCGTCGGCATGACTGTCTGTCCTGAGGCCTCGATGGCGCTTCAGCTTGGCATGCATTATGCTGTCGCTGCTTTCCCTGTAGACTATAACTTCGATGCGAACCATGGCGCCAAGACAGAGGAGGTCATGGCAGGGCTTTTCCGTCCTGAGGGCGTGCCTGCTTTCCTCGAGAAGGTGGTAGAGAAGGCAAAGGGTCTTGCGTATACGCCTCCTGACCAGCTTGCGCGGAACATCATCGTAGACAACCCTGACAGGATAGAGAACAAGTGCCTACGCAGGATAGCTGACGACCTGATAAGGATGTATTGCAGCGGGTGATGCCTATCTCTTTCTCCAATGCACAAGCTCCTTGCCTTTCAGGAGATTGTCGAGCATCTCGAGCTCTTCGTATATGCCCTCGATCAGCGGGTAGTTCTCAGCCTCTTCCAGTGTAACCCATGCGTGGTCAGTCAGTTCAGAAGAGAGCTTCACAGAACCTCCGCCGTGGTCAGCAAACAGTGATATCACGACAGTGGGTGTGCCGTCGGGGCGGATGAATGCCATGCTGGTGAGATAACTGATGTTGTGTATGTCTAGGCCAGTCTCTTCCTTCACCTCCCTCTTGAGTAGTCCCTCGATGACGTTGTACCAGAGCTCTCCCGCATCCTTTTTCCGCGCGGTGTAGTCTGTCATCTCGAGCTTCCCGCCAGGGACTGTCCAGAGGCCTGGCATCATGGTCTCTTTATCGGAGCGCCTGGTTATGAGGTATTTCCCGTCCTTGATTATGATTGCTGTTGCGGCGACATAATGTGCCTTGTTCTTGTCCATACGATCATCACCCTGATGCGGCAGAAGCCTGATGCAGCAAAAGATTAATATCTTATAAACAATTCCTCAAGATATATTGAGTAAGTGGGAAGATGAAGTACAACCTGAACAGCCCTAAACGCAAGAGGATATTCCAGCAGTTCGTGTACAGGAATGAGCTGAGGTTCAACGAGATGGAGAAGCTGACAGGGATGCGCTCGAACGATCTCGCCTATTTCATACAGAAGCTTGTCGATGAAGGCCTGCTGGTCAAGGACAGGGAGTCGTACAGGCTCTCGGCGCAGGCAGAGAAGTACATCCCTTTCTTCATAGAGTCTGATGATGAGATGAGCCCCCTTCCTGTCGTGCTCGTGGCCTGCGTGAAGGACGGGAATGTGCTGCTCTGGAAGAGGAAGAAGAGGCCATACCAGGGCAAGTGGAGCCTCCCTGGAGGTAGGATAAGGCTGAAGGAGACGGTCGCTGAGGCCAGCATGAGGGTCCTAAAGAGCGGCACATTCATCGATGCCAGGTTCGAATCGGCGAACGCTGTGCTGAATGAGAAGCTGGTCCAGGACGGCCGCATCAAGTACGGCTTCATCATAATATTCACCAGGGCGTCCCCGCTGAGCGAGATCAAAGACAAGGAGGATGTCAGGTGGTTCAAGATGTCTGATCTGCCTCCTGATATGATACCTTCAGACAGGTGGCTGGTGCAGAACAGGCATGAGGCAGTGATTGAGCTGAAGGAGGACAAGATAATCGCAGGCGCTGAGGAGCTGGGGATGGAATTTGATTAAGGATAATATTTAAATACTAATTCCCTTTTTAAACCATTATGCCAGCAAAAAAGAGGAAGCCTAAGGCCATGCCGAAAGTCAAGGCTAAGACTAAAGCCAAAGCCAGGAAGCCTGTTTCTCGCAAGCCTAAGGTCTCAGTGCCTGTTCCGCGGCCAGTGGTCCATTCTGCTGCGCCTGTCTCACACCCTCGTGTCGAGGAGGTGCTGAGGAAGGAGCTTGAGCATGAGGCAAAGGACCTTTTCTATGCCGAAAAGTGGAGCTTCAGTTATTGGGTGAAGAGGTACAGCCCTGTGCTGATAACCATGCTCATCGGTCTCGCGACTTATTTCTATCTTGTGTTCTACCTGTTCTATCCTACCACTCTTATACAGGGGCATTACATCCAGCTTTTGATACTTCTCGTATTCATATTCCTGATTGCGGGCATTCTGATATATCTTGGCCTGCGTGCTGAGCTGTTGTTCGTGAGGATACTGAGCTTCATATTCGTGTTTGTCATATTCACGTTCCTGCTGCTGTTCATCCTTCTTGCTTACTCCATGAACTTTGGGGGTTAGTCGGGTGGCTTCTGAGAGGGCTGTTTCTGACGAGAAGCTGGAGAAATATTTCCGCATGACAAAGGAGGCGCTTGACATGGTGAGGGAGAAAGGCCTTGACCAGAAGAGGAAAGCGCAGGCAGAGGATGTCCTTGACATGGCGCAGCGCTACTATGATGACGCAAAGCACTTCAGGAAAAAGGGTGATGTCGTGACTGCATTCGCAGCCCTCAATTACGCTCATGGCTGGCTTGACTGCGGAGCGAGACTCAGCCTCTTCAAGGTTAAGGATTCCAGACTCTTCACAGTGGATGATGAGTGATAATCAAGAAAGAAAAAATAAAAGACAAATCATTTCTTGCCTTTCCTGACTCCCTCTTTATCTGCGATGTCAGCCCATCCTTCCTCGACATCCTCTCCGCCGTTTGGTCTGAGACCTGCTTCCGCAGCTTTTGGCTCAGCAAAGCTCATGCCCTTGTCAGCGCAGTATTTCTTCACGGCTTCTGTGGCGCTTTCCTTTGCGTTGTATGCTGCTTTCTTTGCTGCTTCGTTGAGCTCGAGCTCCTTCTTCACCCTCAGCATGCCCTCGCGGACCAGCTCTGGTGATCCCCTGAATGTCGGGAGGTTCAGCCCGACCTGCAGTTCTGAATATTCTGCTGTGACCTTGTCTTCCCCTCTCTGGAAGCTGTATGCGAAGGTGAGGAATGCTGTGTCCCCTGATTCGGTTATGTTGTTGCCCTGCGGCCCGGTGAGCCAGATGTATTCTGTGAATGGCGGGCGGAACTCGACTGAGAGCTGGTAGTCGTCGCCGTCCCTCACCTCTGTCACGAGATATGATGAGCTGTCCAGGCCTTGCGCTTCCCAGCCGCTTTCCAGGTCTGCCAGAGCAGAAGTGACCGCGTCCTTTATTCCTGCTGAGCGCTTCAGGAAATTCCGTGTCTTCTCTGCATTTGATATCCCTTCCTGGACCCTTTCATCAAGGTCGCCCAGCTGCGAAGAGACCGCTTTCAGCGCTGCTGATGAGTTCTGGAATGTCTGGCCTTGAGCCACATATTCTTTTGCATCTTCTGCTGCATCTGATTCAACCACATTTAACACCTCCCTGACACATGTTGGCCAGAGGATACAATCACTCAGGATATTTAAACTTTTTTGCTGCCAAGGAGTAACAGCCCAGTGACGAAATGGCCTGTGTGCGCAGGATTGCGCAAGAGAAAACATTAAAAACCCCTCCTTCTTATGTCATCATGAAAATGAGGTATGCTAAGTCTGACCTTTGCCAGCTGGGCTGGATGAGCTGCGTGGGCTGCTGCGGCCACCATTTCAAGGACAAGCTTTCTGTAGCCAAGGGAATTGAGAAGAACACCTTGGAGATGCATTCTTACATCAAGCACGGCAGGCCCCTGAAGGAGTGGATGAACCGCTCCAAGGACAGGCGTGACTGCGGTCTATGCCACAACATAGTGTATGATCATAAGAAGGACTTGCTGTACTGCCCTTGCCATCCTGAGGTCAACCAGGGAGTGGACCTGAGGATTGACCACCATTATTGTGATATCCTCCACGTCTGCAAGACAGCTTTCTTCTTTGGCCTGTGGGATGATGCGAGGAAAGGCGAGTTCATCAGTTTCCTGAAGAAAAGGAAAAAGGCTGGCGGGCTGGACTGGTACAGCTACTCAGTGGGCATGGCCAATGATTCCCTGCTCGCTGAGTTTGAGGGCCTGAAGTGGGATTGAGCATGACAAGGATACCCAGTGAAGTGCAGGACATACTGAAGGAGAAGATATATCATGAGCAGAAGGTGTTCCGCCTGAAGCAGCTGATGGAGAAGTATCCTGACAATTCTGTTGTACCTGACTTTGTGCGTGCAGAGGAGTTCCTTGTGAAGAAGAAGGGATTCCAGGCTGCGAAGGTATATGAGGACATCGCCTCGCGCACCGGTGAGCCTAAGTGGCTTCTTGAGAGGCTTGCGAAGACGCTGGCCAAGTATGCCTATTTTGATATAGGTTCAGGGCCTATAGAGAAGGCGCACGTGATATTCACGCAGAAGCTGGGCGATGATCCTGAGCATGCGTGGAAGACCATCGCTGACATCCTGAAGAGGATGAAGGGGTGGGGGTATTCTGCGCAGTGCTATGCCAACGCGAACTTGCCCGGCACTGCTGCGCGGATGTTTGAGAAGCAGCTGAAGGACCCGCAGCGTGCAGCGTGGTATTATGAGCAGGCTGAGGAGTGGCTTCCTGCCGCGAGGATGTACAAGAAGGCGAAGCTGCATGATCTGGCTGGCGCGTGTTACCTCAAGGCGAACATGATGAAGCTTGCTGTCCAGCAGTGGAAGAAGGCAGGGACCCTTGAGAAGCACAATATCGGCCCGCAGGTCCTCGAGCAGATAATGAGGAAGTGAATTCTTCAGAAACACCTATTGGTTCAGCAGCGCCGCCGCTCTAGCGTCAGTTGGTATGGGCAGCGGAAACCGGCACTTGTTCAGAAGTATGCTGAAGGCGTCAGCCTCTTGCGGTAGATTATTGACATCTTTGCCGGCAAAGCGGTTTAGCAGCGCGGCGCTGCGATTCTTGAAGAATGAATATGAGATAAGGGGTTGCGACCCCTTATAATCCCCGTTCCGCCGACCTTCCTCGTCAAGCCCTCGCTGTGAGGCTCGGTCTTGCCGTATCTCGGTCGGCGGTAAAGGCTTGCAGTTTTTGTTGTCGGTCATCGATGACCA
>JAHJSS010000054.1 GCA_018830225.1 Nanobdellota archaeon
CGAGGATGTAGCACCATTCGCGTGGATTGCACCATTTGCAATGCTCAAAATCGCGAAGCGATCTTGGCACGCCAAAATGCAAAGCATTTTGTGCGTTCCGCAGACTCGCCTGTCGAAGCGAGTCCCGTAATACACAAAATCTAGGGATTTTGTTGTAGGGACGAGCGGCGAGTCTGCGTTATTTCTTCAGGCTTTCCTGCCGTTCTTTCTTGTCGTCCTTCTTACCTTCTTTAGCAGCTTCCTGCGGCCCTGTCGCGATGTTCACGTGCGGCATCGGCACCGGAGGCGGCAGGTTGACTGTGTTGCTGAGTATTATGGACTGTATGTTGCACTTTGTCAGTATTGCGTTGATTATCTTCTCTGCGACATCCTTCTTGATCTTCTTCTCCTTTTCCCATGCGTCTGTTATCTCCTTGGCGTTCTTTTCGTCTGTCAGGTAGATTATCACGCCTCCGAGCTCTATCTTTGCGAAGCTCGGCTCGTAGGACGACTTGTATTCGAAGAAGAATCTTATCCCGTTCTGTTTTGACTTTCCCAGCTGGAGGTCGCTCTTCTTTATGTCGGTTATCCCGACATTGTTGCTTATGTTGATCTTGCCTTTGGCGACTTCCTGTCTCTGCACATTGATTTTCGTGAATTCAAAACCTACAATTGCCATTATTTACCACCTTTATTGTTTTTAGATATTGTGCTTAAAAGCCCCTGACTGTGGGTTCTGGATATTGTCATTTTCTTTATAAATGTTGTTGTTGGGGCTTTTTAAAGGGTTTTTAAATCAGCAGGGATTTAAAAGTTAGTTTTAAATAGGTTCTGTCGGATGGATGCTGCCATGGTCTTGCTTGTTGATGTGCATGCGCATCTTGACCTGTTCAAGGATGACTTAGACGGAGTCATAGCAAGGGCAAAGGCTGCGGGAGTGAAAGTGATAATAGCCAACGGCGTGGATTCCCAGACAAACAGGGTTGTCCTCGACCTTGCGAAGAAGTATGACATAGTAAAGCCTGCCCTTGGTATCTATCCTCCTGACGCGTTGCAGCAAGAGGTGGATGTCGGCGACTATCCTATCCAGTTGAAGCCTTACGACGTTGATGAGGAGCTTGCTTTCATAGAAAAATCCGAGCCCGTTGCCCTCGGCGAGGTCGGCTTGGACTACAAGACTGGCAAAGACATTGCAGGGCAGAAGGAATTGTTCCAGAAGTTCATCGACCTCTCGAAGAAGCTGGACATACCGCTAATCGTCCATTCAAGGAAGGCGGAGCAGGTTGTCATAGATATGCTCGACGCATCAGGCGCAAAGAAAGTCGTGCTTCATTGTTTCTCTGGAAAGAAGTCATTGATAAAGCGCGCTGCAGGCAAGGGCTGGAGTTTCTCCATCCCGACGAATGTTGTTAGGAGCGAGCATTTCCAGAACATGATAAACATGGTCCACATCTCCCAGCTTCTTACAGAGACTGACGCTCCTCTCCTCTCTCCGTTCCCTGGCCAGCGCAACGAGCCTGCATTCGTCCTTGAGTCGCTGAAGAAGATAGCTGAGCTCAAGGGCCTGACTGTCGAGGACGCTGCCAATGCGGTGTTCCAGAATTATCAGAATTTGTTCCTCTAGTTTTCCGCCACGTTCCATATGCTATAGAAGAAGGTGGTGACTGATTGCGCTATTTCTGGGTTTTTTATCGACAGGCATCCAGCCTCTTTTCCGTGCGTGAGTATTAGTACTCTGTTTCCCATTACATCTATCGCAGAAGGGGTTATTCCCTTTATCGCTCTTACTTCTGTCAGTTTCATCTTTTTGAACATCTTGTAGTAGTCTGTGTCCTTGTCTGAGAATATCATCCTGCAGGGTATTTTTTTCTTAACTCTTTCTTTGTGCCATTTTTGCCAAACGATGTTGTACTGTTTCTCTTTTCGTGAGATTATGCCCATAGCAAGGACTTCATCTTGTGTGGTCAGTTCTTGTAGTGCTTCAAATATGGCCGTCTGGAATCCCTTGAAGCCTTTAAACAATGTTGTCTCGCATTTCTTCTCACTTGCTTTTTCGATAGCGAGTAGGAAAGGCAATTCTTTCAACAGCTCGTTCTCCTTGTCCTTCAGTTCCTTTTCTTTTTCATGCATATAATCAAGGATCCTGTTTGGTGATGTGGCGATGAAGTGTTTAGTTTTCTCTTTTATGATGTAGCTTACGAGCCCTTTGGATATGAGCTTGTTCAGTATCTCGTATATCTTCCCGCTTGATATTTGGGCCTCTTCTATAATCTTGCCTGTCGTGGTCTCCCCTAATTTCAGGAGTGTCAGATAGACCGTTATTTCGCCTTTTGTGAGGCCGATCTCTTCAAGGAGTTTCTCATTCATACCGTTTGAGAGAGTGTTTCCGGTATTTAAGTTTTTCTAAGTTACACCTCACTCGGTGGGAGATAACATTAAAATACGTTTACTATTTTTTGTCACTACAAAGTTAACAAATGGAGGGTGTTGTGAAATGAAACATAGAAATGCTGTATTGGTCGGTTTGATACTTTGTCTGATATTGGTCATTTCCATTGGTCTTTGGAAATTAGTGCCTGAATCAACCTCTGATAGTATAATATCGGGCAAAGCAACGCATAGAGAATATTCCGAAAGAACTGTTAAGATTGGGTATTTGCCTATTCTTGCAAGTCTGCCACTCTATGTTGCACAAGAAAATGGTTATTTTGATGAACAAGGGATTCGGGTAGAACCGGTCATATTACAATCAAGTAATCAATTAGTGGATGCATTAGTGAGGGGAGATATAGATATCGTTGTTGAGTCCTCAGCAGTTCCCGTGCTTATTGTAGAAACCATTGATCCTGGAAAAATAAAGGTCTTTTCTGCAAGTGACATAACACCTGAGACACCATTTGATTCGCTTATCATACCTAAAGGTTCTCAGTTAAGTAGCTTATATGATCTGGAAGGTAAAAAAATTGGAGTATTTCCTGGAAGCACCGCAACAAACCTGCTGAAGAGTTTCTTGAAAGACAAAGGTGTTGATGTTACAGAAATTGAATTTATCCAAATCGTTCCACCAACCCAACTTCCTGCTTTATATGCAGGAACAATCGATGTCTTGCATTCCTACGAACCGACCACAACTATTGCGCTTGAGAGTGGCAACGCAAAAAAGCTCTATGGGTCGGTTTATGCTGAACAATTGAACCACAACCCACAGGGAGTTGCTTTGATTTCAAGCAAGTTTATTGCAGAAAATCCGACACTTGCCAATAAAGTTGTAACATCATTTGACAAAGCTTCAGATTTCATAGAGCAAAATGAAGGTAAAGCCAGACTGATAATCCCTAAGTATGTCAAACTTGACCAAAATGTTGCTGACAAATCTGTTCTGCTGTACATGAGCCGCTCAGACAATATCAATAAGGTTGCCATGAAGAAGTATGTAGACATGCTCTATGACGTGGGAGAACTGAAAACAAGAGTTAGCACATCTGCTTTGTACTATGTACCTTAAGAGGGAACCCCATGTCTGCAATAGAGCTGAGAAAAGTATGTAAGAAGTTTGAGCAGGCCAATAAACAACTGCGCAATCTGCGGGTTTTGGACAACATCTCTTTGAAGGCAAAGAAAGGAGAGTTCATTGCAGTCTTCGGCCCGAACGGTTGCGGTAAAACAACTCTCCTGAACATCATTGCTGGGATTGAAAAATCATCGTCAGGAAGCGTGCGGATTGATGGGAAGTGCCCGGCATTGGCAAAAGTGGGTTTTGTATTCCAGAACTATAATGAGAGCATGTTGCCCTGGAGAACCGCCCTTGGAAATATTGAACTCGCTATGGAAGGACAAAAGATCAGTAAAAAAGATAGGATGCGGATTGCTGAGCATTATTTGAAGAAAGTAGGTTTATCACGTCATAAAAACAAGTATTTCTATGAACTTTCAGGAGGAATGAAGCAATTAATTGCTATATGCAGGGCGTTCGCGTACGATCCTGATATCCTGCTGATGGATGAGCCTTTTAGCTCGTTAGATTATTCTACGACGAGAAAAATGGAGCTCGAACTGCTGAATGTTTGGAGAGAAACAGCCAAAACCACCATATTTGTCAGTCATGATATTGATGAAGCGGTTTTTCTTGCAGACAAGGTCATAGTGTTCTCAAAACGTCCTGCAAGAGTGAAAGGTATTATTGAGATTGACTTACCGAGACCAAGAAAGTTAGAAATGTTATCAAGCAAGGCATTCATCAGAATAAGGAATAAAATGTTAAGGTTATCCGAATATGAAACATAAAAGACCATATTATTTTATCGCACCTTTGATGATTCTTATAGCTTGGTCGATCACTGCTAACTTGGGAATAATCAGCCCGCTCTTTTTGCCGCCACCACAAACAGTAGTATTGGAACTCACACATTTATTTGTGAGCACTCAAATCATTCCAGATATTGCTTTTACATTATACAGGACAATTATCGGTTTCCTGATAGCAGGCATTATCGGAATACCTATCGGACTTTTAATGGGGTACTCTGACAAGATTTACCATTCTCTTGAATTTATTGTTGAGTTTTTCAGGAGCATACCCGCGACTGCTCTTTTTCCGTTGTTCTTATTGTTTTTCGGTATTGGAGATCAATCAAAAATAGCGATAACTTCCTGGGCAGCTTGCCTAGTGCTGATTATTCATTCAATGTATGGTGTTCGACTCGGTAAGGAATTAAGGATGAAATCTGCAAATACACTTCGGGTGAAAGGATTCGCTCTATTTCAGAAAGTGATATTTCCAGAAGCTTTACCGCAAATCTTTGGCGGCATGAGAATAGCAATATCCTTATCGCTTATTATCGTTGTTGTTACCGAGATGTTTATTGGTACAAGTTTCGGTCTTGGACACAGGATACTTGATGCTCAACTTGTCTACAATTTAGCTGAAATGTATGCTACGATTATCACAACAGGTGCAATAGGTTTTCTGATAAATAAGAGCATAATCCGTGTAGAAACCGGGGTTGTTCACTGGAATGGAAAATGACATCAATATTGAATATAAGGGTCATAAAAATGTCTCGACTCATCGATTTGGAACGCGAATTTTTCAAAGCAGCTAAGGATCTCGAGAAGAAATCTCAAGTCAAGCAGGAGTTTTTGGTCAGGGTCAATAAAATATCAGAAGACTGGATTAACGACGAGCTCAGATGGGATATTGCCGGCCTGAAGGATTAGGGTTTTGCTGTTTTCCAAATCTCCTTGAAGAAATCCCTGTATCTGTCAGCATTGTTTTTTGATTTTATCACAAATGCTGTTGGTTCACCCTGCCAGACGACAGTCATGACGCAATCTTCATAAATAAATATGCCTGTTGGTAAGTTTTGCTTTGAGTATCTTATTATCATTCCTTTATACTTATGGTATTTTGAGAATATTTCCCTTATCTTTTCGTTGGCAATCAAATTGACTTTGATTTTTTTCTCTATCCTCTTTTTGTGGTAATCCCTGAAAAACCGCCGTAAATCCTCTCTCCCTAACTCCTCTCCTAATGTGAAAACATAATATTCTTGTCCTTGAGGGATGGTATTAAGGATGTTGTTAAATGCGGCTTTAACCCCATCTATGCTTTCATAAATGGTCGCCTCTTGCTTTTCTTTGGCAAGTTTCCTTTTGCGTTCAATCTCAGGGATTAATTTTTCTATCTCCCCTTTCTGTTGAGCTATGAGCTTCTCCTTATTATTCAAGAACTCTATGAGGTTCTTAGGATCGGAAGCTTGGAAATACTTTACATTATTCTTTATGACATAAGAGACCAAACCCCTTCTGATTAGCTTGTCAATGGTAGGATATACTTTAGAGTTCGGGATGCCTGATTTCTTGACAATTGGGGTCGCAGTCGATTGCTCGAGCTCCAGCAAAGTGAAGTAAATCTTGATTTCATTCTTGCTTAGCCCGATTTGCTCTAAGATCTCTGTATTCATACAGTATACGTCATCAAGAGCAAGTATATAAAGTTTTTGTTATTATCACCACCTAAGGGGGTGGGAATATTTATATGATTGGTGTCAGTACCATCGTTAAGAAGTGATTTGGTGGTGGTGAAAGAATGAGACGAAACATACTATTGCTTGTAACTCTTTTGCTGGTTGTCTTTATGCTAGTTGGGTGTGCGAACAATGAAACAGCCACTGGTAAAGCAATCCAAGATGCAAAAGACAAAGTTTCGGTGAGGCTGCCAATCCCGGTTATTGAAGCTGGACAAACGCCTTTTTATGTTGCAGAAGATAAAGGGTTTTATGATGCAGAGAACCTGGATGTCGAGTTCAATCTAGGATCCCCTGAGACTAATCCAGTCAAGATGGTTGCTTCTGGAGCAGACCAGTTCGGCATCTTAGGCGGCCCAGATACCTTGCTGGTAGCAAGGTCAAAAGGCCAGCCATTGGTCGCCATTGCTGTTATCCATAGAAACTCAGACTTCCCGGTCATCTTAACCCTAAAAGATTCAGGTTTGACAAAATTGGAGGACTTGAACGGCAAAAAAGTCGGTTTCTTCTACGGCCACATATCCACAGACGTTCTCAGAAACCTGTTCAGGAAACAAGGGGTCAAAGTTGAAGAAGTTGATGTTGGTTTTAATTATAACCCATTAATCGCCAAGCAAGTAGATGCTGAATGGGCATTCAGAGTCACCGCAGGCCTAGACCTCCCTGAAAAAGGAATAGAAGTGAATACCATCTCACCCAAAGATTACGGGATCAACACGCACGGCTACACTATTTTCACAACAGAAGAGACGATTAAGGAGAACCCTGAGCTGGTTAAACGGTTCTTGAAAGCGACAATCAAAGGCATCATAAGCACAGTCAAAAGCCCCGAGGATGCTGTAGGGTCTTTAGTAACCAGAAGCGACAAAATCAACAAGGATTTGGAGTACAAAAGGTTATTGATGTATAACGAAGTGACTAGCGCCTCAAAAGACTTCCCTCCAGGCTACATGGACGAGAATATGTTCAAAGAAACCTATGACAGATTAGCTGATGAAGGAGTATTGGCGAATGAATTTGATGTGAAGGAGGCATTTACAATACGATTTCTAGACGAAATTTACTCTTAATTTTTTTATCTCTTTTTTTATGAGGCAGACATGATGATTGAGATTAAGAACCTAAGGAAAGAATGGAAGAAAGGAGACGTAACACTTGCAGCCATAGATGACATTAACCTGACAATCAAGAAAGGTGAAATAGTAACGATTATTGGCCCGAGCGGCTGCGGCAAAACAACCCTCCTGAAATTAATAGCCCGCCTCCTGACGCCCACAAGCGGCTCTGTCTCAATAGGAGGCGACTCAAATAAGCGCAGATCAGTAAAAAAGCTGAGCATCGTCTTCCAGAATCCGGTGTTATTGCCCTGGAGAGACGTTAAGGATAATGTAAGACTTCCAAATGAATTAAACAACGCTGAACAGAATAATAATGTTCAACACAGGATTAACCTGGTTGGGTTAAAAGGCTTTGAAAATCATTATCCTGCTGAATTATCTGGAGGCATGCAGCAAAGGGCTGCAATCGCCAGGGCTTTGATTCTGAATCCTGGCCTGTTGCTTATGGACGAGCCATTTGGTGCACTAGATGAGATTAATAGAAACAAACTGAACCTGGAACTATTAAAGATATGGAAAAGGTTAAAGTCAACCATAGTATTTGTCACTCATTCCGTTTCTGAAGCAGTATTTCTGTCAGACAGGGTCGTGATTCTATCAAAAAGACCGGCCAAAATCAAAGAAATTGCCGACGTGAACTTGCCAAGACCAAGAGAATTAGGGATAAAAGAATCTTTGGAGTTCCAAGAGTATGTAAAATGCATCAGAGAAAAAATCGACTGATTTCTTGTAAGTTGCCCCTCCTCACTTTTGTAATACTCATCTGTATATGGGAATTCATAGATTACGTCTTCCAGATAAGAGAGGTCATCCTCCCTAATCCTCACGAAATCCTGGCTTCAGTTCTGGCCAACTGGGGCATCCTCATCAAGCACACAAGCATTACAATGCTAGAATCAGTCTTCGGTTTCCTGATTGGCTCTTCGATAGGAGTGTTAACAGCAATATTGTTTGTCTATTCTGCAAAATCCAAGCAAGCCTTATACCCTTACGCCATTGCTTTGAAAGCAACACCCTTGTACGCCCTTGCTCCCCTTCTTATTGTGTGGTTTGGTAGCGGATTATTAGCTAAAATAATCATGTCCGCTCTTGTTGCATTCTTCCCGGTCCTGGTAAGTGCTGTGAAAGGCTTCACGTCAATCGAGCAGGAAAGCTTTGATTTGTTAAGGTCGTTTTCTGCATCAAAATGGCAAATATTTGTTAAATTACGCTTTCCAAACTCCTTGCCACACCTTTTTCCAGCATTAAAGATTTCAACAACATTGGCAGTGGTAGGGGCAACAATCGCGGAATTTACAGGAGCTTCAATGGGAATAGGACACCTAATAGTTAACGCTTCCTACTATTTGGACACCAGTCTGATGTTTGCAGGCATAGTCATGATTTCTCTGGCAGGAATTTTATTTTTTTACTCAATTGAATTCATAGAAAGAAAAGTTGTTTTCTGGCAGAGGACTGATTAAAGATGTCACTCAAAATAGATCTGGAACGTGAGTTCTTCAAGGCAGCCAGAGATCTTGAGAAGAAATCCGAGGTCAAGCGAGAGTTCATGACCAGAACGCAAAAACTGTCTGAGGATTGGATTGACAACAAGCTCCGATGGGATATTGCCTGCTTGAAAGAAGAGTAATCCCTGAGTCATCGGAGACGTTACCTCATCCCGCCTCATAACCAAGGCTGTCGCCGGCATGGGATTGCTGGAAAAAGAAGATAAAGTTAAAAAGGTGGTTGTGTATAATAGTAATTTATGGTAGCTAAACGAAAAATCAGAAAAACGAAGTTCTTCTCGTACTTGATTGGCACTCTTCCAATGGGCTGCCAGCACTGCGTCAGGGGTGAGAAGCTTGTGATGTTCGTGACAGGCCTGTGCCCGCGCAACTGCAGCTATTGCCCTATCTCTGACAAGAAGCATCAGCACGACGTGACTTATGCTAATGAGTGGCCGACAAGGGATGTGCATGACATCATCAAAGAGGCAGAGCTCACCAGTGCAAGAGGTGCTGGCTTCACCGGAGGAGATCCTCTTGTGAAGCTCGAGCGCACTCTCACTCTGATAAAGGCTTTGAAGAGGCGCTTCGGGAAGAAGTTTCACATCCATCTCTACACGAGCTTTGACCTTGCAGTTCCTGAGCGCCTTAAGCGTCTGCACGATGCAGGCCTTGACGAGATACGTTTCCATCCTGACCTCGATGACGACAGGCTCTGGGAACGCATCGAGAACGCGACAGGGCTGGATTGGGATGTCGGCGTCGAGATCCCTGCAATACCAGGCAAAAAAGAAAAGACCCTGAAGCTCATGAAGTTCCTCGACAGGAAGATTAATTTCCTCAACATCAATGAGCTGGAGGTCTCTGATGCGAAGGCCAACAGGCTGGGCGAGCAGGGCATGCGGACGAAAGACTCTCTTTCCTACGGTGTGAAAGGCTCAGACGCCCTGGCTAAAATTATTTTGCGCGAAGCGCTAAAGAATGGTTATTCTTTCTCTGTGCATTATTGTACTGCAAAACTTAAAGACAGGGTCCAGCTGGCAAGAAGGATCCAGCGCCGCGCAAGGAATGTGAAGCAGAGGTTCGACATCGTCAATAAGGACGGCACCCTCACAAGGGGTGTCATCTATCTTCCGTTCCTGACGCCAAGCTTCAACTATAATGATAAGCTCGAGAAGCTGACGGCCAAGCAGAAGGGTTTCATGCGCAAGAGGCTGCTCATAGCCAAGTGCCATCTGATACGTGATTATGGTGTGCCTGCCAGCATGTTTTTTGTCGATGCGCAGCGCTTCCGCATTCTCACTAACCCTGGCGTCGTCCAGCACCTCGCCGGAACTATCAGGGAGATGGGCATGAAGCCTGCGATAGTGACAGAATACCCTACCTGGGATGCGCTCATCGTTGAGCTGGATTGGGTTTAGTGACATTGTTTTCACAGCAATATTTATTAATGAAACCCTCCATTGTCAGCTGGATATGTTCAAAAAGAGGTCGAAGAAGGGCTTGAGCCATGTAGATTGGGCGATGTCGCTCGCCATATTCCTTCTTTACCTTGCCTGGTTCTTCATCTTTGTGAAGCCTATGTTTGCCCCTTCGCAGAGCATGGATGTGCTTCTTGATGTGCTTGATGATGGCGTGAGGGATGCGCTTTTCCAGGACATCAGCAGGGTGAAGGTGTTTGTTCCAGGCAACATCCCTTCAGATTACGAGCCTATCATCATCCCGTTCACGCAGGATTGGCCTGCCTCAGACATCGCGCATTCCGCAGACCGCTTTGTCATAGACAGCGGCAAGATGTTCTTCCTTGCCAACCTCTCGAACACGAGCATGTTCAGGATATACTATCCTCACAAGGCGATAAGGATGACCGCTCTCTTCCCTATGGTGGCGGATGAAGAGCGCGCGAGGTTCGAGTCGTTCACAGCTTACTTCGACGAAGGCCTCCTTGACAGGATATCTTTCAGGGATGAGCCCAGGCTTTCAGGGTTCTCTGTTGAGGTGGATGAGACGGATATTGATGGTGAGGGCTCTTTTGAGAACTCGACATTGCTGGCGAAGTATGTGCGCGCAGGCGATTATGTCAACATGACTTCCTACTTCATATCAGAGAACTCGAGGCTATATTCTTACGTCTCTTCTGCTGATTTCAGGAACCATTCTGTTGCCGTGGAGTTCTCAACGTACAATTACACTTATTTTTACTTCAATCCTATGAGCCGGGGCGAGGTGAGGTATGGCATAGGCCCGTCGTGCAAGTATTATGAGAGCGACTTCCTTGACCTCTACGACTCTGACTCGGGCCTGCTCGTCACTTTCGGCAGGAGCATCTCGTTCAGGCTGTGCGCGAACGAGACTAACGCCCGGGTGCGGCTTGAGTTCGACCTCACTGCAGGCCAGGAGGACAGCCTGGCCATCATGCTCCACAGCGGAGGGTTCAGTGAAGTGGACGGGTATCCCCTGCATCCTGTTGTCGGCGTGACAGAGACGCTCAGGACTGTCTCTGCGAAGCAGGTGTCATTGATGAGAAACAGGGATTATAGTTACCTGAAGCAGGTCTTCCGCTATCCCAAGGACCGGGATTTCAATGTGACTGTGTCGAGCGATGTTGTTTCGGCGTCGTACGGTATTCCTCAGCCTGAAGCAGAGGATATATATGCCAGGAAGATAGATGGTGTGATCATAGATGATTTTTATGAGCCGAAGAGGGCTCTGATAACCTTGACGGTGTGGTGATATGAGATACAGGAAAAAGAACAGGAAGGGGTACATGAGGACTCTTGAGGCGTTCCTTGCTTTCTTCATCACGTTCATCTTTGTAGTTTTTGTCGTGCTGAAAGGCGTGAGCCCGAAGGGCTCTAAGACCCCGCTTGACATCCTCTCTGCGCTTGAGCAGAGGGATGATTTCAGGGAGTGTGTCTACGCAGGGAATGCAACGTGCGCCCAGCTGATTGTCAGGCCTTACATCCCTTCATCCTATGACTTCAAGGTCGCGATAGGCGCTCCTGCACCTTTTAAGGGAGCGAAGGATATTTATACAGAGACAGTCTTTATAACGTCTAACAAGACAAACGATTACAGGATAGTTTACCTGTATTACTGGCCTTTGTCCGGCTGATTAATATTATTTCCTGCGCCACGCCCGTTGTTGCCTGGCTGTGAGCGCGCTCCCAGCCGACATTCAAATCGACAAGGGGGTTGCCCCCTGCGGGGAATGTCGATTTTGCCCACCCACCCTCGCGCGCGAACTCGGCAACGCGAGAGCTTTTCGAGCGGAGCGAGAAAAGCGGAGCAGGGCGTGAAGCTGGAAATCGTTCCACTGAAGACAAGGTGATGCTCATGAAGATAGAAGTTGACACCAAGCATGATTCAAGGGAGGAGCTTGCGGCCCTGGCCGATATGCTCAGGAGGCTCTCATCTTCTTCCGGCAGCGGCGTCGTGAGCCAGGCCTCCAGCACGCCAAGGAACATCTTTGAGGACCCTTCACCGTCAGGAGGGATGTTCAACATGTTCGGGGACAGCCCTTCGCAGTCCTCTTCCTCCGGTCAGGATTCTTCATCATCGCAGCAGTCTTCAGGAGATCTTTTCTCGCTTTTCAGCTCTTCTCCAGAGCAGGGTGCTGCGCAGCAGCCTTCGCAGCCAATGTCTGCCCAGCCGTCTGTCTCTGAGCTGTTGTCATCTGATTATGATGATGACAAGGATAAGGAAATGACAGCGGCACAGGACCTGCTTGATGACGACAGGATAGTGCCTTATTGAATGGGATGAAGATGGAGAGGTACAAGTTCATCGAGGGGGTAACTTCTGACGTGATGTTCGAGGCGTATGGCAGGACATTGAAAGATGTCTTCGCTAATGCTGCTGAGGCATTGTTCTCTGTGATGTGCAGGATAGAGGCTGTCGAGCCCAGCGAGGAGAAGAGGATCGAGGTCGATGCAGACAGTGTTGATGACCTTATGGTCAACTGGCTGCAGTCCCTCATAGCTGCTGTGGATATCGACGGGATGTTCTTCTCGAAGTTCAGGATAACCGAGATTGGCGACACCCATCTTGTCGCGTTCGTGTCCGGCGAGCCTGTGAGCATGGAGAAGGGCAAGACAGTGGTCAAGGCAGTGACGTATCACCAGTACAATTTCGAGAAGACAACTGAAGGGTATAAGGTCAGGGTTAGTTTGGATATTTGATATACTTGAATAAGGTGGATTGAATGGCTCATGTTGTCAAAAAGGTTCAGGACGCAAATCCTATGGAAATAACTTGTGGAACTTTGCGTAACTTGACTAAGGCCGAGGATTGCAAAGATATGGACTTTGCTCATGTTACGATCACAGATAGCACTAAGAAACATTATCATAAGAGACTTACAGAAGTATACTATGTTCTGAAAGGAGCTATTGACATAGAGATTGATGGGAAAGTTGAGCATCTTGAAAAGAGCTCTATGATAATGATCTACCCTAATACTAACCACAAGGCGTGGAAAACAAGCAAGGAAGATGCTGAAATCTTGGTAGTATGCTCTCCTCCTTGGAGTGAAGAGGATGAGATATTGATTGAGTGATTTACTTCCCCTTCTTCCCCTTGCTCTCCCAATACCTCTTCGCGAATGTTGCCGCCACCATGAGCGGGAACACGACTGTCGCCTCGCATTTTATCTTGACGTTCGGCGCATTCACTTTAAGTTTTGCCCAGGTCATGGCTTCCTGCTGGTTCCCTCCGCTGTCTGATGCGTCAAACTCCTGCGCGGTCGTCACGTACACCGCGTAGCTGAGGCCGTCCTTGAAGATGTTGGCGTTCATCACGTAGTGCTTAGGCACGCCTCCGCCGAGGATTATCGCCCCGTTGTTGTCGCTCTCCAGCACGAGGTTGATTATCTTCTTGTGGTCTGCGACTATGTCTATGTAGAAGTCGTCGTGCTTCTGCTTCTGGAAGTAGAACAGGTCGCCTATGGACCCGTCTGTCAGCGCCGGGCAGAACACTGGTATGTCGTTCTTTGCTGCCCAGTGCAGGAACGAGCTCTCGTCCTTCACGTGCAGGCCGAGCTGGTATGTGAATTCTGTCGTCGACAATGGCCTGCCGAGCTCCTTCTGCATGTTGTAGAGCTTGTCGAAGAAAGGGTTCATGAACCTCTCCAGGTAGAGGTACCTGTCGAAAGGCGCGAATATGTTGCCTATCCTTCCCACTCCCTGCTCGAACAGCACCCGCCCTGGCGCATCAAATGACCCGACGACAAAAGGCCTCATGGTCTTTATGACATCCTCTTCGACTGCTCCTGCTGATGTCACTATCACGTCAACGAACCTGTGCTTGACCAGGAAGGTGACTACCTCTCGCAGCCCTGACGATATTATGTTGGATGTCATGGACAGGAATATCTTCGCCTTGCTGTCCATCATCTGGTTTATTATGTCTATCCCGCGCGACACCTCTGTCGCCTGGATGCCTGTTGTCGCTAATGACTCTATGAACCTGTCCAGGTCGAACGGCTTCTCGAAGTCATACCCTTTTATCTGCGGGTAATCGTCGAGTGTGTTGTATCTCCTCATCCATTCGAGGTGTTTGTATTCTTTCTTCTGTGTATCATTTTCCATAATCATCACCTTTAGAGCGTTATTTCAAGTGAAAAATGTGTTAGAACGATGCAGAACTGGCTGATCATATCCTGAGATGTGCATAATCTGAATAGACAAAGTTGAATCTCATATCTCCTAGGAGTCCACACCCCTTTAAATAGCTTTTGCCTCAATAACATTTTTAAAAGGTGCTGCTTTTCGCAGTTTATGATGGTTGGCAATCAAGCAGTGCAGGGTCTTGTAGGGGGCATTCCTGGTTTTGATGTCACTAGATGCAAGACTAAGAAAGGATGGTCTGTGAAGCCCAGGCAGAAGATGAAGCTGGACCTCAATGGCATAAAGAGACGTTTCAAGGTGGTCCTTGATGCTGATATCCTGCTGGTCATAGACTACGAGGGCGAGATAGTTGTCCATGGTTATGGTGAGCTCCTGTTCAAGGACCTGAAGGATCAGAAGATGATAAAGAAGATATCTGAAGAGATATACAAGGCAGGTGTTGTCAGATGAGGTCAAAGAAAGCCCTCTCGCTCATATCATCTGGCATAGATTCTCCTGTCGCGACTTGGATGGCGCAGAGGAAGGGGCTGGATGTCATAGGGATACACTTCTCCAACGAGCCTCTCTCTTACACAAGCCCGCGGGAGAAGACTGTCGAGATATGCAGGCATCTGGGCATCAGGCGGCTTTACATCGTGAAGCACGGCTTTCTTGTCCAGGCAGAGCTGCTGAGGAAGTGTGAGGACAAGGCGCGTTGCGTGCTCTGCAGGAGGATGATGTTCAGGGTCGCTGAGAGGATCGCGGAGAATGAGGGCTGTTCCTGGCTTGTCACAGGAGAGAACCTCGGCCAGGTCGCTTCGCAGACCCTTGACAACCTGACAGTGGCTGATTCTGCAGTGAGGATTCCGATACTGCGTCCTGTGCTGTGCAATGACAAGCAGGAGACTGTAGACCTTGCGAAGAAGATAGGGACTTATGACATATCTATCGAGGCAGCCTCTTGCTGCAATGCTGTGCCGCGCATGCCGCTGACCAAAGCGGTCCTTTCCAGGATAGAGGGTGAGGAGAGGAAGATCGAGGTGGACAGGATTGTCCAGGCAGCGGTCTCGACTGCAGAGGTGATGGACCTTTAAGATGGCCGGGAAAAAGAGAAGAAAGCCGAGGAGGTCAATGTCCTACGATGATGTGCGTCTGGCCAGGATCATCCTCTTCGCTGCGGTCATCATAAATTTCATACTTCTCATCCCGCTTTTTCAGGGCTGGTGCCTGGTGTCTGGCGACGGGACCGCGCATTACGCCTCTGCTCAGGATACGAAGTTCCGCCTGGAGTCCGGCACTGGCTTTTTCGGCAACTGGAATTCGCTTTGGGCAATGGGTTTCCCTGCCTACAGCTATTACCAGTACTTCGCGCATCTTTTCCTTGTGATCCTCCACTATCTCTCCTTCAAGCTTGTCTCGATCCTTGTCCTTGAGAAGCTGCTCATTGTCCTGTCAGTCACTCTTTTCCCTCTGAGCCTGTACTATGGCCTGCGGAAGCTGAAGCTTGCCGCTCTCCCTGCTGCATTCGCGTCATTGTTCGCTTTTGCCCTTTCGAGCAGCGTCGGCCACGGCGATCTCGGCTTCTCTCTGGTCAATCACGGTCTTTTCACCCAGCTTCTTGCGGTGTTCCTGTTTCCTATTGCTCTGGCCAGGGTGTACATCACCATGTCTGAGAGGCGCTCTTATTTCCTCTCGGTGCTGTTGTTCTCCCTGATACTGCTGGTCCATCCTATTGTGGGGTATGCGCTTGGGATATCCTGCCTTGTGCTGTTCTTTGATGGCCGCTCGTTCACATCATCAAAGGAGTTTTTCAGGCGTGTCGCCTGCCTGCTGGTTGTCTTTGCCCTTGTATTTGTTGTAGTCTCGCATTTCTATGTGCCTTTCCTGCTTGAGGGCGCGTATTATGGCAGCGCGTTCTACACGACGACCACCGATTATTACCAGAGCAGCATGCCTCAGGTGCTGTTCGACTTCTTTTCAGGCAGGACGCTCGACTTCTTCAGGTTCCCGTTTGCGATTCTTACCCTGTTCTTCTTCATCGGGGTGTATGCTGCTGTCGCCCGGAGATTGAAAGGGGATTTTCCCCTCGGTGTCGCTCTTTCAGGCCTTGTCCTGTTCCTGCTGGTCTCTTTCGGAAGGTCTTTCTGGGGTGTGCTGTTCGACTTGGTGCCTGGGATGAATTATATTCTTGTCTTCAGGCTGATGTTTGCCCTCCAGTTCTTCGCGCTCTTCTTTATCGGCGCGGGTTTTGCTTTCCTGTACACTCAGCTCAGCGGCCTTTCAGTCTTCAGGAGGGCGAGGCAAGCGCCTGTCCTGGTCTTGTGCATCCTTCTTGTGCTGATCGCTTTGCCTGTGTTCACGCAGGTCCTTCTGACCAATCATAAGCTGTGCCGGTTCAGCAATTCCGGTTTTGACAGGGATTCTTTCTCGCGGCTTGTGCTCTTCATGCGCAGCGCTCCCGATGGTAGGTTCATGGCCCGTCCTGAGCTCGGGTTCTCGCAGCCTTATTACGAATCTCTCATTCCTGTGTACACTGCTCATGACTCGTTCGGTTCGTCATCAGTAGGCTCGCAGGACAATCTTGCATTCTATTACATCCAGTACTTCATGCTTCCGAGCCAGGGTTTCTTTGACATCTATAATGTCAGGTATGCGTTGATGCCTTCTGACCGCCAGCCTGAGCAGTCTTTCTTTGAGCAGGTGTTTGTTGCAGGCAACTACACTCTTTATTCTATACCTACGACAGGTTTTTTCGGCCTTGCAGACTCCTCGACTGCGCTTGTCTACAAGACAGGGATGAACTCTGATTTTGTGAGGTCTGTGAACCGGGCCTGGCTGAACACGTATGCTATGGAGAATAGGGATATTGTCACGATGTTCAGTCAGGGAGATGAGTTCAATGCAGCAGATTACGCTTGGGTCATCGATGAGGTGGACAGCCCGCTCAAAGAGAGCGAGATGAAGGCTCGTTTCAAGGACCGTTCAGTCCCGCCTCTGCCTGCCTGCGGTGAGGTGCTGGATGAGGACCGCACGCTCAACAGGTATGTTGTCTCTGTCATGATCAACCGTTCATGTCTCCTGCTGTTCAAGATGAGCTATCATCCTGGCTGGCATGCTGTTGTCAATGGCGCTGCCGCCAGGGTCTATGCTGTCTCGCCTTCTTTCATGGCAGTGCCTGTCAGGTCTGGCTTCAGCGCTGCTGAGTTCTATTACAAGGAAGACCTTGCCCTTAAGCACTGGCTTATCGCTTTTGCAGTGCTTGTCCTGTTTGGGCTCATGATGTATGATTTTGGGTCCAGGAAATAGCACAAAATAGTACTTCTAGGCGAAAGTGAATGCTTTAAAACACCTTTGTCGCAAGGCTTCAGATGAGTGAATTTCACGTTTTTAGCCCCCCAAACAGCTGAGGAAAAGGTTTATATACTGCCTCTTTTTCTGTATACCTAGGCTATTTCAGTTGGTTGTGGTTTTGATTTGAAACCATTTTTTTTTTATTTTTTTATCTAGGTTTTCAAGATGCTGACAAAAAAACAATATTCACAGATTCTGGATGAACTTGATAACTGTAAGAGGCCGCTCTATTTTTTCCATGATGACAGCGATGGCCTTGCCTCTTTCCTTCTGCTTTACAGGTACAAGCTTGAGGGCAAGGGGGTGTGCGTGAAGTCCCACCCTAAGGTCGACTCGCGTTTCTTCAAGGTTGTTGAGGAGTACGGCCCTGACAAGATATTCATACTTGACCTGGCGATACTTGAGCAGGATTTTGCTGATGAGTTCCGCAGCATACCTATAGTGTGGATAGACCACCATTCGCCGATAATCATACCTGGAGTGAAGTATTTCAACCCGCGCGTCGAGGATGTCAACGACATAACATGCGTCTCGCACCACTGTTATAATGTCATCAAGGAGTCCAGGCCGGGCGACCTCTGGATAGCTGCCGCGGGCATCATAGGCGACTGGCAGCTGAGCACGGTCACTGAGGAGTTTTCGAAGAAGTATCCTGAACTGCTGCCTGCCTCTATCAGGCGTCCTGAGAAGGCGCTGTTCGACTCACCTTTCTCAAAGGTCATAAAGATGATGAACTTTGTTCTCAAGGGAAGGACCCAGGATGTCATGAAGTGCGTCAAGATATTCACCAGGATAGAGTCTCCTCACGAGCTTATGGAGGGCAGCACTTCCAGGGCCAAATACATCGTGAAGCGCTTTGAGGGCATAAACGACCTTTACGAGAAGCTGCTGGCTTTCTCGATGAAGAAGGTGTCGAAAGGCAGGCTCCTTGTCGTGACGTATAAGGAGGACAAGATGAGCTTCACAGGCGAACTGTCGAATGAGCTCCTTTACAGGTATCCTGACAAGGTCGTCCTTGTCGCGCGCGAGAAGTCCGGCGAGATGAAGTGTTCATTGAGGACCAGTCCTGGCCTGAATCTTCCATCGGTGATCGGTAAGGCATTGGATGGTGTCAGCGGCTATGGTGGGGGCCACGAGTACGCCTGCGGCGCCTGCGTCAATGTTGAGGATTTTCCTAGGTTCGTGAAGCAGATACGTGAGGCTATAAGATAGGCATCACTTGTTTTGTTTGGTGCCTACAATAAGTTTTATATACACCTGTTTTTCCCTTTCATCCATCAATTGCGCCGGTGGTCTAATGGCTACGTGCTAGATTGGGATTCTTGTTCCCATTTCTGGCGTGCTGTAAATGACTACGGCCTTCCAAGCTTTAAGCGGAGGCAGCCGTGTATCCGGGAAATGCTGTGGGGCGACCACGCATTCGGAAATTCGAATCCCGGCCGGCGCATTGAAGAGAGGCATTTCACCGATGAGCTTTGCGAGTCGGTTAAATGCCTTTTTTAATGCTCGATAATCCCTGACGAGCCTGCGAGTCGGGATTATCTTTGCATACCTTGTTTTTTCTCAATAAACTTTATAAACACTGTACCCTACTGTTCTTCCATGCCAAAGAAAAAGAAGAAGTCTGCCAAGCAGGAGACCATAATGGTCATCTGCGCGCACCCTGATGACGAGATAATCGGTGCAGGCGGCACTATCGCGAAATATTCGAAACAGGGCAAGCGTGTCATAGCTGTCATATTCTCTTATGGTGAGAAGTCGCACTGGTGGCTTCAGAAGAAGCATACTGTCGAGATGCGCGTGAAGGAGTCCAAGACAGCAGGGTCCATAGTGGGTATCGAGAAGACGTTCTTCCTCGGGCTCAAGGATTTTGAGCTGAGGGAGGAGGTGAAGGATGAGAAGAACCTCGACCCTATAGAGAATGTGATCCTGAAGTACCGGCCTTCGAAGATATTCACGCATTCGCCTGACGACCTGATATACTCTGACCACCTGGCTGTGTGGGGGGCTGTCGACAAGGTTACCGATAGGATAGGGTACAAGGGGGATATTTTCGTCTTCAACATATGGGCCAAGGATGTCAGGCTCAGCAAGAACCCCAAGCTGTTCATCGACATCTCTGACACTTTCTCTCTCAAGTGGAACGCCCTGAAGTGCTTCAGGAGCCAGCACATGTACATCTTCCAGCTTTATCCTGGCCTGTTGTGGAGGGCGTTCAGGAGCGGCCTGGAGAACAGGTGCAGGTTTGCGGAGTCTTTTACCAAGGTGAAGTGAGGTTTTTGCTGATGGATGAGCAGGTCAAGAGGAAGACGTTGCTTATAGCGACTGACTGTTTCATTCCCAGGTGGGATGGCGTCTCAAGGTTCCTGTATGAGGTCGTGCCTCACCTGGCGAAGCGTTTTGATGTTGTGATAGCTGCGCCGCGGTATCCTGGCAAGTTCGAGGGTTTCGAGGACGTCACTGTCCTGAGGTTCCCTGTTTTCAGGTGGAAGGTCGCTGATATCAACCCTGCGAACGTGAAGCGCTCGCAGCTCATAAAGCTTGTCAAGAACTCTGATATCGTCTGGACCCAGAGCATCGGCCCTATCGGCGCCCTTGCGATGTATTACGCGAACAAGCACAGGAAGCCGCTGGTCTCTTTCGTGCATTCCGTTGAGTGGTTCCTCTTCTCTAAGTCCCTGAAGCGCTTCAAGGAGTTTGTCGAGTTCACGATAAGGAAGGTTATACCTTTCCTGTACAACAAGTGCGACATCATCATCGTCCCTTTCGAGGGCATGATACCTCTGCTTGAAGAGCAGAAGATAGACGCCAAGAAAGAGGTGGTCCACCTCGGTGTTGATGTCAATCGTTTTCATCCTGCTGAGTCGAAGATACTCGCCAAGGAGAGGGTGGGGCTGAACCCGAACAATATAGTGATAGGCTATCTTGGGAGGTTCGGCAGGGAGAAGGATGTTCCGACGCTGTATGCTGCTTTCCTGAGGGTGCATGCTGAGAGGCCCAACACGACGCTTCTTCTCGTGGGGGGCGACCTCAAGGAGCCTTTCGAGGACATGGAAGATGTCAAGGTGGTGGGTCCTGTAGACAATGCTGTGCCTTATTACCAGGCGATGGACATCTATGTGCTGCCCTCGCTGACCGAGACGACTTCCCTGACCACTATGGAAGCCATGGCCTGCAACCTGCCGGTCGTCGTCACTCCTGTAGGGTATGTCGAGAAGTATGTCGAGCACAAGAAGAACGGTTTTGTTTTCCCTGTCCAGAATGTCAATAGGCTTTACATAATCCTGCGCAAGCTGACCAAGGATCTCTATCTCAGGAAGGAGGTGGGCAAGGCTGCCAGGCAGACGATGATGGAGAAGCACACCTGGGAGAGGACTGCCGACGAGATCGCGAAGATATTGGAGAGGTTTTAGGTGCTTGTGGTTCTTTCCCTGTGCTCTACCCATGCTTTATCTTCAGTACAAGTATAGATGATGAGAGTGCAAGTGTTACTGCGTTTGCCAGTATGATTGGGAGGTCTTTCTTGATTATCCCGTA
>JAHJSS010000055.1 GCA_018830225.1 Nanobdellota archaeon
CGCCTTAACAAACGCTTAACCTTTTTAACCAGCTTAACCTCTTTCTCCATGGTGGGGGAACACTCCCCACCCCCAGAACAGCCTAACAGCTGTTCCGGGTTATAATTTTAACCATCAAAAAGGGATTCGGGACATAGCCGTAAGGCTATTTAAAATGCAGAGGGTTGGTGTTCCTCTATCCGGTTCCTTCCTCCCTGCTTGGCTCTGTACATCGCATCGTCTGCAGGCTTGCGGAGAGCATCATACCTATTGAGCAGCCAATCCTCGAGTAACTCCCTGCCTTCCCTGCTAAGGATAACTTCCCTGCCCCCGCGCCTATTCATTATAGAATGCTCCTTGATTATCTTCCTGTACACAGCAACATTGTCCTGCGTCACAGCAGTCTCGCACACACCTATGCTGACGGTCTGGTGGTAATAGCTGCCGTTCCCGGGAACAGATATCTGCAACTCGTCCATGGCCTTGTGGACCCTCTCAGCCCAGATGCGCCCATCCTTCGGGTTCGCTATCCTGCCGATCGCGATGAACTCGTCACCTCCCTGGCGCGCGAACACTGTCTCATACTTCTCCTCAGTCACGTATATTATGTCATCACCTTTCCTTGTGTTGCTCTTGAGGACATCAGCTATGCTCTTGAGAACCAGGTCGCCGAAAGCGTGCCCGTAAGTGTCATTCGCATACTTGAAATTGTCAGCGTCGATGAAAAGGCATGCGAGGTAGGCGGGTTCGCCGCAGGCTTCGACGTCGGTAATGACTGATATGTATTTTCCCTTGAAGTCATCAAAAGCACGCCTCCTGCCTGGAAGGCCAGTGAGAAAATCATGATTCAGCTCCTGGATGTGTGCGGTGAGCTGTCGTACGCGCGCAGTGAGGGGCTCACCTTCGTAACGGATAAGATGCCAGTTCCTGGCCAGAAGCTCAGGGCTGGACCTGACAAACCTTGCGATGTCAGACACTACAGACCCTGCTGTTGAAGCAGACACTGTGGCTCTCTTAAGCAGACCACCCAAAATATCATCTAAACTCATCAGGATACGCTGGGAGAAACCTTGAGTTTATAAATCTTATATTTCTTGGCTGATTTATAATCATTGCTGAGTGATTATTACCACGGTCCGATATGGCCTGTGGTATTGTCCTTATCAAAAAGAAGACTGTCCAGACACTCCATCTCAGACTGTATCTGCCTGACGCTGGCGCCCTGCGACCACTCAGCGGCTCTACTCCTGATGACCTGCTCAACAACCACCGGCAGGTACGCGAAATCCAGAGGCTGGGAATGCCTCAGCTCATCACCGACATACAGCAGGATGCAAGGATCGCACGAGCCGGACGCATCGCCTGGCATCCTTCGGGGACCAGCCTGCTCATAATTCCGCCTTATAGAAACAACATTGCCTTCAGGATCCTGGAAATGTATTATCTCTGCTTCGTAAGCCACTGTATCCCCCTGAAGAATTTGAGATTATGCTATTCTCAAATATATAGATAATCCCGACTCACTCTGTTCGTCTGGGATTATCAGACATGACAACAAGTTGTCAAGCATCGGCGAAATGCCTTTCTTTCAATATAAAGATAATCCCGACTCCCTGCGGTCGTCTGGGATTATGATTTTCTTGAATGTAAAGAAAATGCCGACTCGCAAGCTCATCGACATTTTCAGACATGTAAAAACGCAAAATGCCGACTCCAGAGTCATCGGCATTTTGCCTTTCTTTCATGCTCCCGCCGGGAAATTCGACTGGCGTCGAAAGCCTTGTCGCCTTCGGCCCCAAGTATTCGAACCCGGGTCATCGCCTTACTCCAACGTTTCGCGTGTGGCTAAGCGAGCAAAGCGAGCGCATGCCGCACTTTGCGCGTCAACCGAGCGTAACCGGTTGCGAGAGGGCGATATGATTGGCCGGACTACACTACAGGAGCATCTTGTCCGATATT
Organism: Nanobdellota archaeon; assembly: GCA_018830225.1. GTDB lineage: Archaea > Nanobdellota > Nanobdellia > Woesearchaeales > UBA11576 > JABMQF01. The sequence continues at coordinate 1,939 of JAHJSS010000055.1, forward strand.
TGCTTTGTTTTTCTTTGCTCGGACGGTTGAGCAAAGCGAAACCGTCCTTGGCCTTGCGTGTCAAGTGAGCGTAACCACTTGCCGCGGCTACACTACAGGAGCATCTTGTCCGTTTATGTGGTGTCAGAGAAAAATGGCTTGTTTTTAAAGGTTTTTGTTTGTATTAGGCCGGTGGTCACAAAAAGTATAAAACAGAGCCAGGGAAATCAATAGCATGGCACCTTACAAATCCGGCATCGACCTGAGAAGAGACACCCAACTCTACACAGCAAACCCATTCACCAATGATTACCCGTCCGGCTCATTCAAGGTCAGGGCAGACCTGCTTCCTCTTGTGAGAGGGATACTCCTCCCGAACTACCAGATACTGGAGAGGGAGAAGGAGCTCTTCGCCAGGATAGAGCGGGACTACAGGGGAGAGGACCCTCTATTCGTCCCGATACTGAAAGGGGCTGTGCGTTTCTCGCAGGACATGTTCCGTTTCTCGAGGCAGATAGACCCTGAGTACGAGTTCATGCCCGCCTCAAGCTATGGCACGAGGCTGGAGTCAGGCGAAGTCAGGCTGAACCTCGCCGAGATCACGCGCCTGCTGGAGAAGCTGGAAGACAGGCACAGGCCAGTCATCATAGTGGAAGACATAGTGGACACAGGCAACACCCTCTCGCACATCGTCAGCGTGCTGAACAGCATCGACGAGGTGGTGGACTCGCAGCCAGAGCTGCAGAGCTTCCAGAGGAGAGGCAGGTACCAACCGAGCTCTGTGAGGATATGCACCATGCTGAACAAGCCTGACAGGAGAAAGGAGGAGAACAAGGACCTCCCAGTGGATTATGTCGGGTTCACCATCCCTGACCTCTGGGTCTTCGGCTATGGCATGGACGTCTGGAATGACCGCAGCAGGACAATAGACCACCTCTGCGTGATCAATGAAGAATGGGAAGACCCTTCAAAGCTGGCAGAATTCTTCAGTGAGATCGACAGCAAAAGAAAGAAAAAAAGAACAAAAAAACAAGACTAATCGTATGGTTTATCTTCTTCTTCCTGCGGTCCTTGTCTCCTTGCGTAACTGCGTTCCACCCTCTGCAGTCTCCGCTCCCATGGGTCCATAGCTTCGGCAGGCGCGTGTGTAAATTCCGGGTGCTCCACCAGAAAGCCCAGATTACCTCTATCCAGGTACATCCTTCGTTCCCTTCCTCTCTCATTCATAATGTATCTCCTCACATAATCTTTTTGGGATGAACATGCTCACTCTATCTCTCTATCCAGGTTAGGGAATATCTCATCCAGAGTCCCTATCCTGTGCGTGCCCTCAAGAGAGCCGCACTGGCCCATCAGGCGGACCATCATATCCTGGTTAGAACTTGCGTACATGGGATTATCCATGTGAGGCCTTGCATCCTCTTCAGCTTTCCTATACAACGGGTCTTCGTAGTCCATATCTCAACACCTCGTATCTATTCTTGTCTCTGTATCACTCTTTTTTCTTATGTACTGCCTCTCCTGACTTTGACCATCCCTCAAAAGCCCTGAGGACCTCCAAAGGAATGGCGAACACGACTGTGTTGCTCTGGTCAGAAGAAAGAGCATTGATCGACTGCAGGGTCCTGAGATGCAATGCGCCAGGGCCTGTAGCCAAGGTCTTGGCAGCCTTCGCCAGGTTATCAGCTGCGATAACCTCTCCCTGCGCCTTGACTATCACTGCGCGCTTCTCCCTCTCAGCTTCAGCCTCTTTGGATATTACACGCTTCATGTCCTGCGGCAGCTCGATATCCTTTATCTCTATCTTCGAGACATCGATGCCCCAAGGGTCAGTGTCCTTGTCGACTATCTCCCTTATCTTCTTGGCGATGACCTCCCTCTTCTGCAGGATGTCATCAAGCTCGAACTCACCGACGATGTTCCTCATGGTCGTCTGCGCGAGCTGCGAGACAGCATACATGAACTCCTCGACCTTTATGATTGCCTTCTCAGCCTTCTCGACACGGTAGTACAAGACTGCATTGACCTTAATAGAGACATTATCCTTGGAGATGCACTCCTGGGAAGGCACGTCCACTGCCTTCACCCTCATATCGACCCTTTCCCATGACTGGATTATAGGGACCAACAGCCTCAAGCCCGGATCCATGATTCCAGAATACTTGCCCAGCGTGAACTTGACCCCGCGCTCGTACTCCTTGACTATCTTGAGCGAAGCGAGAATTATCAGTATCACAAACGCTATTATTGCAGATACGAAAAAAGCCATCGAAAACACCTCCCCCGAAATTACCTAACGCAGAACAATAGCATCATTTATAAATTTTTGCGTTTATTCCATCTGCATGAACTTCCAAGGTCTTGCAAAGGTCGAAACGGCTGACTGGTACATAGACCTTGCCTTCAGGAACGCGAAGAAGTCTGCGAGCGAGATGAAAAGCCAGATGAGGGCCAACCCCAGCGCGATAAAGCGCGCAGAGCTCGCGAAGATCAGTGCAGTCAACCGCACACTCAAGAGGCACCTGGACCTCGTACTGACATCATTCCCGTCGCTGGACTCGCTGCCAGAGTTCTACCAGGAGCTGGTGCGCATAACCCTCGACTACGCAGAGCTCAAGAAGAGCCTCGGCGCAGCACGCTGGGCGCAGCAGAAAGTAAGGTTCTTCTCAGACTCGTTCCACAACAAGATAAAGCGGTGCAGGGACTTCCAAAGGATGACATCATACTCAAGGGAATATTACGGCCGCATAAGCTCTGTGATGAAGCAGGTCAAGAGACAGCTCGAATACCTCGAGCACTCACGCAGGGTCATGAAAGGATTCCCGAACGTGAAGACAAAGATATTCACTGTCTGCATCGCAGGATTCCCTAACGTCGGCAAGACAACGCTGCTCGCAAAGCTCACAGGATCCAAGCCGGAGATCGCGGACTACGCATTCACCACAAAGAAGCTCAACATAGGATATGCCAACATCAACAACCACAAGGTCCAGTTCATAGACACACCAGGGACAATCGACCGCTTCGAGAAGATGAACCCCATAGAGCAGCAGGCACACCTTGCGATCAAGTACTGCGCAGACCTGCTCGTGTATGTCTTCGACCCGAGCGAGCAGGGGTATGACCAGAAGAAGCAGCTGCAGCTAATGAACCGGCTCGGCAAGATAGGCAAGAGCATGGTGGTGTATATCAGCAAGACAGACATCACCAAAGGGGCGGGGCCGAGGATAAAGGACGCCTGCAGGTCCCCTGAAGAGCTTAGGAAAGCGGTGTCCTCTGCAATGGAATCAGGGGGTGCTTTTTAAATCAGCCTCCAGGACCCTGAAAAGGCGTCCCGGAATCCTTTAAAAGGGAAGAATGTTAGTTACTTATAAATAGTAAAATTTAAATAGGGGGTTGTTCTTTTCTGGTCAAAGGAGAGGTCCAGAAACAAGTCTATAACGTTCATCAGAATGTAGAATGGAGACTAATAGTGTTGGGGGAGCAATGTATTTGCCAAACAGAGTTCTAATAGTAGATGGAGACATCAGCTTCATGAATTCCATCAAGGCAGCACTTCTCGAACAGCGCCCTGACATGGAAGTGACCATAATCGGAGAGGATGAGATAGACCAGATAGCAGGCCAAAGCTATGACATATTCCTCATTGATGATGAAAAGCCTCCGACGCGTGACATTGTCTCACAAGACCAGCTGAATCTTGGACTTAATCCTGACAATCCTGGCACACCCTTGCCTGCAGCAGAGGTCGTGAAAAAGATACCATTGATAGAACGCGTCAGGAAGTATCTCCCTGATGCGCAATATGCACTGGTCAGCAGGGAGGAGAACCTGCCAAGGCTCGCGAGCAGGGCAGTGGATGCTACGTCGAGAGAAGGGGCGCTCTACTACATAGTCAAACCGGATAAGTCACAGGAATATGATTCTGACATCCGGAGGATGGTCTACAGCCTTCTTGTCTCCTACAGCGAGAAGGAGACTGTAAGTGAAGAGAAAGACCGTCCTGAAGGTGACAAGGCCAACGGCGACAGGAACAACGGTGTCAATGAAGGGCCGAACGGCAGACGTACCAATGGGGACAGCGAATACTGCGACACCCGCCTGATAGTCGAGGAGATGATAGATGAAGGTCCCCAGATACTCCGCGAGTTCAAAGGCCTGCTCAAGGACCACACCCCTCAAAGGACAAGCCTTGTCAGGAGCGTAGAGGAGCAGTTCGATTCTGTCATCAGAGGGGCTATAGGCATAGAGGACTTTGCAGGAGTGGATGACCTTGAGGCGATTCTCGGCATGACTCCTGACAAGAGTGCAGAACTCGAGAGAGCGATATTGTGCAAGATCGCGATAGCATCATTCTATGACCGTGGCGACGTGAAAAAGGCGCTTGAAGCGATAAGCGATGCCCGCAGGAGAGTTGAAGACGAGAAGGATGAGGCGCCGATACGCTTCCTCAAGGCGCAGATGCTGGATGTGCTCAGCAGGGTGATGGTTGAGGAGTCCAACAGGCAGTACGATATAGGCCTAGGAAACCCCACATCATACACCGTCGAGATACTCGAGCGGGTTGAGAGCAATGTCACCCACTTCAAGCTCAAGAAACCCATAAGGCCCACAAGAGGAAAGGTGGCCATCGTCAATATAGGCGACACTGAATGGTACAGGAGAGAGGATTCCGACGAGAACTCAGTCAGGAACGAGGTCGCCATATACCGCTTCTACAGGCGCATATCCAGGCGCATGAAAGGCGCATGCAACCTGATGCAGATACCTGACACTCTCGGCGTGGTGAAGTCCCATGACGGCAGCGGATGGGTCATGTACAGGGAATACGTGAAGGGTGCAGGAGCCTCCGACGAGCTGAGCAAGATAGAACGCCTGCTCAAGACCCTCAACAGGAGCGACCCTGAGCAGACCGATGAGATCGAGAGGCAGAGGGCGCTCAAGTCGAGGATAATGGCCAACATGGTCAAGCAGTGCGCGTACGTCCTAGCCAGCGGCCCAACAGGCCTCGCAGAAGACGTGACAAACCCTCTCGTCAACTACTACCTGCCGCGGCTGGAGGACAGGATACTCAACCCGTTCAACAGGATGTTCTCGAAAGCAGGGGTGCCCAGCATCTCGGTGGAGGACAGGAACCTGATCACCAACGCATCGATGCCAGTCCATACGCACCTGTCAAGGCTCGAGAACGTGTTCTATAAAGACTCATGGTACGCGAACTCAGTCCTCTTGCGTAGGGGCAGGGGATTCAGGATGTGCGTGCACGACTTCGCGAGCGTGAAAAGGCTGCCGCTAGCCATAGACCTGGCGACGCTCCTGTGCTACGGCGGGTTCGTAAGCCAGAAGACCACAAGGAACGACCCATTCGAGCACGAGATGGTAAAGATGTTCGTCACAGAGTACTCTGACGCTGTGGCCGAGTTCAACAGCATAGCCAGGCTCTTCGAGACAGACAGGAACAGGTTCATGCTGGACGAGATACAGGAGGACATCGGGAGCTACCCGAGCGAGAACCCTGAGAACATCAAGGCATTCATGAATTACGCCAGCTCATTGGACTTCAGGAACATCGCCAACGCGTTCAGCGAGATAAGGCGGGCGATGAGGGAAGGCGAGATACAGATATCATCTGGCTACGTGAATGACCTCGAGACCCTGGCCAAGAACCTCAAGCAGAAGAGAGAGTTTAAGATCCCTATGCAAGAAAGTCCTGAATACGCGGAGATCATGCGCGATTTCGCGTTCGACTATTACGCGGCGCTCTACCACAGGTCGCTCCTCGTGGCAGGCACCATCTGCAGCTTCGTACTGAGCCGGCTGGACTCATCCTACGCAGCCAAGAGGAAGTTGCTCCTGCACGAGATGGTAGGCACGCTCCAGGGCGCTATCAGGGGAGCCCACAACTTCTACACCGCGATGATGAGACAGGACGAGGAGTGCGGCCAGCAAAGAAGGACAGTGATCAAGTTCGTAAGGTCTCTCCAGAGTAGGATCAATGACATAAACAAGGGGAAGAAACTGTAACCCTGAAACCACCCGGACGGCTCAGAACGCCGTGCCGAGATAAGAGCCCATCATGTTGAAGACCATCTGCGTGACATTGCTCAGATGGTGTATTATCTTCGGGTCAGTGGTCTTGCTCGCGAAGAGGAGGTTGCACTCCTTGATTATCAGCTTCCTCTCCTCAGCTATCTTCTGCACCTTGACCGCGTCGAACTTGTAGAACAGCTCGTAGAACATCTTCAGCAGCTGGTTGACCCTCTCGAACAGCGCCAGCGTCTCCTTGTTGACCTTCACGCCCTTCTTCTTCGAGATGTACTTGTTCATGTACTTGAACTGGTCAGACACCTTCTCGAGCTCCCACACTATGTTGTAGATGAACGTGTTCTTCTTGCTGTTCTTGTACCCTTTCTTGTTGATCATCCTCTCGCAGAAGTTGCAGAACCTGTTCGAGGTCTCCTCAAGGATGAGCGTGTCGTCAAGCTTGCCGGCGTCCTTTGCCTTGATGGCGTTCAGCGTGTTGTTGGCTATAGTCATGGTTATCAGGAAGATCTTCCTGAGGATCGTGTCAAACTCCGAGTCGAGGCCCTTGGATATGTTCTTTATCACGCAGATGTCGCCGTGCTGGTCCACGACCTCATAGCCAGGGAGCATCGCATTTATCTGCTTGGAGAGGTCCTTGAGGGATGTGTTGTCGCTTATCTTGAGCTCGACCTCATCGTAGCCAGACTTGTATATGGCGCCGAGGAACCTGAACACGAACATGTTGATGTCGGTGACGTCGACCTTTATGATCTCGGGATTCTCCTCTGTGTTGGCCTTGACGACCACGTTCTCGTTCTCGACCGTCAGCTCGACCTCGTCCCCTTTATTCACCTTGTGCTTCTTGATCCATTCCCTGGGAAGAGAGACAAGGCACGTCGAACCCGCTATCTGTATGACTTTGCGCTTGATTTCAATTACCCCCGACCGGACCCGCGGATGACTTGCAGGCCTTTACAAATTATATAACCACACCCTTTTTCTACAGCAAATAAGGTATGTTTATAAACTTTATAAAATATAAAAGAAAGTTATATATAAAACTTACGCCTTATCTATGCTGTAAATTTCCGGGTTGGTTCATCTAAAAAAGGTCTTAATCGGGGGTAGGTGCATGAAATCTTCAAGAACAAGGCCTGAGGCCCTAATAAGGATGGAAGAGGATATGCTGGAGGAGCCTGATTTCGATGTCTACTCAGAGGATCTGGATGACGAAGATGCGATGGACCGAGGCATGAAAGCCCATGAGGTGGCGTTCCTGCGCGGTTTCAAGAGGTTCAACTGATTTTTATAAAATTTATATAGGAAACACATAAATATTAAAGAAGGTTCCCAGGATATAAAGTCTCATTTATGAGAAGACATCTCTCAACACCTGGATGCAGTGGCCAAAATGCTTCTCCTTGCTCGGCCACCGCATCCTCTATTTTTATCTGAATTCTAAACAGCAGTGGCCAAAATGTAAAGATAATGCCGACTTACAAGCTCATCGGCATTATCAAACTTGAAACTGCGAGATTCTGCCGACTTCATCGACAGAATCCCGACTTTCAAGCTTCTCCTTGCTCGGCCACCGCATCCTCTATTTTTACTGCCTTTCAGCATAAGCTATGCCAGCAACGTCGAAGCCGGTGACGCCTGTCAGCACGCCTTCTGTGTAATACATCGGAA
>JAHJSS010000056.1 GCA_018830225.1 Nanobdellota archaeon
GCCTTAACAAACGCTTAACCTTTTTAACCAGCTTAACCTCTTTCTCCATGGTGGGGGAACACTCCCCACCCCCAGAACAGCCTAACAGCTGTTCCGGGTTATAATTTTAACCATCAAAAAGGGATTCGGGACATAGCCCAATAACACCCAAGCATTGATTCACGGCAGCGTCCTGAACCTCGTGTTCAGCAGTATCCACTCCGCGAACAGCAGCAGGACTCCGACGACCAGGAATATCAGCCGGAGTGAGTAGGGGATGTTCTGCTCTGATAGCGTGACTATCTCCTGGAATGCCGCTGCCATCTGAGCCTTGTCTCCCACCTTGTAGAACCTTCCGCCTGTGTTGTCCGATATCCTCCTAAGCGTCGCCTCATCGATCGTGGAGAGCAGCTGGGTGAGCTCGAATGACCCTCCTTTCTCTGTCGCTATGCCTATCGTGTGCACGATGACATGGTTCTTCGCTGCGTAGTTTATCCCCTCCTCGATGGGGCCTCCCGAGGTGTGCTGTCCGTCTGTGAGCAGTACTATCGACATGGACTTGTCGTATTCCGTGAGTAGGATGTTGACTGAGTTCATTATCGCGGCAGCTATGTCAGTCCCTCCGGTGCTGCTTATCTTGAGATTGTCGATTGCTTCATCGACTTTTCCCTTGTCATTGCTGAGGGAGGTCTCTACCTTTGATACGCCTGAGAATGACACCACCCCTATCCTCACCTCCGCGTTCAGGGAATTGACGAAGTCTTTTGCGTTCGCTTTCGCGACCTCGAGCCGGTTAGGTGTGAAGTCGTTCGCCAGCATGCTGCTCGAGGCGTCGACAGCGACGACGTAGTTGAAGTCAGAGCCAGGCCCTTTGGTCCAGACAGTCATGCCTGCTGCGGATAATGTCAGGAAGAGTATGATTAATATCCTCACGACAAGGAGGGTTATGTTCTTTGAGAGCACCACCGCTCCTGTGACCCTCTTCAAGGCTTCGAAATTGGCGAACAGCACAGCTCTCCTCCTCGTGTACTTCATGAGGAAGAAGTGCAGTGCTATCATTATAGGGACTGCGAACAGGAACCACAGGAAGTGGATGTTGAGGAATGTTATGTCAGCCACTTGCCCACCTCAACGCCCTCTGCTTGAAGAACATGAATATTATCTTGCTGAACGGCTGGTTGGTCATGATGAACATGTATTCGACCTGCAGTTGTTTGAGGAGATTCATGATATGTTGGTCCTGCTCATGGGCCAGCCGTTCATACGGCTCCTTCACCAGCTTCGTGTCGATGAGCAGGCTGTCGCCTGTGAACGGGTCCTGCACGAAGACCTGGCCGACTTCTGCGGGCATGGCAACGTCCCGCGGGTCCTTCACGACGAAGACAATCACCTCATGCTTGACTGACATGAGCTTGAACTTCTCGTACCAGTCTCCCTTGAGCCCTATGAAGTCTGATATCAATATTATTATCGAGGGTCTTGTCATCATGGCGTTGAAGTCGTGGAGCGCCTTCTCGAAATCCATCTGCCCCTCATACATCGCCGGGTTCGTGAGTGTCTTGAGCATCATGTAGAACTGTTTGTTGCCTATGTTTGGCTGTATCGACGTGACTATCCTGTCCGAGAACAGCGTAAGGCCGACGGAATCGCCCCCGCTGAGCAGGGAGTGCGCCATGGATGCGAACATCTCTATTACATATTCATTCTTCAGGCGGTCTGTGGAGCCGAAGGACATGCTGCTGCTAACGTCTATCAGGAACATTATGTTGTTGTTCCTCTCCTCTACGAGCTCCTTCACCACGAGATACCTTGACCTCATCGAGGCTTTCCAGTCGATGTTCTTCGCGTCGTCCTCTGCGGGGTTGTAGTTCCTGTAGCCGTGGAACTCCAGTCCTCTTCCTTTCAGGACTGAGCGGAACTCCCCGCTCAGGAAGCCGGAGATGCCTTTCTTTGAGACTATCTCGAGTTTCTTGATGAGAGGATTAACGTCGACTTTGAATTCCTTCATTTTGGACCGCGAGGTTTTATGGTACCGGGATCTTCTGGAGAACTTCAGTGATTATCTGCTCTGTCTTTATGTTTTCTGCCTGCGCTTCGTATGAGAGGAGCAGCCTGTGCCTGAGCACGTCATAAGCTACTTCTTTCACGTCTTCAGGGATGACGAATGTCCTGCCATGGAGTATTGCGTTTGCCTTTGCGGCTATGAAAAGGCCTATGGATCCTCTTGGTGACGCTCCCCACTCGATGTAGTGTGCCTGCTTCAGCTTGTACCTGTCAGGGTATCTTGTGGCGTCTATGATGGTCACGAGATATTTCTCTATCTTCGGGGAGAGGTACACAGTCTTTGTGGTCTCCTGCATGTCAACGATTACGTCCGGGGAGAACACGGGCTTGACGTCGAAATGCTCGAACTTGTGGATGGTCATGTTCTTGTTGAGTATCTCTATCTCATCTTCTTTGGTAGGGTAGCCTACCATCAGCTTGAACAGGAATCGGTCCACCTGCGCCTCAGGCAGTGGATATGTTCCTACCTGCTCGAGCGGGTTCTGCGTCGCCATCACGAAGAAAGGCAGCGGCAGCTGCAGGGTCTCGTGCCCGATGGTGACCTGTTTCTCCTGCATGCATTCGAGGAGCGCTGACTGGACCTTTGGCGGCGCCCTGTTTATCTCGTCTGCGAGGATGAAGTTCGCGAACACAGGGCCCTTTATGATGTAGAATCCTTTCTCCTTCTGGTATGATGTGAGTCCTGTTATGTCTGAAGGCAGCAGGTCCGGCGTGAACTGGATCCTCGCGAATGAGCAGCCCATCGTCTGCGACACGGTCCTTACAATGAGCGTCTTCGCTATCCCCGGTACTCCCTCAAAGAGTAGGTGGCCGTTGGCGAATATGGCCCTGAATACGCTGTCGATCACCGTTTCCTGCCCTATGACTATCTTGCCTATCTCATCTTTGGCGTCCTGGATCAGCTTGTGGTATTCCTTGATCTTTCCTTCCAGGGCCTTTATCTCTTCTTTTGATATTCCCATATCTCCCGTATCGGGTTTACTGCTGCTGAAAAGCGCCATGTTGTGAAATCACCTCTTTTTGATTTAAAAACTTATATTAGCACTCTTAAATGGTATATGTTTGACATGTGTCTTAACTCATTCTGTTTCACTCATTCTTCTTCGTCAGCTCTTTCCTTCTGGACTTTATGTGCGACCACCCGATGATCAGCGCGATTGCGACTATGAGCGTGATCAGCGCAACTGTGCCGAGTATGAATACCGATTCGGTGGGCATGCCATATACCTTGGCAGGTTCTTCGGACACTGGAGCCGCCTCTTTCGGAGCTATGAGGTATTTGCAGCTCTCGATGACCTGGTCAAGCATCTTGTTAGCCTCTTTCTCGTTCTTCTCCGCTATCATCTGTCGTGTCTTCTTGAGGAACTCGTTGAGCTCGAGGCATTCTGGGTTGGTGCTCAGCAGGTCTTCTGCGAAGGCGAGCTTGGTGTTGACCTGAGTCTCGTTTCCTTCTGCCTTGAGCAGCGAGTTGACGAATACCTTCACCTTCTCCTTGAACTCTGATTTCTTCTCTGTGCCGTCCTCTGCGACTGATATCGCGTCGGCTGTCGCCTCGATGAGTATCTCGTATGTGCCGTATGTCTTGAATGAGTCGACAAATAGTGTCAGGAATTCCTTCTGGTTCGGCTGCATCACAGGGATGAACTCTTTTGAGAGCCTTATGTTCACGTTCTCGTTAGGCGATGTCGCTTTCAGGCGTATGTTCTCCATCGTGAAGTTGCTGTTGAAGAGGTTTATCGGGACTTCCATCGTGTTGTTGGCGTATGTGGTCACCATCTGGGGCGCTATGAGCCTGAAGGACACAGGTGTTGTGACGTATTTCGGCACTTCGTACGGCACTGGCTGTGATACTGTCCCTCCTCCGCCGACAGGGACGATTATGACCTGCGGTATCGACTCAGCTTTGGTCACATTCAATGTTATTATGTTGCTGTCTGTCTGGTTGTAGCCGTCGAACATGTGGAAGACAAGCTCTACAGAACCAGTGAATACATTATTGGTCACAACATACACTTTGTGGGTCGAGTTGTCTATTGATATGTTGACTTCGTTCACTGCTGTGCTGTTCGGGCTGCTGGCGTTGAATATTATGTTGTCATCAGTATCTGGGTCGAAGAAGTACGTGTCGAGGTCTATCCAGCTCTGGTTGGTGTTCTGCTCCTGGCTCCTGTCGGCGATGGCGTAACCTATTGTCACCCTGTTTATTGAGGGCGTGTAGTTGGTGTTGTTCGTCGCCATCACGAACTTGTATTGCACGCACCGAAGATTTTCTGAAGTTATGTTGGAGCCGGAGATGTTGTACGCGGAGCTGTAGTTAGTCGTGATTGTAGCTGGGCAGGTCGTCGGCGTCAGGCCGTCTGCTGTCCTGGTCTGGAAATACATGTTGAAGCTGACGTTTGCTGGCGGTGTCGTGTTCCCTGACCAGTTCATTGTGGCGAACTTGTGGTAATAGTTTGTTTCATACGAGTCAAGTATTGAAGACTCGAACAATCCGCTGAGGTAATACGCGGAGCCGCTCTTGTACAGTATCACTCCCTCCTCTCCTGGCAGGATCGTCAGGTTGGTCTTTGTCAGTCCTGCATTGAAATGCGTGTAGTTGTACTGCCTTATCTGTCCGAACCAGCCGAGCCTGTTGATGTTTGAGACATTGACTGTCCAGTTGAGCATCGTTGAGGTGTTTGTCCTGTCGAGCACGAAAACGGTTACGTTGCGCCAACCTGCTGAGAAGAAGTCTGTCGTGTAGTTGTAGTATGACTTGTTTGCTCCTGTAATGTTCATTCCATCGAGTGTCCATTGGTATCTGAGGGAGTCGCCGTAGTCTATGTCTATTGCGGTGACATTGAACATCATCGAGGAGTTCTCTGTCATGTTCTGGTAATAGGTCAGGTTCGGCGAGTAATTCGTTATTATCGGCGCGTCATTGACGTTGAAGACTTCCAGCCGTATAGTTGTCGTGTTGACTCTTCCAGTGGTGTCGTCGATGGTGAAATTGACATAATAGACCCCTACCTGGGAATTGTTGGGTGTCAGGTTTGCCAGTGCGGTGTTGCCGTCATAGCTTGTGAAGTTGATGAGCTGGATCCCGCTTGTCGCAGCGTTATTGGAGGCGTTCGTGAAGTTAACGTAAGAGACTGAGAAGGATAGTGTCGCTGACTCTTCGTCATACGCGTTCAGGTATATCAGCGTGAGGTTCTTCTCGTAGATTGAGCGGTTCCAGACGGTCATGTTGGTGGAATAGTTCAGCAGCCATGTCGCGTTCCATATGGTGGTGTTCAGGTATCTGGATGAGTTTGTGTAATATTGTTCGAGGGGGGGTGTCCAGTATGGATAGTCGTTGTACTCCCCTATGGTCAGGTTCATCAGTGTTGAAACATTGGATTCGCCGTCGCTCACTGTGATGTTTATTATGTGTTCTCCTGTCTGGTTGGCATTAGGTGTGAAACTTATCAGCCCGCTGCTGTCGATATTGAACATTGTCGTGTTGTCATAATATATCAGCACGTCCTGCGGGTCAGGGTCTGAGGCATTGACCTGATAGGTGAATAGCTGGTCTTCGATGGCATTCTGGTCTGGTATTGGCTGGATTTCGGGAGGGGTGTTGTATGTCACGTTGAACAGGACCAGGCTCCAGTTATACCTCCCGGACGAGTCGTTTATCGTGATGTTGACCCAGTGCTCTCCGAAGTCAGAGTCGCTAGGGGTGAAGTTTATGGTCCCTGTCTTGTTGTATGCTGCACCGCCTGGCGCAGTGATTATGTTGAACAATGTTGTGTTGTCTCCGAACAGGTCGAGATTTCCGTCCTCGTCAGTTGCTGCGATGTTCATCGTGAAGGTCAGGTTGATTTTCATCCTCTGGTTGGGTATTGGGTATGGCTGGAGCTGTGGATAGTGCTCTATGTCGATGACGGTTATTGTGAACGTGTCCTGGTCTATAGCCCCTTTGCTGTCGTTAACTCTCACCGTGACGGTCCAGGGCCCTCCCGTGACGTCAGACTGGCCGGGTGTGAAGCTGATGTAGGCTCTGGCCCCGAGAGGGGAGCTGTTGGTGGTGGTTATGTTGAACTTCGGGTTTGATGGTGTTGAGTTCGAGCTGAAGTTTAGCAGGTCGCTCAGGTCGACATCTGTCGCATTGAATTCCAGATATGTCAGGTTTCCTTCTGTAGTGATGATGTCAGGCAGGGGCTTTCCGCCCAGGACTGGTGCGGTGTTGTTGATCACGCTGAGGTTGAAGACCATGGATGTGTTGGTGGTCCCGTCGCTGACGTTGATCTCTATGGAGTAGTTCCCTATCTCCGATGTGAGGAATATGTCGCTGATGAAGCCTGTCGAAGGGTTTATGTCGAAGATGGTGGCGTTGTCATAATATGTTAGGGATTCGTAATCAGGGTCGTAAGCCTGTATCTGCAGCTGGTAGAGGGTGTCGGCATACGCGGTCTGGTTGGCGACTTGATTCACGATGGGCGGGTCGTTTACTCCTGTCACGTTTATCGTCACATTGTTGCTGTAGGTGGTGTTGTAGCCGTCGAAGCAGGTGAACTGTATGACATTTATGCCGAAGAAGTCTGGATCCGGGATGAGGCTCACGTTGTTCGGCTCTGTCTCGTTTATCAGTATTGTTATGTTCCCGCCGACTATGAATGTCGAGTTGTAATGCAGGGGGTAGTCATCAATATCAAGGTCATAGAAATAATGGCGGAGGTTGAATACGCTGTAGTTGCCTGTGTCCTCCAACATTGTCACGTTTGGTATGGTGTCGTTGTTGATTGGCGCCCTGTTCTCGTTCGTGACATTGATTGTCCAGTTTATGTAGACCCAGGTGCTTGTGTTGTCGCTGACATTGACGGTTATATTGTGGATTCCCGCCGAAAAATAGTCGGGGGTGTAATTTGCGATGTTGTTGGTGAAGTTGAGGAGGGTCAGGTTGATGGCTCCATCGACGCGCCAGCTGTACGTGAGATAATCCCCCCACTTTATGTCTATATCCTCTGCAGTCACATTCATCGCCATCCATGCGCCTTCCTTAACTGTCAGGTTCGTCAGGTTCTCAGGATAGTGTGAGGTTATGTTCGGCGGGTCGTTTATGTTGATTACGTACCAGGTTATTACCGCTATCGAGCCGTTTCCTGTATCAGTTTCCTTGACTATTACCCATGAGTTGGCATATGTACCGACTTCATCATTTGTAGGTGTGAAGTTCACTATTCCGGTCACAGGATTTATCTTGCCTGCCATGTATGGCGGGGTGTCTATCGAGAAGTTGTATGGGTCTCCTTCATCGTCTGTTGCATTGAAGTCATAGAAGCATGTCGAGTTCTGGTAGCAGGTTATTGACGATGGGGGTGTTGGTGTGAAGTAGGGTTTTGTGCCTGCTGCTAGGACGAATATGGCTGATGCAAGCAGGGCTATGAGCATCAGGAATGCTGTCCTTCTTCTGTTCATGCTTTTTCCGCTCATTTCAGCCCTCTACCAATATGACGACGTTCTGGTAATAGTAATGGCCTTGATCATCCTTTATTATTATCCATACATTGTGCTTCCCTACTTGTTCTTCGGACGGTGTGAATTCTATTGTTCCTTCCTGCGATATCTCGAACAGGATGGTGTCATCGCTGAATAATACATCCTTTTTGTTGGACTGTACCTGAAGCCTCACTTCCTGCCCTGTCCTTGCAACAAAGTTGGGGATTGTCTCGAAGCTCAGGCTCTGGTCAGGGCTTGAGCCTGTCACGAGAACGTCAGACTCGAATGTCTCCAGCGAGTGTAGGCCGGTTATCTGTGCTTTGTTCAGGATAAGTATCGCTATCATCGCTATCGCTACGGCGAACAGCAGGAACATTATGGCTGCGTTACGGTTGCCTTTTGCCTTGCTTATGTCTTCTTTGTTTATCATGTTCGCCGCGCGCGCCTCAAGCGTGTTATTTTTTCATCTTCTTCATGGTCTCGCTTATCCCTAGCTTGTCCGCCCCTGACAGGGTCTCGCTTATCTTGTCTATGTCTCTTTCCGATATGCTGATCTTGGTCTTCTTTTTTGTCTCGATCTCATTGACTAGCCTCTCGGTGATGACCTTGACCTGGCCTATGAGCGTCTTGATATCATCCTTCTCGACGGATTCTCCCCCGTATTTTATCTGGGACAGCTCCTCGAAAAGTATCTCGACAGCCTTCTTCAGCACTGCCGGCACCTTGTGCTTGTCAAGCTCTTTGACAAGCTCGTCGTTCGTGAATGCGTATCTTATGAGGAATACGCGTTTGAACAGTATCCTCACCAGCTTGTCGATCTCATTGACCAGGTGTTCTGCATCCTTTGAAGGTATATCCTCCTCAATGCTTGCCAGATGGACATTTGCCCACTGCAGGATTGGGAGCTCTCTTTCCACCAGTTTTTTCTTTTCAAACATTCTTACCAACCTCATATAGTAGTTCAGCAATTTGGCTTTGAGTCTTATGAACTTTTTCTTGAACACCCCGAAAAGGAGTGCCAGCAGGAGCAGCAGGAGCAGCAACAGCGACGACACTATGAGAAGTATCAGGTTCCAGTTGAAAGCCTTTGCTTCTATGTGGACTTTGCATGAAGGGCACGGCCCTCCGCAGTCGACGTTAACCTCTCCCTGGTTCCTGATGCCGTCATCACACGTGGCGCAGGGCCTGCAGGGCCCTCCGCAGTCTATCCCTTCTTCCCCCTGGTTCCTTGTGTTGTCTTCGCAGGTCGGGCAGACAGGGCAGAAGGGCCCTCCGCAGTCAGACCTGTCTTTTGTGTCTGCGGACATTATCTGCGAGACCTTCTCTTCCTGCTGGTTCAGTATGCTGTCGGTGCAGCTTGGGCACGGCGGGCATGGCCCTCCACAGTCGATGCCGGTCTCCCCCTGGTTTCTTATCTTGTCTTTGCAGGTCGGGATGTATAGGCACGCCCTTGTTGTGTTGGGCATCTTGTTTGTGCTTCCGCATTCAGTCTTGTCCCTACAGGTCCTGAACTGGTATCCTGAAGAAAGGCAGGGCCCCCAGTCAGTGCATATCCAGTCTTCCTCGCAGATCGGTATCTGGAAGGTCATGTTTGTGCCGCCTCCTCCGCCTCCTCCGGCAGGTATCTGCGGCATCTGGGGCAGCGGTGTGAACAGTATTTCCAATGTGACCTGATTAGATGGTGTGGACGTGAAATAATCATGGGCGTAGAATGTTATGTATGCGAAGCCATAGAAAGTCTGGTCAGGAGCGAACGTGACAAGGTTTGTCCTGTCTATGGACACGTTTATCCTTGGGTTGCTTATGGTCCACGTGTATGTGAGGGGGTCGTTGTCAGGGTCGATGAAGTAATCGTCAAGGTCTATGACTGACAGTCTTGTCCCTCTTGGCCAGGTCTGGTTGGGTATGTCTGAGAGGAGTACTGGCGGGTTATTGGCTATGCGCATCTCTTCGCACGCGTCTCTGCAGCGGTATTTGCTCGATGAGTTGTCATAATAGTAGTAGCAGAAGTGGAAGTCTTCCATCGTGCTCGTCCCGCTCCTTGAGGAGTTGTCCTGCACTGTGACGTCGAAATAGTATACTGCTGAGGGGAATTGTGAGGTGTTGGTCCTGTTTGTCAGGTTCATCAGCGGCGACAGGTCGACCTGCCCTGTGCAGTGCGCCTCATCTGAGACTACGCTCAGGTTCACGTACTGTGTGGAGACTATGTGCGTGCTGTTCCTGATTTTGACCACGCATCCGGTCTCGTTGTCGTCGAAACCGCTGCCGTCTATGAAGTTGACTCCTATGTTGAGGTGCTCTGTATTGTTGAAGAAGTTCTTGTCAGGGTAGTTCTCGCTCGGGTAGGGGTTGTAGAAGTTCCCGTCCTGCCTGGGCAATGTCCATACAGTGATCGGTATGTCCTTCGAGAAGGGGTCGCTCGGGTTGAGGGCGCCGTCGTACGCTATCGCGGTCACGTTGTACGTCCCTGAGGAGAGGTTTGTGGTGTATCTGCAGGTGCTTGAGTTCACGAGGAACACGCCTGGCAGTTCCATCTGGCAGAAAGCTATGCCTGAGTTGTATATTCCCTGGTCTGATGCGTTCACGATGAAAGTGACGTTGACCTTGCCTGGTTCGACCGAGACGTGGCCTGCCTCTGCGGTTATGTCATTGACCAGCGGCGGCTGCTCGTTCTCTGCGATGTAGACCGAAGATACTACGTCGGAGATGAACCCTTCCACCGATGTGAGTATGTACAGGCTGTAGTAGCCTGGTGTCAGGCTGGCATTTGTTGTGGATATAAGGCTGAGATCGAGGTTGCCGTTGAAGCCCAGGTTGTTCTCAGCCAGCAGGCCGTAAGAGCCGCGCAGCAGCACGAAATTGGTTGTGGTCCCTGTCATGAATGTAGTGGTGGTGTTCAGCACAGGCGTTATGTTCTTGAGGGAGTTCTGTGAGTTGCCTAGGAGGAGGAGGATCGATCCGACATTGAGGGAGTTCCTGCTGAACTTGACTGTGTAGTTCTTTCCCGCGACCACGAACTTGGACGGGCACACGTCTATTGCGCCTACATTTATCAGTTGGCAGTAGCTTGCGTTGTACGAGCCGACCTGGCATCGGAGGGTGTACATGCAGTCAGGGTCGTTGCAGTCCGCCCCGACATCATTGTCGTTATTTATCCCGTCATCGCACTGGCCAGGGCCCAGTTCATCGGTGGTGTACACTATGCTTGTGCAGTCTGTGTCATTCTCGTCTATGCGCCAGTCATAGTCATTGTCTATCCCGTCGGTGCAGTTGGTTTCGGTGAATCCGCAGAGCCCTATCCCTGGCCCAGGGAGTCCTGAGCAGTTTATGTCTACGCAGTCTGTCGGGCCGTCGTAGTCATTGTCATCGCTGTCCCTGCACGCGTCTATTGATATGTTCTCTATCTCTGCGCATGGCCTGCAGAGCCCGGTCATGTTGATGTCGGCGCCGCTCATTCCTTTGCAGCTTGTGGAGTCCTCGCAGTCGGTGTATCCGTCTCTGTCATTGTCGAAGCCGTCGTTGCAGAGCGTCTCGTTCCTGTACTCGCACTTGGCGCCGGTCGTCTCATCGCCGATCTGGTACATGCAGTCTATGTCTTGGCAGTCCCATCCTCCATAGACTGGCAGTCCCAGCCAGAGATATTCTCCGTTCATGCTGTCCGAGTCGAGGTCATTGTCCAGCTCGTCTGAGCAGTTGGTCTCTATCCCTGGGCAGGTCAGCAGGAAGTCGTGCCACCTGTCGCAGTCGCGTTCATAGCTGCTCCTGTACGCGTTTCCGGTGCAGTCATAATAGTTGTCAGCGTCGTTGTCGAAATTGTCATTGCAGGTGATCTCGTTGCAGTACTGGCAGGTTGCGCCTAGCAGGGTGTTCCCGACCTGTCCGTTGCAGTCTATGTCGAGGCAGTCTGTCAGGCGTATCGTCCCTGAGTATGTCCCGTTCGTCTGCCTTGTCTGGTAGGATACTGAGACGCTTGAGTTGCACCTCCGCCCCCAGTCAAAGTCGTTGTTTATTGAGTCTGCGCAGCTTGTCGCGTTGAAGTTCTCGACTGCGTAGCACGGCCCTGTAGTCCCGTTCTTCTGGAAGCAGTCGTTGTCCTGGCAGTCCGTGTATCCGTCCCAGTCATTGTCATACCCGTCGTCGCATGTCAGCTCATGGCCATACTCGCATCTTTGGCTGGAGTTCGCAGGGTTGTAGGTCAGGTTGCATGAGAGGTCGAGGCAGTCGTACAGGTCGTTGAGGTCATTGTCCTCCCCGTCGAAGCAGTATGTGGCGTTGTCGCTCTCGTTGACTATTGCGTCGCTCGTAACTTCAAAGAATATTAGGTTCTGGTATGCGGAATCGCCGCCTATGCTCCTTCCTGCTGCGAGAGTCGGGTAAGCTCCTGTTGTTGAGCCGCTTGAGAGCACGGCGGTTATCCTCTCGTTCAGTGTCCCTGTGAACCTGTCGGGAAGCCCTGGTCCGAAAGTTGTTCCTGAGACTGATTTGCAGTTTGTCCCTCCAGTGCATCCGCCCAGCTCTTTTCTCGGGAGCTGCTCTATGGATGATGTAGCGTCCGAGATGCCGAATGACTCGTCAAGGAAGTTCAGAGACACCCTTACTGATAGGTTGTTGATGTTTGCCCTGTTGAACTTGGCCTTCATCGGGGCTCCGGGCCGTGCGTAATTGAGATATCTGACGTTGACTCCCATGGAATTGTCGCAGTTGCCGTCTCCGTTGTTGTCGGTCCCCAGGCAGACGCGGCATACGTTATTGAAGCAGGGGTCGCCGAGGAAAGCGGAGTCTATTCCCAGGTACCTTCTTATGGTGTAATAGACCCCTGCGCAGTCAGTGTCATTGATGTCTGTTGTGCCGTCTCCGTCGTTGTCTATCAGGTCGAAGCAGCTGATCTCTGTGAACAGCGGGTCGATGAGCACTTTTGCCACCCTGTTCACGTCCGATTCCCAGTCGCAGCCGATCTCGTCGAAATAGTATCCTGGCCTGAATGTCCAGCAGTCGAATGCGTCGTCTATGTCTGAGCGCAGCCAGGTGTTGTGCAGGTACATGAATATGGAGCCGTTCATGGTCTCATGGCCTGTAGAGTTGGACGCCTCTATGGTTATGTTGTATTGTGCGTCAGGTTTTGTGTTGGTCTGGCTTATGTTGTAGCTTATGTTGTAGTCAAGGCCGGTGTTTACCACGGTGACATTTGATGGGTTGAAGTTTGAGTCTATCTGTGAGAAGTCTACGCTGATGTTGAGTCCTGGCTCCTCCAGGTGCAGGTACATGTCGACCTGGTCGTCGTCAGCGTAATACACTCTGTCCCTCTGGGTGTAGGTGATGAATATTGTGTTGTTCTTGGTTGCCTCCTGTCCTTGTGCAGTGCAGTTGACAGTGACCATGTGGGTGCCTGAATAATAGTCATGATGCTGTATGTCTGGGTAGTGTCCCATGTTGGTGGGCAGGTAAGACCAGTTCTGTTCAGGAAGGGTGTGTGAATGGTTTATTCCTCCTGTGATGTCCATCATCGTGAACGTCAGCGGGTCATAGTCTGTCTTGATATAGCAGGTGGCGCTTGTCGGCACGTCCTGGATCGATCCGTGCATGAATGTAGTGACATTGATAGTCGGCGAGTTGTCGAATGTCTTGTTCCCTTCCAGGTCGAAACCCAGGAAAGTGAAGTTGAGGAAATTGAAGTCCAGCGTTAGGTTTCCTCCTTCTACTATTGTGAAGTTTGCTTTGCCTCCTACTCTTGTGTAGAATGTGTAGTTTCCTGCATTGTAGCTGAAGTTGTAGCACTGGTAACCGCAGGGCCCGCCATTCTTCAGGACGACCGGCTCGGCGAACTGTGTTATGTTGAAGAAGGTCATGAAATATATTATGTCATAGAAACAGGCGTCCGTGAGCGACGACGTGTCGAATGTTATGAAGTTGTATGATATGTTGAACATTGCATCAAGGTTTGCTGAGTCGAAATTGCTGGTCCCGAAACCTATCATGCCGTTATTCGGAACACCTATTTTTGCGCCAGGGATATGTATCCATGAGGTGTAGTTGGAGAAGTTCGTAGAGAGGTTGTTCTTGAATTTGTCCCAGGTGGGCTCTACATCCGCATTGTTGATTGTAAATGTCGCAGAGCCCTTTACGACGATGGTGTTGCACATCCCTATTGATCTGGCGATTATTCTGTAGTTGCAGTTGCCGTCAGGGATTGCAGTTGTGTTGAGTGTGGCGTTGAAGTATGAGTTGCTGTCAGTGTCATTGTCTGTGCCGAACCATTGTTCACCTATCCCGAAATAGTAATAGTAGAAATCAACAAACTCGACGTCGAATCCCTGCAGTGATGTATTGTATGTCCCATTGATGATGGTAGGGAACTGGGGGCTTGGCTCTGTTATGTTTGGCAAGAGACCTATGCATATTCTTGTAGAACCGACAGTTCCAGCCTTCCCGGTGATGACATCCTTCGAGGCGATCATGAAAGTGTATGAGTTCACGGCTATCAGCAGCACCGCTAGCATGAACAGCACATTGTTGCTGATCCTCATCTTCTTGATGTCCTTTTGGTTCATCTTTTTCTTAGTTTGACTATCTTGTCCTGGCAAGTCCTTCTAGAGCGGTGGCTGTACTGCTGTCTAGCGCTTCTTCTGTCTCTCTAGTCCTATGTTCGGCAGCTCATCCTTGTAGCGGATGACTGTATGGCGGATCCCTTCCCTTACCACTTCAGCCTGGTTGTTGAAGTAACCCGCGTCTATCAGAACTTGCATCTGATCCTTCAGTTTCTTGTTTACCCTGATGTGCAAAAGCAAATCATCCATATATCATAATGATATATAAATGCTATTTATAAATGTTTCTGTGGTATTCACTGTTTTTAAGTATTTGGGGCGTTTTATGAACCATTAATAAAAATTTTTATTAATAAATGTTAGTATACAATGAGTATACAATATGTATCAACATAATATACGCGTTTTTTTGAGACAAAGATATTTAAAACCTGCCTCTTTCAGCTTCTGCATGAGATGCATATTCCTGCTATCAGGGGAGAACTTTGACCTCGCGAGGGAGGAAGTGCTGGCGCTCGCAGGCACAGAGGACTACTGGATGTTCGAGAATGTCCTTATCCTTGATGCTGATTTCAGGTTCGAGAGGCTTGCCATGGCCCGCAAGGTGTACCAGTACCTTTTCGAGTGCGACTACAAGGACCTGAAGAGGAAGATGGAGGGGTTCGACTGGAGGAAGGTCTACGAGAGGAACTTCTCCATGCGCATAATCAACCTTAGTCATGTGAAGCTGCACGAGAAGGAGGCTGAGTTCGCCAAGTACGTCTGGGAGAAGGTTAAGGAGCCCCGCGTGGACCTTGAGCATGCCCGCACCAAGATAGAGATCATCGTCACAGAGGAGAAGGTGTTTGTCGGCAAGGTGCTGAAGGAGATCCACCATGAGTTCCACAAGCGCAGGCCGAGCGTCAGGCCTGAGCAGCACCCGACCACGATAGACCCTAAGCTCGCGCGTGCCTGCGTCAACCTTACAGGGATTCCTGTCGGCAAGGTCCTTGTGGACCCTTTTTGCGGCAGCGGGGGCATCCTCATCGAGGCAGGGCTTATGCGCTTCAACACTGCCGGCTATGATATCAGCGACAAGATGCTCCTGAAGTGCGAGAGGAACCTTGACTTCTACAAGATAAAGCGTTTCCGCCTGGAGAAGAGGGATGCCACCCATCTTTCGGGCCTGGTTGACTATGTCGTGACAGACCTCCCTTACGGCAAGGGGTCCAAGGTCACTGATTCTCTTGATAACCTGTATTCTGATTTCCTAAAGACGCTCTGGAAGATCCTGCGCTACAAGGCTGTGCTCATATTCCCGAGCACCGTTGACCACAAGAAGATGCTCAACAAGACCGATTTTGTCGTTGAGCATGAGTTCAACGTCTATGTCCACAAGAGCCTCAGCAGGAACATAGTCCTCCTCAGCAGGCCTGAATAAGATGGACCATCTGGCAATCCTTTCAAAGAGACTGAATCTTCTCTCTAGAATACTTTCAGGCGAGAAGACGATTGAGTCCCGATGGTATAAGTTTCCCAAGACCCCTTTCAGGTCCATCGCTGCAGGGGACACAGTATATTTCAAGGAGTCTGGCTGCCCTGTTTCAGCCAAGGCAAAGGTTGACAATGCATTGTTCTTTGCGGAGCTGGACAAAGGAGTTTTTGATGATATTGTGGTGAAGTATGGTCCGCGTATATGCATCAGCCAGTCTTACTGGCAGCATGTCAAGGATAAGCGTCTCTGCACGCTCATATTCCTCAAGGACGTGAAAAAGATACCGCCATTCCAAATAGATAAGGCGGGCTATGGCAACATGGCGGCATGGATAACCCTGGACAGCATAGATAGAATAAGACGCTCTTCATGACCCTCGCAACAGCAAGTTTATCAATAGAATCTTGGCTTTTGGTGGCGGTAAAGCCATCAGTCATGGGTGCGGCAAGAGGATGACGCCAAAAGCCAACTAACCTTCAGCGGCTGTAGAAGCAGGCAAACCTGTTTTGAAAGGGTCTGATAACCATAATCTTTTTAAAGCAACCAAAACTCCCATAACCTGCTATTTATGCCCCCGTAGCATTGCAGCATAAGGGTTTCACCCTTATCAACCTGAGGACGCATTCCTCGCAATGCTCGGAACGCATCACAAGATGCCCCCGTAGCATAGTAGCTATTGCATCTGACTTGTATCAGTCTATGCGTGGTCTAGGCCCGTATTGCTGTGAAGCAATCAGAAGGTCGCGAGTGCAATCTTGAAACTGTGTTTCAAGCTCATTGAACGCAGTTCAATGCAAGTCTCGCCGGGGGCTTGTTTTTCTTTTTATCTTATTAGAACCTGCTTGAAGAAGTCTTGTTTATATCCTATATTTCTTGTTTATCTCTCTTTGCAGTCTGAAGATGTTTTCAACCGCATTCGCAAAATGTTCGAGCGAATCATTTGACTTTCTTAATTGTTTTATCCAATCTGCGCGGAACTTGAGCCCTATCTCATGCTCACTTTCGTGCTCCACAGGCACATAATACATTCCAAAAAGATAGAAGGCAGATGATGCGCTGCCCCATTTCATGCTGTCTAGCTCTATGAGGTTTTTGACAGCAGATTCCAGGAGTTCTTTTGCTTTGCGTACTTCAGCGATGACTTTTTCATCTGCTGGCAAGAGCTCGGCTGCGGTTGTGTCAGTCTTATGGCTCAAAAGCCAAGCCTTCACTTCATTTGCGACCATCTCGATGGCAGGAAGGTGGATCTTTGCGCTGATGGCAAGTTGCAGGGATTCTTTGATCAGTCTTTTGAACCTCCTGTATCGGAATCCGCCTCTGATGCCGAATGATTCTCCGAAGATGTCTGTCTTGTATGGCTTGGCTAGTTTTATTGCGCGTCTTGAATATTTCAATGCAGAACGGGCGTCAGTGAGGAGGATTTTCTCCTCTTTTTTTGCTGCCTTCAGAAGTCCGACAAGCGTACCCTTAGGCTCATCTGCGCTTATTTCAAGCAGACCGCTCGTATGGGTGACTGATTTCAAAGATGCCATCGTCTGACTTTTCATACCTTCACCAGCTTGTACGCCACTGCGCCCAGCACTGCCAGGCCTATGCCTGCGTAAAGCAGCGGTTTCTGCTGCCAGTAGTATCCTATTATCGCCATGCATGCGCCTAGTGTGAAGAGTCCGCCTCCGATCACGCCCATGCCTTCAGCTTTTCTGTCCATGATTTGAGAAATAGTGTTGCGGAATAAAAACTTATCGTTCTATGCCTGCTTTCTGGGCCATATCTTTCCATTCTGCATCATCGATAGGCTCTGGACGGTCGAACAGCGTTGGATGCTCTTCGACGAGCTTGTCAAGCTCCTTTTCAGGGTTCTCAGGATATTCGCGCTTTACCGCTCTCATCTTCCTGAACAGCTCTGCGTCGCGCGCCAGCAGCCTGCGCAGCATCTCTTCGTTGTCCACGTCAAAGGTTGGCATCGCGACATCGCAGATGTTCATGCTTCCGTAGCACTTGTTGCCCGTGATGTGGTATGCTGCAAGCTCGTACTCTTCCTGGCTCATGTTCTGCGCAGCCCATTCTTTGCCTCTCTTGAGTGCCTTCTGGAATGTCCTATAGAGCGCTGCTCCGAGGAAGAACCCCCAGAGCACTGTCGGTTTTTTGGTCCCGTGGCTCAGCGTGTATTCCTTGAATATCTCGTATATCTTTCCCCAGTTCCTCTTGTTCTTCTTGCCTTTTTTGGTGAGCAGGTTCCTGTTGTCATACACTGCTTGCGCAAGGTTCCAGACTTCGTCAGGTACACGTAAAGGCTTTCCCATCACAAGGTTGTTTGCTCTTATAGCTGTATCCCCGAACGGGAACAGAGCTGTCTTCAGCTCAGGTGCGCAGAGTATCTCTCCTGCCTGTTTCTCTATCTCCATCAGCTCTTCCTCTCTTGAGAATCCTACCACATAGTCTGCGTATGGGTTTGATGTCTCTATGAACCTGCTGATGTCCGCTCCTGTCATGAAGGGGCTGTCGCCGTAGAGCACCACTGTCCTCAGGTCTTGGGCTCCGCGGTTCCTTCTCAGGTATGCTTCAGTCGAATCTGTTTCATGATGGAATGTCTCGAACCCCAGATCAGGCAGCACGTGGCAAGATATGGTCTCCCTTAAGTTGCCCATTATGCTCCCTTCATCAGGCACTATTTTCAGTCTCCTGCTGTCGTCTCGGAAGCCTCTTTCTATGAATGTGTGGTTGAGCCTGGCGAGGTCAGTGACCACATATATCCTTCTCAGGTCAGGGCATTCGAGCGCCGCATCTATTACGTATTCAACTATGGTCTTTCCACATATCTCTATGAACGGCTTGTAGTCCTCTGTGTCGTCAAGCTTGAGCTTGGAGGTGCCTTTGGTCCCTGCGAGAATTATTGCATCTATATCCATTTCCATGACTGACCATCTCTCCACCCCTTTTCCGCAATCACTTGAATAGAGGCGTATTTTAATCTTTCTGAACATTTAGCATTAAGTTTAAATATGAGCCCGGAATCATCCTGTTCTGCTATGGAAGAGCTTTATGACGGGTTGAAGGCAAAGCACAGGCTTCCTGCTTTCGAGGTGCTGGACAGGGAGTTTGAGATATCCACCATAGATGATGAGTCTTTCCTGCTCCGCAATATAAGGTGCAGGATCGTGGAGAAGATAGAATCCGCTGTGAATCTGTTTGACGACATGCTGCACCCTGAGTCAGGCTTCGCGAGCTACAGGGAGGCGAATGTATTCAGTGATTCTGACCGCGAGACGATAATACTGCTCTATAAGCGGCTCATGTATTTCAACAGGCTCTCGAAAGAGCTCTATTTTGATGATTCTGATGAGCTGAATGCGAGGTTCATCAATGATTTCATGAAGGAGTGGCCTGAGTTGAAGAGGTCTGTGCTCTCTTTCGTGAAGAGGCTCAAGGATTCCTGGCAGAAGGACATTCCGAAGAAAGAGGTTGTGGGGTATCTGGGATGAAGAACATAATATTGGTGGGGGCGCCTAACGCTGGCAAGGGGACTTATTCAGCATCGCTGATCAAGAAGTACAAAATCCCGCATATATCGACTGGTGATATGTTCAGGGAGGCGATGAAGAAGCAGACGCCTGTAGGTCTGGAGGCCAAGAAATATATGGATGAGGGCAATCTTGTCCCTGATGAGGTCACCATAAAGCTGGTGAAAGAGAGGCTTTCACAGCCTGACTGCAAGAAAGGTTTCATCCTCGACGGGTTTCCGCGCACAATTGCCCAGGCAGAGGCCCTGGATAATATAACTGACATAACTAATGTCATCGTCCTTGATGTTAGTGAAGAGGTGGTGCTGCAACGCGTCTCTGGCAGGATCCAGTGCAGGAAGTGCGGTGCGATTTTCAACAAGACCAACATTCCGCCTAAGAAAGAGGGCATCTGCGACAAGTGCGGCGGTGAGCTCTACACAAGGGATGATGACAAGCCTGAATCAGTCAAGGAGAGGCTTGCGATATTTGCCAAGCAGACCGCGCCTTTGATAGATTATTATGAGGAGAAGGGTGTCGTTGGGCATGCTGACGCGAACAATCCTCATCCTCCTGAGGTTGTTGAGGAGATAATAGGTATAATAGGGGATTAGGCCCATACAATCATCCTTTTTAAAGCTCAAATAGTTTTGAGCAACATTTTTTATATTTCTGTTTTCTCCCCAGGATCATGGAGCCAGACCATCCGTTGCAGAGGGGAATAATCCTGAAGCTGATACATAAGCCTTCAGCCACTTTTACAGAGCTTTTGGGTGATGAGAAGGACTCTAATAAGTTCTCTTACCATCTTACCAAGCTTGAGTCTGCAGGGATGATAAAGAAGGCGGATTGCCGCTACTCTCTGTCTGATGAGGGCAGGAAGCTCTCTTCTTTCATCGAGGGCGACACAGGGTCAAAAGCTGCGTTCCCTACGTTCGCCCATGTGCTCATCGTCAGGGATGGTGATAAGGTCCTCGCGCAGCGCAGGCTGAAAGAGCCTTTCTATGGTTACTGGGGTTTCATGTCGGGGAAGATTAACTTCGGCTGGAATGTCGAGGAGTGCGCCAGGAGGGATATAGAAGAAGAGTGCGGACTCAAAGCAAATAAATCCGAGCTCATCGGCATCAACCAGGCCAAGACCTACGAAGATGGGAAGCTTCTGCATCACCACATCATGTTCTATGTGAAGCTCAGTGAGTTAGAAGGCAAGCTCAAGGAGAAGACCCACAAGGGAGAGAACGCCTGGATGACCATCGATGAGTTCAAGAAAAAGGAGCGTTTTCCTGATCCCTGGTTCGACGCTGTCATGAACGCAAAGGGCTTTGTGAACATCGAGACTGAGCGCATAATGAAAGATGGCAAGTTCGTGGACTGCAGGATGGGCACGATGAAGACTATCGGTTAGGCCATCATCCTCTTTACAGCCATTGTCGCGTAACAGCCCTTAGGAAGAAAGAATCTAAGCAGGTATTCTCTGTCACCAGTCTTCTCTATGCTAAGCTCTTTGACCTCTGCTGCCATGTCGCGCACCCCCCCCTCTGCGCTGAGCTCTGGCATTGATTTGATTACGAAGTCCCTTTCTGTTATTGATTCCTTTTTCATGATGTTCCTGATTATTTCCGCAAGCTCTCCTGCGTCCGGTTCAGTGCCGAACCCCACTATCGGGACCTTCATCTGCGGCATAGGGACTTTCGGAAAACATAGCTCTCCAAGGCTATAAGGCACTTTTAAGACATCATACTTACATTGTAAGTATTCACTTACTGCTGAATTCCAGAGCCCGCTCTGGTATGCATGGACATGCATTATCCTTATCTTCAGGGGCAGGGTCTTCATCGCTCCGACAAAGTCTGTTGGGCTCTGCGAAATATGCTCCTTGACCTTGTCTGCGTCAATCGCATCGCATGCTTTTCTGAATTCCCCTTTCACTATTGCTCTCCCGACTTCCACGTTTGTCTGCGAGAATCTCTGCTCATCGAAATAGTTGATGAACTGCGTGATCTGCTCAGGCTCTTTGTCGCACTCCCTGAGGACAATCTCGAACCTGTTTCCCTCGAGCTCGCCGAGGCTTATGGGCTTTCTGCCTCTTCCAATGTATTCAAGCGAGATGTCGTCTGTGCTGAACCTCTCGAACCTGTCTTTGCCGACCCTGTTCGAAGGGTCTTTTATCGAGATTGCCTGCCTGGTGATTGCCTGCTTGTCCTTATTGCCTGCAAAGCCGATGTCGCGCAGCCTGCACTTGAGGAACCCGCTTATGCTCTCCAGTGCTTTGACAGTGGCATACCCTCTTTTTCTCAGCCAGAAATAGGCATACTGCCCTGAATCGTCCAGCTCGAGCTTTATCTGCTCTTCCACTACGAAGTCTTCTGGGCTGGCTTTTAGGGTGTACATGTGCTTTTTTCGCACCAGAAGCCTTATAAATATTTGTAATTTCCAAGGTTTCAGATGCGGCTGTAGCGCAGCCTGGATACATCAAATCCTTGATGGATTTGCCGTAAGGCAAATAGCGCGACTGCCTCCTAAGCACTTTTATGTGCAAGGGTAAGCAGTAGGTCGGGGGTTCGAAACTCTTTATGAGCGAAATTCCCCTCAGCCGCGTAGCGTAGTGAAGCGGGTGAGGCTCGCTGAACCCTGCAAATCTTTGATTTGTAGGGTGCCAAAATCTTTGATTTTGAGCATCTTTGATTCAGCGTCTGCCTCAGCCGCGTTTTTTTACACCTTTTTCTTCTCTAATGGGTGTATTATCACCTCATGCCAGCGTTCCAATATTCCGCTCGGCGTATCTGGATGGTGGTTGTATCTCATGTCGAAGTATCTTCTGCGTTCAGTCGCTTCTTGGATGATGACATACCGCGCTTTTCTTTTGCTTGTCTTTTGCAGCGCTTCCTCGACAGTCTCGGATTCTCCTTCCGTTCTGTGTTCATAAGGTCCGTCTCTGTAATTGAACAGCGTCTCCCTGCTTCCTTTAACCTGCCTGATCATATGTCCTTCTTTGTCTAATATTCGCGCGTTCCTAGTGATTGGCGTGCATACCTCGGAGCGGTACGTATCGCTCGAGTCTGGACTATAACCCATTATTTTCGATGCATCTGTCTCGACGCGTATCGTCGTCTTGTATGTTACTTCTCCGTGCGCTCCTGGTAGGGTTTTCTCGCGGTGATCCTCCCTCAGATGAACGCACGCATTCTTGATTATTTTTTCTAAAAGCTCTTGTTCCATGATATTTCACCCTCATAACCATTATTAATTACTTAGAGGTAGCAACGATATATAAAATATTCTTTCTTATTTCTTTACAATTTAGAAGAAATATGCCTTTTTTATGTACATTAATCAAAAGATTTATTAATAATATAACCATCTGCATGAAGCATGGTAAATATAGACCTTATTGACAGGAAGATACTCTACGAGCTGGACAAGGACGCCAGGGTCTCTTTGATAGATATAGCTAAGAAGATACGGAAGTCAAAACAATTTGTTGAGTATAGGATTAGGAAATTGACCGATTCTAAAGTCATCCTCGGCTACAACACAATGATTGACATGACTGCCTTAGGATATAAGGCGTTCAGGATAAACCTGCGTCTGAAGAGCATCACTGATGAGCAGAGGAAGGCGATGATAAAACAGATGATTGCGGACCCTGAAGTCTGGTGGTATGGCCATGCAGAAGGTTCCTGGAGCGTCTGTTATGCGATGGCTGTAAAGGATGGCCATGATTTCAACCGTTATTGGGAGAAGGTGCTGAACCGTCACGGCCATATGTTCAAGGACTATCTGATAATATACTACATCGACTTGACCTGGTACCCTTCGAAGTTCTTGGTAAATGACAGGAACAATGATATCCAGTTCTCGATGCTTTCCAGGAAAGAGACAGATATCGACGAGACTGACAAGCGGATACTGAATGCGATAAAGAACAACGCCCGGTTCAATTATCTTGAGCTGGAGCACGAGCTGAAACTGTCTCGGGCGACGATCCAGAAGAGGATTTTAAGGCTTCAGAAAGAAGGAGTTATCGTCGGCTACAAGCTGTGGTTCAATGAAAAGATGCTGGGTTACAGGTTTTATAAGACTTATCTCAAGTTCAATAGGTGGAATGAGTACACTAGATTGTATGAGTATTGCAAGAGAAATCCGTACATGATAACCGTCAATAAGACGATAGGCGGCGCTGATTTTGAGATAGAGCTGAAAGTCAAGGATTTGCAGCATTTCGAGGAGATAATTGAGGAATTGCTTACAACGTTTCCAGGGCTGGTAGAATCTTATGAATTTGTCGCATTTAAGACAGAAGACAAGATGTCTTTCCTTCCAGACGATTTTTGATTTGAGGTATTGATATGAAATTGATTTACATTTCAGAAGCTCTGCGTATGTTTAGTCGTTCTCTTTACGTCAGGAAGCATGGCTTCCACAAGTATTCTGGCGACGATGTCAAGATTGCGAAGCAGGTCATCGGCTCCTGCTGGGACAAGGAGAAGAGCTACTTCCGTGTCTCATCAGGCCACTTCAATGAGTTCTACTGCAGGGACTTCGGCATGTGCGCAGAGTCTCTCGTGAAGCTGGGCTACAGGAAGAGGGTCATCCAGACCCTTGATTATGCGCTGTCATGTTTCAGGAAGCATGGCAGGATCACGACGTCAATCTCTGCGAAAGGTGTCTGTTTTGATTTTCCCTGTTACGGGGCGGATTCGCTCCCTTTCATCATCCATGCGTTGCGCATCTCAAAAGCAAAGGGACTGATCAAGGAATATGGCCCGTTCCTGAGGGGCGAGACAGATCACTATTTCAGGGAGGTCTTCGACAACAGGTCATCCCTTGTCAGGGCAGGGAAACATTTCTCGTCGATGAAGGATTATGCCAGGCGCAGCTCTTCCTGCTATTCAAACTGCATGCTCGCGATGCTCAGCGACGACCTGTCTGCCTTGAGGGTTTACAACCCTTTCTCTGACTATGATGTGAAGAAGTCGATACTGCATCATTTCTGGAACGGCAGGTATTTCTATGACGACCTATCCCGCCAGCGGGTGGTAACTGGAGACGCCAACACTTTCCCTTTCTGGTGCGGCGTCGTCGATTCTAAGAGCATATTCGGCATGTGCATGGAGGCGATGGAGAAAGAGGGTCTCACCAGTCCTTTTCCTCTGAAGTACACCTCCCGCCCCGGGAAGATACACAGGATGCACTTCCTCGAGTTTTTCGCAGGGGACTACGAGCGTGACAGCATCTGGATGCATCTTGGCCTTTGCTTCCTGGACGTCGTGAAGAGGTATGACAAGAAGCGCTTCAGCATCTATATGAAGCAATACTGGTCGCTGATGAAAGAGCACAGGAACTTCCTGGAGGTATATGGAAAGGACGGGAAGCCATTCAGCAACTTCTTCTATTACAGCGATGAGTCTATGGTGTGGGTCAGCAAGTGGCTCTGTCTTAAGAAATATTAGCGGGACTTCTCGTTCCAGTCTGTCCTTGTCCCGTTCCTTCCGGCTTCCTGCGCGGTGAACCCTTCAGGGAACCTTTTCTTCAGCTTGTCTATGTTCTCGTCGAGGAGCTCCTGCATGTCCCAGTCGAAGAAGTTGCATATCATCGCCGCGTACCACATGGTGTCGCCGATGTTCTCCCTTATGCCGTGTCTCTGGTCGTTGTCGTGCGAGAATGTCTTCTTTATGCAGCCGGCCACGTCGCCTGCTTCGCCTGCGATGCCCAGGCCCCAGGTCATGATCTCGTGGTGCGGGCTCTCGAACCTCTTTGCTGTGGCCTTGCACAGGTTTTGGTACTCTTTCAGGTCCTTTGGCATTGTTGTTCACCTATTTCAGCTTGTTCAGCATCTCTATGATCTTCTTTCCTTCTGCCCTTCCTTTGAGCGTGCCCATGACTTTTCCGACTAGGGCGTTGAACTCTATGCCTTTGCTCTCCTTGAGTATGTCCTTTATCTCTTTCTCGAGCTCCTTCTCGTTGAGCGGGCTGTACTTCTTGTAGTCTACCTTTTCTCCTTTGCATATCTTGAGCAGTATCTCTTCAACGCCATCTTTTGTCAGCTTGCCTGCATCTAGAAGCGCGAATATGTTCTCGAAATCAAGGTCCTTGAGCACTGAGATGTCGGCATCGTGCTTCCTCTTGAGGTTCTTGGGCAGCGAGATCATCGTCTCTGCTATGAACGCGGGCTTGACATTGGGGAACCTCTCCACGAACCTCTCGAATGCCTCGTTCTTGCCTGACCTGGAGATGTCTCTTGCCAGGTCCTCTGCCAGGCCTATCTCCTTGAACCTTTCCTTCTTCTCTGTCAGCAGCTCTGGTATCTCTATGCCTGAGACATCCGGCCTTATGGGTGGTATGTCTGTCTCAGGGTACATCCTTGCTGCGCCTGGCATCGGCCTCATGTATGTGGTAGTTCCGTCAGGGTTCGCTCTCCTCACCTCGCTGGGGACGCCGTGCAGGCACATCTTCGCCCTGTCGATGGCATGTCTCATTGCAGCTTTGGCAGTCTCATCTTTGGCAACCAGCATCACGAACGCGTCGCCTTCCTCTACGCCGAGTGTTCTCTTCAGCTCTTTTATCTCTTCTTTGCTGAACCTGTACCTGTCAAGGTCCTCGTCGGAATGTATTATCCCGCCGATGCCTGTCTTTGCCTTGGCGTAGTCGGACAGCTCTGTGCCGAGGCGTTTGCCTGGCTGGGTCTCTTTTCCGAGCAGTCCTGAGAATCCTGGGAGCGTGAATGCCAGCGCTGCCGCGCCTCCTGCTATCGCATTATTCACGAATCCACATTCAGTCTTCTTGAATATGCTGGTGACATCTTTTGATCTTGTCCTGTCGGGCAGCGGAGCCCGGTTGTGCAGCTCTTTCATGACATCGAGCAGCGCCAGCTGCCTCCTTGCCTCGTACTCGACGAGCGTGGGCAGCATCTTGAGGTCTTGCGCGCCTTTTATCTCTATCCTTGTCCCGTCTTTCACTGATATGTTGACGTCCTGCCTTATCGTGCCGAGCCCTCGCGCTACCTTTCCTGTGGACCTTAGTATCATGCCTATCTTCTCTGCGGCGGCCTTGCATTCCTCTGGAGTGCTTATGTCTGGGTCTGTCCCTATCTCTATGAGCGGGATGCCGAGCCTGTCGAGCCTGAAGACCACGAACTGCTTTCCGTCCTTGTCGACGCCTTTGTCTATGTCTTTTGCCGCGTCTTCCTCTATGGATATGGTCGGGATTCCTATCCTCTTTCCGCCCACATCCATCCATCCTTCCACTGCCACGAGCGATGTCCTCTGGAATCCGCTTGTGTTGGAGCCGTTGACCACGGTCTTTCTCATGACCTGCACTTCGTCGACTATGTGCGCGTTGAGCATCTTGCAGACCTGCAGCACCGTGCGCAGCGCCTCCTCGTTCATGGGTTGCGGCGGCTCCTCATCCAGCTCCACGAGGCAGGTCGTGTCAGAATAAGCTTCGTATACGAAATAGCTTCCCTTCTCCATCTCGTGCTTTGCTGCGACGTCTATCTCTCCTGTCTCTCCTGCGACAGCCCTCAGATGCCTCCTGACAGTTATGTCTGGCCTGTCGTCCCTTAGCCTGGAGGGGCAGCTGCAGAACAGCTTGTGCGTGTCGAGCATCTGGTGTATTTCGATGCCGCACCTGAGCCCTATCTTCTTGTAGTCTAGCTTCTCTGCCATGTTGTCTTTCCTTTTTTAGTTACTTTCCTTATCCTGTGTATGGGTATGCTTGTCTCCACCCCTTCCCTTTCGATCACCATGAAACCTTCCTCGACTCGCTTTATGTCCTTGTACCTTATCTCGATGAGCTTCCTGGTCACGCGGTCGAGGTAAAACAGCGAATAGTCAGCAGGCTCTTCCCTCTTGTCCCACTTTATCTTGTTTATCAGCTCTGATATGGTTATCATTATCTCGTCATTCTTCCAGGAATTCTGTCCCGCTTATCCTCTGGTTTATCTCTCCCCTGAGGTTCTGGCCGACCAGCTTCTTTGCTTCTGCGGCAGTATGGTTCCCCAACAGCCACGCGAGCTTCATGAGCGCTGTCTCTGCGAGCATGTCCTCTCCGCTCAGCACTCCGAGCTGCTGCAGGTCCCTTCCTTTGTCATAGACATTCATCTGGACCCTGCCGAATATGGTGTTTGTGGTCATCACCACTACGCATCCTGAATCCGTCACTTCTTTTATCGCAGGGTATATCTTCTTGTGTATCTCGCACCATTCGTTCGGCACCTGCCCTGGCGTGTGGCCCAGGCCTGTGCCTTCTATCACGAGCCCTTTCCATCCTTTGTAGAGTGAGAACTGCTCAGGGAACATGTTCACGTGGACCTTCAGCAGCCCGACCTTCTCCTCGAACTTCGGCTTCGCGAGCATCTTGCCGCCTTTCTTCGCGTGCTCTGCTCTCTTGAACTGTATCTTGCGGGTCTTGTAGTCCACGAACGCTATCGGAGAGTCGTTCACAGGCTTGAACGCGTCCCTCCTGCTGCTGTGAAGCTTCTTTGTCTTGCATGCGGGCAGTATTGCGCACCTGTCGTCGCTTGTATAATCATGCATGCAGATTGCCACGCCTGCGAAGTCTGTCCTGGCGATGAACTCTGCTGCGCAGACCATGTTCATGGCCGCGTCGCTGCTTCCCCTGTCGCTGCTGCGTTGGGCTCCGACAAGGATGACTGGTATCGGGCATCCCTCGAGAGCGAACGCCAGCCCTGCTGAGGCGACTGCGAGATTGTCTGTTCCCATCCCTATGATGATGCCTTCGACGCCTTTCTTCGCCTCTTCCGCGACAGCCTCTGCGATGACTGATATGTGCCTGAACCTGAGGTCGTCTGACCACATGTTGGATATCAGCCTCGAGTCGAAGTTCGCTATATCCCCGAGCTCTGGGAACATGCCGAGGAGGTCCTCTGGCTTGAATGAACTGTACACCCCTCCTGTCCTGTAGTCCACCTTGGAAGCGATAGTGCCTCCTGTGTGGAGTATGGATATCTTCGGGAGGCCTTTCTTTGTCTCTGCCTTCCTGCTGTACTTTATCTCGATGTCCTTCCCTTTCTCAAGCAGCTCTATCTTCTTTATCCTCTTGTTCTCTATGCCAATGTTGTATCCGTTCTCGAGCTTGACTACTGTGACATCTTTTTTCCTGTCTATGAGAATTCCTTTGTGCTCTTCATTGTCGCACACTACCTTGACCTTATCACCTGCTTTTGCTTCCATGATGATCATCCTTTTTTTGTTTTTTTATTCGACTATGACGCTTATCGTGGCGTAGCCGTAGGCGTTGTTGAGGTGGTCCCTGACCTTTATCTCTTTCTGCCCTTCCATCGCCCGCACTTTGAACTTGATTATCCTGTACTCTCCTGCAGGGATGCCTATTGTCCTGTCCTCGAAGTCGCACCCTCCGCAGGGTATTATGGTGAACTCTTCGGGTGAGTCCTTCACGTTGCTGATTATCATCCAGTTCTTCTTTATCTCCCCTGGCGCCATGCGCACGTAGTCGTCGTACACTTCGACGAGCTTTCCGTCAGCTGTCTCTCTCACCAATACCTCTTCAGGGGTCTTGTCTATCGCTGCCTGCGTTGATTGGGCAGTTCCTTTCTGGCTCACTATCGTGCGCTGCTGGCTTGTGCAGCCCATGAGAATCAGTGATATGAGAATGAGCATGGTGATGGTAGCGGTTGTTTTTTTGTCCATCTTTCTTCACATGAAGTAGCTGGGCTTGGCTTCCTTCATCTCCTTTGCCCTTGCCTTAGTGAACATCTCCTTCAGTGTCTTGTACGAGTCCTCTATCTCTTTGGTTATCGAGGGCCTCACCTTATCCAGGGCCTCTTCGAAGTCCTTCTTGCTGACGTGCTCTGATTTCATGTCTTTTCTCAGCGCGATTATCGCCGCTTCCCTGCAGAGGCTGGCTATGTCCGCTCCTGAGTATCCTTCTGTCTTCTTCGT
This sequence comes from Nanobdellota archaeon, assembly GCA_018830225.1. GTDB lineage: Archaea > Nanobdellota > Nanobdellia > Woesearchaeales > UBA11576 > JABMQF01. The sequence goes on from JAHJSS010000056.1 coordinate 28,946, forward strand.
CAGCTCCTTTATGTTCACGTCCTTTGTGAGAGGCATGTTTTTGGTGTGTATCTCGAATATCTTCTCTCTTGTCTTCTCGTCGGGCGCTCCCGCCATTATTATGCGGTCGAACCTTCCTGGCCTGAGGAGCGCCGTGTCGAGTATGTCAGGCCTGTTTGTCGCACCTATGACCACGACGTTGTGCAGCTCCTCGAGCCCGTCTATCTCTGTGAGCAGCTGGTTGACGACCCGTTCCGTCACCCTGTTGTCTCCGCTCACTCCCCTTCTCGGCGCTAGCGAGTCTATCTCGTCGAAGAACACTATCGACGGTGAGGTCTGTCTCGCCTTCTCGAAGACCTTCCTCACGGCTTTCTCGGACTCTCCTACCCACTTGGAGAGGAGTTCCGGGCCTTTTATGAGTATGAAGTTGGCCTCTGATTCGTTCGCGACCGCCTTGGCGAGGAGTGTCTTGCCTGTTCCTGGCGGGCCGTATAGCAGTATCCCTTTCGGTGGCGTGACTCCCATCCGCGTGAATACCTCTGGGTTGTTGAGCGGCCACTCCACCGCCTCCCTGAGCTCCTGTTTCAAGTCTTCGAGCCCTCCGATGTTCTCCCATTTGACGTTGGGCACCTCTACGAGGACCTCCCTCATCGCGCTAGGCCTCACGACCTTCAGCGAGTCGAAGAAGTCTTTCTGTGCTATCCTGAGCTTCTCGAGGGTCTCTTTGGGTATCGCCTCGTCCTTCTCGAGCTGCAGGTCCGGGAGGACCTTCCTCAGCACTATCATGGCTGCCTCTTTCGCGAGCGAGGACAGGTCTGCTCCGACGAAGCCGTGCGTTATGTTGGCTATGTCTTTGAGCTGGACATCCTCTGCCAGCGGCATGTTCCTCGTGTGGATCTTGAGTATGTCGAGCCTTCCTTTCTTGTCAGGGACACCTATCTCTATCTCCCTGTCGAACCTTCCAGGCCTTCTCAGCGCCGGGTCCAGCAGGTGCGGCACGTTCGATGCCGCTATGACGACGACCCTTCCCCTTGACTGGAGGCCGTCCATGAGCGCGAGTAGCTGCGCCACCACCCTCCTTTCGACCTCTCCTTTGGTCTCTTCCCTCTTTGTGGCTATCGCGTCTATCTCGTCGATGAATATGATGCTTGGTGCGCTCTTCTCCGCCTCTTCGAACTTCTTCCTGAGGTTCTCCTCGCTCTGGCCGTAGTATTTGGACATGATCTCTGGTCCGTTTATGAGGTAGAAGTTTGAGTTTGTCTCGTTCGCGACCGCTTTCGCGAGGAGTGTCTTTCCTGTGCCTGGCGGCCCGTGCAGCAGGACGCCTTTCGGCGCTTCGACTCCGAGCCTCTCGAATATCTCAGGGTGCTTGAGCGGCAGCTCTACCATCTCCCTGACTTTCTTTATCTCGTCCCTGAGCCCGCCGATGTCCTCGTACGTGACTTCAAGGGCTTTATCCTCTTCCTTGAGCTCGACCGCCTCTGGGTTGAAGACCACGTCTGTGGTGTTGGATATCAGGACTGCGCCTTTTGGCAGGGTGTCTGCAACTACGAACTTGATGTCTCCGAGGCCGAATCCCATCATGCTCTCGTCGAGTATGGAGAATATGTCTTCGAAGGGGCTCTCGCTCATCGTGCTTCTCCTGCGCTTTGTGCCGCCGAGGGATACTATGTCTCCCTTGACGACCGCCCTGCCTAGGAGCCCTTGCTGGAACAGCTCTGGGGGCGCGCGTATCATTATGCCCCTCCTTGCCGGAGCCACGACGACCTTCTTTGCGGGCTTGACCTCTGCCTTCCTGACCTTGACTATCTCTCCTATTCCTGTCTTGGCGTTCCTTCTCAGGATGCCGTCCATCCTGATTATGTTCAGGCCTATGTCGCCGGGGTATGCCCTGTCGACGATGCCGACGGTCTTCCTCTCGCCCTCTATCTCGACGATGTCTCCGCTGCGCACATTTATCTGGTGCATGAGGCTGCTGTCTATCCTGACTATGCCTTTGTTCACGTCGTCTTGGATGGCTTCCGCGACCTTGAGGTTTATCTCGCTTGGCATTTCCGTTTCTTATCCTTCTTTGTTTTCAGCTTATTGAAAATGGTGCAAGACCTCGTCTTTAAAGTCGAGGATGTAGCACCATTCGCGTGGATTGCACCATTTGCAATGCTCAAAATCGCGAAGCGATCTTGGCACGCCAAAATGCAAAGCATTTTGTGCGTTCCGCAGACTCGCCTGTCGAAGCGAGTCCCGTAA
>JAHJSS010000057.1 GCA_018830225.1 Nanobdellota archaeon
AGAACTCAGTCAGCTTCTTTGTGCTCTGGTAGGTTATTATCGAGGTGGTGCCGTCAGCACCGCCCTTTATGCTCTGGATAGAGATGAACTTGCCGTCAGCAAGCTTCCTTATCTTGCGCTGGAAAGTCTTGTACACAGACTGACCGCCACCCTGCCGGTAAAGCTTGAACAGGTCGCCTATCTTCTTGCCCGAATTCTCCTTGATGATGTATAGGATATTCTGCACATCATCGTCAAGCTCAGACTTTGACTTCACAGAGAACTCATCCATCTTGGCGACCGCCTCCTTGACATGCTCAACAGTCACCTTCCTAGATGACTTGACCTCTGCAGCAAGCCCTGACTCCCTCAGGAGGTAAAGGCCTGAACGCAGGTCCTCAAGCTCAAACGTCCTGGCTGCGACAGCATCGATGGCATCATCATCCCACACGCCCGGAGCGAACGCGTAACCTATGCGCTGCTTCAGGATTCCCTTGACTTCCGCAAGACTGTACTTCCTGAACTCCAGCACCTCAGGCAAGAGGCGCGACTTTATCCTCTGGTCGAGCTCCATAAGCCAGTCCTTATGGTTTGTTATGAGGAACACAGACTTCTTGAATATCTCCTCAAGTATAGAATAGATGAAATCATAATCCTCTACCTTGTCGACCTCATCAAAGGCAAAGACAGCGGCCTTCTTGTTCACGATGCCCTTGACGACCTCAAAAAGCTCCTCTGTCCTCTTGTTATGCGTGAGCTTGTAGCCCAGCTGGTCGCAGATCTCTATGAGAATCTTGAAAGTCGTGTTCTTCTGCCAGCAGTTCACGTATACAGGAATGACATCATCAGTCTCCTCCTCAAGGTCACGGAAGACGAACCTCATCGCAGCGGTCTTGCCTATGCCAGGAGCGCCGTAAAGGAAAAGGTTCCTGCCGTTGCGCGACTGCAGCAGCGGAGCTATGCATGTGGCAAAATGCCTCTGCTCATTCTCGCGGTAAGGAAGAAGCTTCGGAAGGAACTCGAAGTCCAACGCCATCTCGTTCCTGAAGAGCGACTCATCCCCCCTGAGCATATCCTTGAACATACTCATGCGCATGACAAAAGAGAAAGGGTTTTAAAAAGGTTTTGGATTCTTAATAAGGCCTTTCCTGCGACCTCAACTGTTCAAGAAGCGCCACCAGGTCGTCTCTGCCCAGCTCCTCAACATGCTCGACACTGAAGTCGTCTAAGCCCACATAACCAGAACCAACGCCACGAGCTATCCTATGATTGACCACCTCATTTATAGCCTCAAACGCAGGCAATGACTCAGGCCTCAGAAAAGATAGGTCTCCGCTACTGCCAACATACCCGAACCGCTTTAAAAAACCTGTGAGCGGCGCGTAATCAATAGTCACCCTGACCCGGTCAGCAGCAGTGACAGAACGCTCCATTGTTTCATAACTGACCCTGACCAGTGCCGCAAGATTCACTTGCGCCAAGAATCTGCTGTCCTTCGTATCAGTATTCTCTGCCACGTCTAACCCCCAATCCCGAGTATACAAAACAACTATTTAATTATTGTTATCATGCAATAGATTAGACAGGAACCAACGCAATCTCATTCCTGAACAAATACTCATCCCCTCAACAGGTCCTTGAATAAGGTCATAACCGTATGAGAAAACACGTGTTTAAAAAAGGCCGGGAAGTGGTTTTATAAGTGCCTTAATCAGCATGATTTAAATATGAGAAGATTTATTAACAAGGTTTGAAAAAGGTGGTCTGATGTCGCTGGTGAACCTATACCTAAAAGAGAGCGGGATGATAAAAGAGATACGTGAAACGCCCTTATTCGCGGTAAAAGACCTTCTAATAGACAATTTCAGGGAAGATGACTTACGATTCCTCAAGTTCAGGGAGCACCCGGCACAGTGCATAGCGCCTTACGACCTTGGCGTGTTTTTAGTGGACTTTGACGCCAAGATGATATTATCCGCACAGAACGGCTTCGGGCTCGAGAACCTTGACGCAGAAGTCAAATCAAGGCTCCTCAAGACCTGGAAGTTCGAAGAAGTGGAGAGTTATGAGGAAGTCGCGAAGAGATTGGGGATGAAATGTTTTGATATGTGATTTATTTATTGCTTCTTTTTTGTTTAGACTGGTTCATCAACCGAGTATTTATATCATCAATAACAGTTATGTATTCTCCTAATCTTTTGTTCTCAGAAACAACCCTCTTGTACTTATCAATGAGTTGGCTATCTCCTGCTTTGCAGCCTCTTTCTTTGACATAGGACTATTTAAGAAGATGTCTTTTTTAAACCTTTGCCCTCCAAGACCGGAACTATTTCAGCTTCTGGCCGCAGCTAGGGCAGAACTTGAAGAGATGATGCAGCTTGACGCCGCACTGGGAACAGCGCACAACATGGGATGTCTCGGTCTTCTGCTCATAATTCGCAGGAGGGGTGTGCGCTGGATGGTGCGCTGCAGGACGCTGCGGACGGGGATGCGCTGCGTGCTGATGATGCGCATGACGGGCATGACGCTCCTGCTCCTTTCTGCGCTGGTCAAGCTTTATGATTATCTTGAAGAAACCTATGACTATGAAGACCGCGCCAACAAGTATGAACACAACAAGCTTCTGTACGTCGATGAAGACAGACATCAGTACCATGGCAGCTCCTATAACTATGTAAACCGGTCCGGGAATCTTCTTCTCAGCCATCAGCGCAACACCTTTATCATCGTACCTGTGGCAGCGAGTATCGTCAAGCCCAGAAGCATAGAGAAAACCCCGCTTATCAATTCCTGGCCTGGAAAAAAGAAAAGGTCCATAAGCAGCCACATCCCTCTCCACAAAGATATGACGCCCACAGAAATCAGTATAGTGAAAAGCAACTGGCTATGATACTCGAGAGTCCTGAACCTTTCCAAGATATCAGATTTACTATTCGCTTTCACAACCTCTTTTTTCATGAAAACACCTAAAAAAACAAACAAAACTCATCTCTTAGGCTCAATCCTGCTCATGTTGTTCATGTAAGGGCCGAGCACATCAGGGATAGTGATGGAACCATCCTCGTTCTGGAAGTTCTCGAGTATCGCGACCATCGCGCGGCTCGTCGCTATCGCAGTATTGTTGAGAGTGTGCGGGAAGTAGCGCTCCTTGCCATCATCCACCTTTATGTTGAGACGCCTGGACTGGCAGTCAGTCAGGTTCGAGACAGAGCCCACCTCAAAATACCCCTCTTTCCTCGGAGACCAGGCCTCAAGGTCAGCCCCCTTCGCCTTAAGGTCACCAAGATCGCCGGAGCACGACTCGAACACCCTGGTCGGCAGGCCGAGCTCCTTGAATATGTCTATAGAGTTCTGCAGCAGCTCATCATAATACCTGTAAGAATCCTCAGGCTCACAGATTATGACCTGCTCAACCTTGTTGAACTGGTGCGTCCTGAAAAGCCCTTTCTCGTCGATTCCGTGCGCGCCCACCTCCTTCCTGAAGCACTGCGAATAGCCACACAGCTTTATAGGGAGGCGCTTCTTCTCTATCACCTGGTTAATGAACATCGCCACAAGAGGGAACTCCGCAGTAGGGATCATGTACAGGTCCTCGCCTTCTATCTTGTAGATTATCTCCCTGAAGAAGTTGAAGTCAACCATGCCGTCACAGACCTCGCGCCTGACCATGAGGGGAGGCTCCATGAATACATAGCCCCTCTTTATCATGAAGTCCATGGCGAAACGTATCAGCGCCTGGTTCAGCAACGCAAGATCACCGAAAAGGTAGAAGAAACCGTTGCCAGCGACCCTCGCAGAAGAGTCGAAGTCAGCGATGCCCAATGCCTCGCAGAGCTCCACATGGCTCTTGACAGGAAAACCCTTCATTATCGGGTCTCCATACCTTACGCGCTCGACATTCTCAGAGCTGTCCTTGCCTACAGGCACTGACTCGTCAAGTATGTTAGGTATCTTCTTGAGCAGGTCGACGATCTCTTCCTTCAGCGAACCCTGCTTCTCCTCGATATCCTTTATCCTCGCAGGGATTGCCTTGGCCTGGCTGAGAAGTGCTGTTATGTCACCGCCGGACTTCTTCAGGTCATTGATCTTCTGCGTGACCTGGTTGCGCTCGTGGCGCAGCCTCTCTGACTCCTGCAATAGCTTTCGGTACTCCTCATCCTTTGCCAGCAGGTCATCGACTATGTGCGTGTCCTCGCGGAACTTCTTCTCCATATTGTCCTTGACAATCTCAGGGTTCTCGCGGATGAATCTGATGTCAAGCATTTATCCTCACCTTAATCATCATGTTCCTTAAACATAATATTTATTTAAATCTATGCAAATACCCTTATCTCTCCTTTCCTGTTCATGGAGTTCAGCAGGGCCTTGCCGATGTTGTTGTCCTTCTTTATCTTGACCATCGCCTTCTTGCCGACATGCAGCTCCACAAGGAACTCATCACCGACATACACATCAAGCTGCCTGTTCGCGAAACGCGAATCGACATACAGCTCCAATGCATTCTTCTTGACATTCAGCTGGTAAGGCACAGGCTCACCATCCGGCTGCTTCAAAGGCTTTGGAGGCTTCGCATGCTCAGAGGGAACAGACGCAGACCCACGTCCCCTCCTTCCTGAACCGCCCTCCAGCGCCTCGACATTGATGTGTATGCCGAGCTTCTGCTGGAGCTTCTCGATGTTAGAACCCTGCTTGCCTATGATTGAAGCTATTGCGCTTTCAGGCACCTTGACGATGCAGCCGTACTCAGAAGGGAACTCGACGACAACCTCATCAGCATACCGCTGCATCTCGCGCTCTACCTCCCTCTTGGCAAGCGCGCGCGCAGGAGGATCCGCAGCCTCGGCCTGCACAGGCACGACGACAGTCTCCTCACCATAAGAGTAGATCTCGAACTCGAGCTTGTTCTTGACGAAATCATACACGACGACAACCGGACGCGCAAGGTCTGCCTCTGTCATGCCTGAAGGCACCTTGACCTCCATGCGCACATTGAACACCTTGTTGATGCCGCCGTTCTTTATGAACAGGACAGTATCAACTATCTGAGGGATCGTGCCGAGCTCTATCCTGCCTATGAAACGCTGGATGGCATCGATGGCATTGGTCGCGTGAATCACGCCGATCATCCCGACACCAGAGAGGCGCATGTCAGCGAACAGGCGGAAGTCCTCTGTGTTCCTCATCTCGTCAAAGATCGTGTAGTCAGGCCTGCTCAGGAGCAGTACGTCATGTATCTCCTGCGGGCTGCCATGAGAGATAGCATACTGCGTTATGGTGTCAGGGAGCTGCAGGTCCCTCGGAGCCTCGACAGTCTTGACTATCTTGTCCTGGTCAGCATAATACTCAGCAAGGGCCTGGGCAAAAGTCGACTTGCCCTGGCCAGGAGCACCCGCAATCAGTATTCCCTCAGCCTGCTCACCTATCCTTGACTTCACCTTTTCAGGAAGCTCATACTCATCAAGCACCAGCTTCTTCACAGGACGGACAGCAGTTATCTCCCAGCCGTCGCTGAACGGAGGGCGCGTGATGACTATCCTGTAGTTCTCGAACTGGACAATTGTCGAGCCTGTCCGTTCTATCTCTATGAAACATTCCTTGCGCACGCCAGCCTCCTCGATTATCTCGTCAGAGATGCTCCTGACCTCGTCACGCGTCAGAGGAGTGTCCCTCACCTTCACGAAATCCCACTTCCCGGGCACGCCCTTCTTGGCAAAAGGAGTGACATTCTCCCTGAGATGCACGCTCATCGTGGTGGAGTCGAAAAATGACTCGAGGGCAAGCTTCTTCTTTATGACATCGACCTCAAGAAACATGACCTGCATGCCTTTGGCCTTCCCTATCCTCGCCTGGACCTTGTCTGTCGTCAGGAGAGTAGCGTCATTCTCGAACGCAAGCTCTCGTATCATCGAGTCGATCTCGCCTAGCTTCGCCTGGTTTATCTCATATGCGGAAGGGCGCTTGCCTGCAAACACCAGCTCAAAGCTGAGCTTGCCGGAAAGCTGCTTCAGCCTGTCGATCTCGTCGATGCCGAGAAATCCTATGGACTTGTTCTGGTTGGCCTGATGCTCAAGCTCAGCGAGCACAGCCTCATGTATCATCACCTGCTGCGGCAGAATCTCCCTGCCGTCTATCTTCCTAGAGAGCAATCCCTCAATTATCACTGAAGTGTCAGGGACAATCTTCTCAACATTCACTGTCTGTCTCTTTGCTACCATCATGCTCACCTCACGGGACTATGCGCGGACCGCGCGCCTTCTCAGCAACACACCGCTCGTATTCAGTGCTCGTGCTCCACGCGCAATTCCTGTCCACGCAGCCGCACTCCACCATGCCCAGGCATTCGTACTCAGGCCTGTATTCGCACGTCGTGAAGACGGGCTCAGAGGACTTCGGCCTGCAGAGCTGGCCTGAACAGCCGTCCTTCCTGCAATCGCTGTCCGAGCTGCACTCAGCAGGAGCAGATCCTGTGCACCTGTTGCCGACGCACTTCCCTCCTGTGCATTCAGTATCAGCAAGGCACTCGAACACCTGGATGCACCTGCGGTCTATGCACCTCGTGACGAGATTCCCGGCGATACCTGAACAGAAGTCAGGGCAGGACTTCGACTTGTCAACATACTTATCATAATAACCCCTGTTCCCCAGGAAGCACATCCCGCTCTGGGTGTCAACGCCGCCGCAGACGCAGTCAGCGTCAACAGAACACGAATCGATGCTCTCAAGCTCGTGCGGGGTCGGCGCGCCTCCACTGCCAGGACCTGCAGGGGACGGGGCACAACCTATCATCAGCATGGCCAGAAAAGCGAACGATATGATAAACATCCCTTTTTCCATTTTAACACCACCCAAGCATCTTCACTTAAATAGGTTTCGCAACCACCTATCAAGGTCGTGGACGAATATGACCAGGCGCTGGCCGAAACCCACATTGACGAGGCTTATGCCGAACTCTTCCTTCTCGGTGTATAGCTTGCCATCAAGGTCCTCATAATCCACAGATATAATGAATACATTCGGCTTGACAGAAAGGTCCTCGCTGTCAAGGTTGAACAGGAACTTCTTGTCCACGTTCAGTTCAGGCACTTCAACTGTCTTCGCGTTCCCTGCGGCGTCGAACCTGAGCACGACACCCAGAGGGACTGAAACAGAGGACTTCTTCAGGGTGAAAGCGACGACATACGGCTGGCCGAACTCTATCTGCTGCGGGTACTCAAGGTCAGCGACGGATATGTTGGGCGCATCAAGCACGTCGAGGTCGTAGAATACAGTCCTCGACACGTCCTTGCCCTCCACGCTGAAAGACACCTTGTTGATGCCTGGCTTCGGAGACTTGACCGAGTGGGTGAACACCTTCTCCTGCGAGATGGCAAGGTCAGCAGTCCTGCACTCGTCCTCGAAGCAGAACTCAAGCCCCTTGAACGGGAAATTGCCTGCATTACTCGCCGAGCACTCAAGGTCAGGCTCATCATACACATAATAATGCTCCTTGCCCTGGGAGCAGTTTATCTCGACCTTCTTGGAGTACACCTTCTCCTCTTCCTTCACCGCAGCGTCGATGACACGCTCCATCTCCTCCCTAGAGAAGACAGTGGCGCCAGGGACGACGTAGAACACGGATTCCGCGGACGTGTTCCTCATGTCCGCGACAGTGATCGGGAACGTGTATGTGTAATGCGAATCAAGCGAGTCGATGACCTGCACAAGCCAGTAGAACCTCTTGGTCTCCATAGGCGCGAGCATGACAGACTTGTAATTGTTGCCCTCGACCTCAAGCTCTTCCATCCGGGCCAGGAAGAGATAGGCAGACACATAGCTGTTGCGCCTGTTCTTCACAGTGGTCTCGACGACATTGTAAGAGCCTATGCCCACGCTCTTCTGGAGCACATCTACGCCCAGCAATATGTTATCAGCGACAAGACCTTCGTGCTTGACAAGGTCAGCGGAGACAGATATAGGATTTGCTATGACGTTCACGTCCCTGCCGAGCCACTCGTAACGCGTGTCAGCGTCAGCGCTGTCGATGGACTCCTTAAGCTTGACATGGGTAGGGTCGACATAGCCGTACTCGCCGTAAGTCACGTCGAAAGGGACCCAGCCAGTGCCAGGGAAATAGACTTCAGCCCATCCATGCGCCCCCCACTTCTGGGGAAACTCAGGGGACTCTGTGTAAGCTATGCCTGAGACAAACTTCGCAGGTATGCCTACAGCGCGCAGCAGGGCCATGAAAAGTGTCGTTATCTCGTCGCAGACACCGTCCTTGTGCGCGAGGACCATGCTGGCCTTGTGCGACGCCTTGGTGTTCAGCGTGCTCAGGTCATACTTCACGTTCTCCTTGGTCCAGTCAGCCATCTTGAACACGACAGAATAGTAATCCGACTCGCCGGCAGCGAGCTCAGAAGCCTTGTCTATTATCTTCTGGCTGTCGGAATCGATGTTCTTAGACGGGCGGGTGTATGGGACGATGTCGCTGCTGAAGCCTGAGTAAGGGAATGATATCTTCCTGACATCATGGAACGTGCTCTTTGTCTGGACCCTCGAGTCTATCTCGTACTTAGGGATGGAAGGGACAGGGCTCCTCCACCTGAACACATACCCATCCTCTGTTATCCTCTCAGGTTTCGGGTCTGCGCGTATGGTGAGCACAGACTGCGAGTCAGTGTCCCTGGGGACGAAACTGACGTTCGCGGTGACATAATCGAGAGAATACCCTGGCTTCAGGCTCAACTCAAGGCTCGACTCCACATGAAGGTCCACAGTGACCGAATCAGAGTCCACGTACCAGAGCGCCAGAGCAGGGCAGGATAGAAGGATGACAAAAAGAACGAACAATGCTACGACAACACCCTTTTTCATCTTCATGACCTTCAAAGAAAATTGGGAAGGAAGATAGCGGGGGGTGGATTTGAATTCGGCAGCAGCCTTCCCACCTGCTTCCACCGACCTATGGGTTTCTTACGCTTAGAAAGCGATATGAGCCCATCGGGCACTCCTGACTGCCCTACCCCGCTATATTGTGATTTGAGGGGTTTAAAGGAAAAGCGGTCGATATATAAAGGTTGTGGTGTGCAGAAAAGAACTCTGTTATCCCGAAACTGCTACACACATCGAAACTGCTACACAGCCTTTAAATCGTCCCATACTTCTTTGGGTGTTTTGTAGTTGAGGCTCATATGAAGCCTGAATTCGTTGTAATGGGTGATGTAGTCTTTGATGTTG
>JAHJSS010000058.1 GCA_018830225.1 Nanobdellota archaeon
CAAATTGAGCCAAAATACACAAGATGAGTTCGCAAAAAATCCAGCATATGAAAAGCGAATTATCGCCTGTATACCAAGAATTCTGCGGTTTAAGGTCTGTCAGTACTTATAAGTAACGACACTTCCGAAACATTTATAAATAGATATCGAAAATGCTCTCAGTGGTGTTGGGATTTTTATAGGGATCATGTACACGGTCCCAGAAAGGTGAAACAGGATGGACATGAAAAGAATTTATGATGAACTGCTCGAGAGAGCCAGGGAAGACGTCACCCACCTCAGGGAGACAGGCCAGTGCAGGCAGTACACAGGCAGGCATTCGGACATCCACGACGCAGGTGTGCAAGATTCTCTTGGCCTTGCGGAGAGGCTCAAAGACCCAAGATACCTCGGGGCTGTCTGGAGCATAATCAAGGATGCTGCGCTGGACGGGTGTGATGTCGATCATTACTTCCGAATGATTGAGGATAGATGCAGGCAATAGCTGTCTGGTCCTCTAGAACACTATCTTGAACAGCCTTGCTGTGACAAAGACTTCTAGCAAAGATGATATCAGCACCAGCCCTATAGCTATCAGCATGAGTATGGTGGCGTCCTTGAACACGTTCTTGAACCGTTTCGATCCCTTCTTCTCGCAGAGCACTGCCTTTGAGACCACCCCTCCTGCTATCGCAGCCATGAGGAAGCCGCTTATCTCCGGCAGCAGGTGTATGAGGAACATGAAGAACGCCTGGACTCCCTGCAGCGTGTTCTGCGCTATGGTCCTTATGACGAATATGATGAAGCTGGCGAAGACGCTTCCGTTGAGTATTATGAGGAATATCGCGCTCGCGCCGTAGAAGAACGAGAGCACGAAGCATATCAGCAAGACAAGGAGGTCATGGATGAAGAGGCCAGTCACATGGCCCGCGCCCATATCATACTCATTCTGGACAAATCCCTGGACCGATTCCGCGCTGAGCCCCTGCTGGAACCTGAGGAACCTTGTCTGGAAGTCGAACAGCTGGTCATATGATGAAGGGTCGTTGTGCATCGCGAGCCCGAGCACCACGAAGGCCGAGAACACGCCGAGGAACGAGAAGAGATAGACCTCGAATATGTCCTTGTGGTTATGGAAGAAATGCTTGAGGCCGTACTTTCCCTCAACCTGCTCCTCCATCCTGAGAAGCATTATGAGTGTGGGTATCAGCAGCAGTGTCGTCAGGAATATCATCGCGACCGACATGCTGCTCCTGAAGAAGATCAATGATATCAGGAACGCCACGAATGTGAATATGAACCCGAAAACAAAGGCGAGGTAAGGCCTCCGCCTTACCCAACCTGGATTGAAAAGGTCTTCTAAAACCATTTTAGTGCCTGTCTCAGAACCCGCCTCTCCTCGACTGCCTCTGTTCGAGGTAGGACTCCAGGCCGAGCCTGTCTCCCCTGCCGCCGAGTAAGTCGACTGCCGCAGGTCTCTTCCTCCTGTCACCTTTGCTCCATCCGTACCTGTACAGTGTCCCGACGAGCACTGTCATGAGGATGAGGGCGAATATCACATTGAGCAGGCTCACGTCGAGCGAGCTCATGAAGCCAGCGGCTTTACCAATGCCTGCTGCATCTCCTTTGTCTTCCTCAGTCGCGTCAACCGTATGCTCCTCTGGTCGTGGTAGTGGCTCTCTAGTCGCAGAGACTGCGCTTCTTTCTCCAGATTCGTCACTTTCATCGTTGGCTTCCTCCTCTTGTTGCTCTTTTCCTGTGCAGGATCTCTTCTCGATCCTTCTTGCGTCGTCTGAGCTGCAGTGGTTCAGGTCTATGCAGGTCCTTGCCTGCTTGCCTCCTGAGCACGTGTCCCAGGCTGTGCAGCTCCAGTCTGTATTGCATCCGCCGCCGCTGACAGTCGGTATGTAGCTTGAGCCTCCCCCGCCGCCGGATGCCTGTGGTTGCGGTGTAGCCACTGTTAGCTGCTCTGCTCCGGTGTATGCCCTTCCGTTCTCTTCGCTTGTGATGCTCGCAGTCACGTCATAGCTGCCGTCCTGCGCAGGCGCTGTGAATGCGTGGCTGAACGCTCCCTCCTCGTCGAGGGTGATCTGCTCTGTGACGTCTCCTGGCAGGTGCAGCTCAAGCGAGTCTTCAGGCACTGTCGAGCCGTTGTCGTAAAGGGCCATGCCTGAAGCAGTCACCTGTGCGCCCGGCGCAGCCGTCTGTGGCGCCAGGTCGAGCACGATGACATACTTGTATGTCAGGAGTATCTCGTCAGTCGCAGTGTTAGAATTGTTCAATGTGTCGACGGCATACACCTCAAGGGTGTATGTTCCGAGTGTTGAGGTCATTGTTGTCTCAACTGAGGCAGTGTAGGTGTCTGCTAGCTTCTCTAGGGGGATGCTTTGGGTAGCACCATCAGGATCCCTCAGTTCTGCCGTAACAGCGTCGACACCGCTGATGTCAGTCACGTCAAGGCTTATTGTCACTGGATCGCCTCTATAGACCACGTCAGGGTTGTCCATCGCAATGTCTGGACCAGAGAGGTCAATCACGCTCAGTTGCCGTTCATTGCTTTCGCCGATGTTGCCTGCATCGTCGACACATTGAACTTTCCACCTGTATTCTCCTATGGCCAGTATCTTAGGCTGGCTGGTCTCAGCTCCTGCCTGTGCAGCCTGCTGCTCTTGCCCTGTGTCGTCTATGTAGAGTGTGCAGTCCATTTCGTCATCGTAGTTGTCCAGCGCTCTGTATATGAAATTGACATGCACGTCGCTTGTCGCGCCGTCTTCTGGGTTCGCCAGCTCTACCTGCGGAGGGGTCCTGTCTATTATTATCCGATAGGTCTGCTCAGCCCGGTTATGGACAGAATCCTCTGCTATGACCGCGAATTCGCTCGGTCCTTCAGGCCAGCTAGAGACGTCTATGCTGAACGTCCCTTCAACTTCTGTCTCATTGCCGTCATGGACGAACCAGACCTTACGGAGCTGGTTGTTGTCCGTGACCTCGAACTCCAGCAGTGTGGAGTCCGCAATGATCGAGTCGTTCTCTGGAGAGGTCATCACTATCTGGGGCGGCGTCTTGTCGAGCGTGTAGCCCCATGTTGCGCTCACCCCTTCCCAGCCGGCGGGGTCTGCGCATCTCATTCTCCAGGTGTGTTGTCCCTCTTCGACATCTGCGCTAGGTATGAACACGACGTCCATGTCTTGTGCTTCAATGTCCGTCATGTACTCTGTGCCGTCTATATCCATATTGCAGGTCATCACTGTCGCCAGGTTGTCTGAGGCAAAGAAGCTGAAGTTCCTGCTCAGGCCTATTATGGCGCCGTCGACGGGAGATACCAAGGTTACTTCCGGTGGAATGCCATCTATGGTGAGGGTGCCCTCGTATGTGGAGCTCTCCCCGCCATTGTTGTATGCTGTGAAGTCAAAGCAGACCTGCTGCTCGTTCAGGTAGCTTGACAGGTCTATCGTGTTCCTGTACAGCCCGTCGTATTCAGCGAGCTGCAGTGTCCTGTCCTGAGGTGTGATGTTCTCTTCGAAGTTGCACCTGACCCAGTGGAATGTCACGTTCTGTATGCCTGTCTCAGGGTCCTGCGCATTGACTTCGACCGGCTGGTCTGCTGTGCCTTGCTTCACGAATCCGCCGTCCTGAGGTATTATGTCAGAGAGTTCCGGCGGCGTGTCATCGTTGAGTATGGTGATCGGGAATGTGTAGGTGTGCTCCTCTCCGTCTTCATCGACGAGCGTTATCGAGGTCTCGGTCTCGGTGTCCTCTGTGACGAACGGCGCACCGGCAAGGAACTCGAATATCGCGAGCACGACATTGTTGGCTATGCTGCCTTCTGTCCACTCTGCGAGGCTGCCTGTCTTGGACTCTGTCCATCCCTTATAGTCGACAAGGGAGAGGACTTCGAATCCTTCCACAAGCGCCTTGACCGCTGTTATCTCATAGCCGTTCCTGAAGTTGCTGATGTTGAGCTCGAAGCTTACGTGGTTTGTCTCATATGCTTCTCTCGGCTCGAGAGTCATTGTCAGTTCGCCCAGGACTGGTACCGCGCTGAGTACCATCAATAGAACTATCAGAACGCACACACCTCTTTTCATGAAGACCAACCTCTTTTTTTTGCTTCCTACGATACAACTTGTCCTTGCGGACAATGCAGATGCGTTACAGTAGAAGACCTTCATCAAGTCCTTGCGGACTCCCTCTACATTCCTACATGCATCCCCTACTATAACACGATTTGATCAAAAGATAGCTGCTTCACTGGATCGCTGCAGAGCTTCAGTGTAGTTAATGTATGATTTTGTATACTAGTAACCAATAAATTGTATAAACTAGTATTTAAATGTTTCGGTTTATTTATATAAGGACGTATGCCGGAATAAATAGACAGCGAATCACATAAATATTTATATATCAACTGACACTATTTTAGAATAGCAAATAATATAAGCTTGGCAGTATTCCATGCTTTTACAGGGGGATGCGGCTTTTACTGGCCAGTTATTCGTAAATATTGGCTTCTAAAGGCTTAAAAGAGGATAATATGCTCATAGAAAAGAGACTGTTCGGAGGGCGTGAGTAAAATGAAAAAGAAGCTGTGTTTATACATTGTTTTGGCTCTGGCGCTTGTTTTCAGTGTTTCTGCTGTCATGAGCACTCTTGATATAGTTGAGAATCCTGTCTTGCTATCAGGGGACCCGGGCACAGTTGCGACAGGAGATATCACAATCAACAATTCAGGGACTTCTGATTTCAGCAGTGTTATCATGGGGTCTTCAGACCTTACAGGCGCATCGGGCACGATTGCGGGCAGCGCAGTCTCATTTGGTTTGCCTTCATTCAGCCTTGCTGCTGGCGCGAACATCCTGAACACAGTGGTTGTTGTTATACCTGCAGATCAAAAAGCAGGCAGTTATATGGGGATCATCAACGCGTCAAATGACAGTGTGAACAGGGACACATCCACGTTGGTACTGACTGTAAATGGGGTCCCTGGTTATTCTGCGGTCGCTGACTCTCCGACAATCGCAAAGGGGCTCTCAGGCCACATTACAGTGACGGTTACTAACACAGGCAATACAGACATTTCAGGCATGTCCTATTCTGTCTTGAACCCGTTCGTCTCGACAACCGGTTCGGATACGTTGAGTGTTGCAAGCATCAGCCCAGGACCGTTCAACATAAATTATAACTCAAGCAACACGCTCAGCGTCTCATTCAACCCTTTAAGCTCCCTGCCCAGCGGAACATACGCGGGCCAGATCAACCTCTCGCACAGCGGAATCAACATGACTCTGCCTCTATTGGTCACTGTGAGGGACCCTATATATTCTGTTTCAATGCCTGAGGTAGTCTATCCTGCAAGCAGCAGGGAAGTGAATGTCTCGACGAACGTCACCATAACCAACAATGGCGATTTCGCCCTGACAGGCTGCTCGCTGTCATTCAGCGCTCCCAACACATGGGTGACAGGCAGCGCATCAGGCACCCTCAATGTCGGCAACAGCTTCGCTATCGTGTTGACATCAACTGTGCCTGAGAACGCGGATTCAGGCCTTGACAAAATAGGCATTCTCACTTTCAGCTGCAGCGAATACTCAAAGAGCGTCGACATCAAGACCAACGCAGAGTCCAAACTTGAATTTGACTCAGTCAAGGTCAGCATCGACAGCGGTTCGTGGGACAGCGTAAGCAACGGCGGAACTGTTGATGATGACGCGAAGCCAGGCAGCACTTTCGCTGTCAAGGTCAAGCTCGAAAACCTGTTCAATGATGACACAGGCATCGATATGGATGATGTCGAGGTCACCGCAGTGTTCTATGAGGCTGGGGAGGATGGCGACGACATAGAGGGCGATACAGATACTTTCGACATCGATGCAGGTGACAAGAGCAGCGAGTATGAGATTAATTTTGATGATGATATGATCGACTGGGATGTCAGCGCCGGCAAGCTCGTGATGGAGCTCACAGCCACTGCAGAGGATGACAACGGCGGCAGGCACGAGGCCACTTTCAACCTATCAGTCAATGTCAAGAGGGAGAGCAGACCAGAGATTGTCTTCACGAGGGTTGATGCTCCTTCCACAGTGCAGTGCGGCAGGTCTTTCACGCTTTATGTTGAGGGAAGGTCTATCGGCGAGGATTCTGATGACGAGGTCGTGCTGAGGATCGACAGCTCAGGCCTCGGCATAAGTGTCAAGGAGACTTTCGAGATGGGCGCTTATGACGGCGATGAGGACTGCAATGCGCTTGACAGGGATGAGGATGACTGCGTTAACTTCGACTTCAGCAGGTCGGTGCAGGTGCCTTCCAACATAGCGTCCGGCACCTACAAGATAACCGCGAAGCTGTACAGGGACAATGAGAACAAGCAGACTGATGAGGAGAGCATAGATATTGTGGTTGACTGCGGCACTTCAAGCTCGAGCAGCAGCACTTCAAGCTCCACTGCTTCAGGAAGCAGCGCCACATCAACTTCAAGTCCTTCGGCAACCACCACAACAAAGCCTGCAATCACTGCAGGGGGCACGCCGAGCACCACCACTTCGAGTGTCGAGGTGTTCTATGGTGGCGGGCAGTCTGTCACTCCTTCAAGGGGTGTTGCGGCTTCCATGCCGACGAAGATAACAGACACCACAAAGCCCGAGGGCTTCACTGAGTCAGGAGGCTATCTTGCCCTGCTCTCAGTGATAAGCATCTTGGTGATAATCGGCATAATCGTGCTGCTCATCTACGCATTCACGAGGCCCGCAGAGTAAGCAGTTTTTTATTTATTTTTTCATTTATTTTTTATCTTATTGTCTTATCGGGGTGGGACTATGCCGCGTAAAGTTGAGCGCATATATGATTTTCTTATTGCAGACCCGTCGAAGGATAGCAGATACACGGAAGGCAATGAGGTTGAAGGGGAGAGAATACACGGCACTTCTGAAGAGATGGAAGGGAGGTTAAGGGCGCTTTTCAGGGACCCTCCTGTTACAAGATATGTCTCGCTGTCCCACCGTCCAGTCTGGGATGTCGATGGCGCAGAGGTCTTCTTCCTGAGCAGGCGCGACCTCGCAAGCCCTTACAATGCTGAGTGCTTCGGCCATCTGGTCGTGAAAGGAGAGATGGTGGTTGTTGATTCTATAGACACGCGGGTTACAGAGAGGTTTCCCGGCATAGACAAGCACGTGACTGATACAGAAACAGATTGATCATTGCTCGTTCCTAAATGCTCCTGGCTTGAACTCAAGGCATTTCTTCTGCATCTTGTTGAGCGACTCTATGTATCCTGAGTGCGTGCCGTATGCCCTGAGCCTTGACCTGTCGTCCTTGAGCCTGCTGAGGAAGCTCCTCATCTTGTCCATCACTTCCTCCTCGTTCTCCAGAAGCACGCTTACGAAGGTGTCCAGTATGTCGTCTGGGTCGAGCACCTTGTTCTGGGACTTCTCGTACACATGGATTTTCAGGATTATGTTCTTGACGTCGTCATTGACATTGTCAAGCTTGGTGGAGTATTTCAGGCATTTCTTCCCGCCGTCGTCGAAGTGTATGCTGAGGTCTGCCCCGTCGCGTGTCGAGAACTTCTCGACCTCTACCTTCTTCATGTTGATCCTGATGCATTTCATGTCGATTACCCACGTCTGAGCTGTATTTAAGTTTTTGGTTTTGCTTTAAAAGAATTAAAAACCTACTCAGGTATCTGCCTTTTTCCGACTGAGTTCAGCAGGTCCTGCGCTGTCTCCGCAGGCCTTATCGACGGAGAAGAGCAGAATGGGCACCTGTTCGGCTGCCTTGTCGTCTTCGGCTGGAACTTGTATCCGCAGTCCAAGCATCTGTATTTCATGTCATCACCTCTTGGGTTGTGGCTGCTATTTATCCA
The DNA here is from genome assembly GCA_018830225.1 of Nanobdellota archaeon. GTDB lineage: Archaea > Nanobdellota > Nanobdellia > Woesearchaeales > UBA11576 > JABMQF01. Next base: position 7,838 of record JAHJSS010000058.1, read on the forward strand.
GCGCAACATTTATTTAAATCTTGCGTTGGCTATTTTAAGCAAATAAAAATAAAATGAAAAAAAAGAAAGATGAAAGATTACTTCGCCAGCCTTTCCTTTGCCCTTTGGCTGGGCCTCACCTTCTCTGCGCCTTTGCCTTTCCTGCGCAGGCCTCGTGTCTTCCTGCCTGCTGATGTCAGTCCCCTGAACACCCTTCCCTTGTGCTCTGGCTTTGTTATCCAGCCGAGCTGCTTGTCAGCGACTATCTGCGGGTGTTCCTTGTCCACGAGTATGATCTCATACCAATAGTTGATGCCGTCCTGCGCCACCCAGTATGAGTTGAGGACTTCGCAGTTAGAGTACTTCACCTGCGCCCTCTGCTCTGCGATCTGCTGGTAGTTCATGTTGAGTATCTTGGTGACTCGACTGGCCTTGCTTCGCCTTCCGCCTGCCACCTTCTCTCTCTTCCTTCCGCCTCTCTTGACCCTCTGCCTTACGATGACGAATCCAGGTTTTGCCCTGTAGCCGAGGGATCTCGCCCTGTCTATCCTTGTGGGCCTCTCTATCCTGACTGTCACAGGCTCTCTCCTGAACTTAAGAAGTCTTTCACGCCAGAGTTCTGGTATGTTTTCCTTGGGCGCTTTCCACGCCTGCCTTACGTATTTCAGATAACCCATTGTGTTCGGCCTCCATTGTTGTATTGTGTTCAATCGCGTTTGACCGCGTTAAACAGCCAAATTCAGGCAAGCCATCACCCACATCTTTGGCTGTATCCTGAGAAAAAGAGGTCATTTATAAAGGTGTTGGAAAAAGGTTTTTAAACCGGACATGTTCCAGATTGACTGTAATGGCGCATGAAGACATTGAGGTTGAAATTAAGCTTCAGCTTACAGAGAAGCAGTTTCTGAGCGTGCAGGACAAGCTTAAGCAGATTGCAGAGGCGAAGAAGGCCTCGCACCAGATCGATGATTATTTCACTCCTGCTCACAGGGATTTCCTCAAGTATGACTACCCTTATGAATGGCTGAGGATTGGCCAGCGCTCTGGGAAGACCATCCTGAACTACAAGCATTTCCATCCTGAGAACACCATGCCTTTCACGCATTGCGATGAGTTCGAGACAGAAGTCGCCTGTCCTGAGAAGCTGAGGAAGATATTTGCCTCCCTTGACATCCTGCCCCTGGTGACTGTTGACAAGCAGCGCAGCACATTCGTGTTCAATGACGAGTTTGAGATAGTGCTTGACACAGTCAAGGAGCTGGGCTGTTTCATGGAGATAGAGACGATAAAGGACTTCGGCAGCATAGAACAAGCCAGGAGACGGATCCGCGAGTTCTCTGCCCTTCTCGGCATAGATCCTGAGGGGAGTGTCGAAAGGGGTTATCCATACCTTCTGATGGAGAAGAAAGGTCTGCTCAAATGAACAAGAAGAATCTTGCTGTCATCGCCTCGCGCCTTAAGTGCGTTGATGCTGTCAGTGTCGAGGCTGAGAAGTGGATCGACAAGTATTCTAAGCTGGGCTATAATGTCCATCTTGTGGCAGGCAAGTTCGGCGAGCCTGTGGAGCTTCCTCATTTCGAGCTCCCTGAGATGGACTATAAGCATCCTGAGGTGCGGGGTGTCAAGCGCATCGTGTTCAGCGCGAAGCTGGACAAGGACGGCAAGAAGGCCGCCGAGATACTGATCAACAGCCTCGTGAAGAGGATAAAGGGCCCTTTGAAGAACTATCTTGTGCAGAAGAAGATACACGTGCTGAGCATCGAGGACGCGCTCTCTTCTGTGAAGAACCTGCCGCTGAACGTGGCCTTGTCGCAGATCGTGGGCGAGCTTGGCATCCCGACCATAAGCCGTTACCATTACCTCCCTTGGGACAATCCTTACTTCTCGAAGTTCGACAACGTCCCGAAGATCATGGCGAACATACCTCCCCAGCTGAAGAATGTTGTCCACATCACCAACACTGTCAGCGCCAAGGAGTCCCTTGCGGGCAGGAAGATCGTGTCGAGGATGATACCCAACATCATGGACCTGGACAAGCTCCATAAGATGGATGATTACAACAGGGACTTCAGGGAGGCTCTCGGCATCAGGGAGGACCAGCTCATATTCCTGCAGCCCACAAGGGTGAAGAGGAACAAGTTCGTCGAGCGCTCCATAAAGCTGGTCGCTGAGATGAATGACATCATGAAGAAGGACAATGTCCTGCTGATAACAGGCTCCCCTGTGTACTCGAGGGGGAATTATTTCGAGGAGATAATCAAGAAGATAAAGAAGCAGGGGGTCAATGTCATCTTCGTGAATGACCGCGTGTTCCTGGGAAGGCACCAGAACCCTCAGCAGAAGTTCTATTCCATCCATGACGCCTACGTGCACGCTGATGTCGTGCTCTACCCTAATACCAGTGATGCGTTCGGCAACCCGGTCATAGAGGCTGTCGCGTACAGGAAGCCTGTCGTCGTGAACTCTTTCCCGAACCTTAAGAGTCTGCTCGACAGGGGGTTCAGGTTCGTGGTGATGGACCAGAAGGTGGACGCAGAGGTCATATCCGACACTTACGAGCTCATCACTGACAAGGAGAAGCTGAAGGAGACTGTCGACCATAACTTCAGGCTGCTGGAGCAGTCATACTCGTCGAACACTCTGGATGATTCACTGGTGCCCATACTGAATGAGTTCGACAGCCAGAAGAGTTTCATCTCAAAGGTGGCTGACCTCATCCCAACTTCGTTCCCGAAGTCGTTGTGGAGGAGGAGCAGGCCGAGCGAGCAGAAAAAGAAAAGCTTTAAAGCAGAGGGTGCCAACCAGGACATGAAGAGGAAGGCGCCTGACCTCAGGAACAAGAAAGGAGGGTACAAGGAGCCGGTCAAGAATGCTCAGGAAAAGAAAGGATAAGGAGCTTGAGAAGCTAGGCCTTGATGAGGGAGAGGTCATCGACTTCAGCGAGTTCGAGGATTTCGATGAGGATGCTGTAAAGAATAAGGGTCTCAAGCCTGAAGACATCGAGAGGAATTTCATATTCCATGTCGAGCATGGCTGCCCTATCTGCGGCGCAGATGTGAAGGGGAATGATCACTACCGCTATTTCTGCGAGAGGTGCAATGTGCTCTTCGACAAGAAGGACATCCTCGAGAAGGAGTTCGGCAAGTCAGTGGCAGATGCTGAGAGGGGCGCTGTCAGGAAGACCAAGCTCACTGACGAGGAGCGCAAGGAGCTCGACAGGAAGCGCAAGGAGCTGAAGGACAGGATATTCAATGAGTTCTCTGAGAAGCAGAAGAAGGAGCTTGTCGTTAAGGCTGAGGAGCGCGCAGAGGAGGAAGCTGTCGAGAGCGAAGAGAAGGAAGAGGAGGTCCTCGAGACAGTCGAGCCAGAAGAGATGGATGAGGTGATCGAGGAGCTTCCTGAAGAGACAGGCGACGAGGAGCCTGTACAGGATGAGCCCGAGCCTGAAGAGGAAGTGAAAGAGGAGTATGAGCTAGAGGATCCTGACAAGATAATAGCCTCAAACCAGTCGAACAAGATGCACAAGGGAGACTGCCATTTCGTGAGGAAGATACACCCGAAGAACAGGATATACGTGAATTCTATAGAAGATGGCGAGGAACAGGGCTACCAGATGTGCGTCTGCCTGAGAAGGCTGAAGGCGATGCAACGTTAGTAGTAAAGCTGCGACCGTAGCCGCCTGTTAGCATGCCTTCAAGCGATAAAGCATTGAATGAATAAAGCCTGCCAAGCGGCAAACAATGCGGTTAGGTGCTCAAGCATGCGTGGCGGCACGAGAGCTCACCGAAGGTGAGCGAAGTAGGGCGCAGCTTTACGTCAGAAGAATCAGGAAATATAGAAAAATTTTGAAAATAAAAAGATTTTATTTCTTCATGAAGTTCTCCTTGATGAACGTCGCCATGGTCTCGTTGCCTGCTGACACGTAGATGTCATAGGCTGTCTTGACGAGCCCCTGCTTTATGCATTCATCCCCGAGCTTGGTGAGCCTGTCAGGGTCTCCTGCCGTCTGGTATGCCTTGGCGGCGTAGTTGAAGAACGGGTGCTTGAAGCACTTGTCGCCGAGCTCGATGAGCTTCTCTTTGCTGTCGAGGAAGGAGAATATCTCGAGCGCAGAGTCCCATTTCTCGCGCTTCATGCATTCCTCGCCGACCTCGAGGAGCTTGTGCCTCTCATTGATCGCCTTGTATGCCTTGATCGAGTCCGCGAACTTGCCTTCCTTGAGGCATTTCTGGCCGAGCCGCGCGAGCGCCTGGTTGTCCTCCGCGAGGACATACATGTCGACAGCGTCGGAGAACATGCCTATGTTCTCGTAGTTCTGGCCTATCTTTGACAGCCGGTCCTTGTTGCCTATGAACATGAATGCCTTGACTGCCTGGCTTATCTTCCCCTTGCGCAGGCATTCGTCACCGACCTCGTTGAGAAGCTGCACTCGTGTCTCGTCGTCGAACATAGAGAGGTTGACCGACTCTATGCCTTTCTCGATGAGCGCCGGCACGAGCTTGCCGAAGTTCTTGGTGGGAGCAGACTTGAGTGTCTCTCTGCTGCTCTCTACCATGTTGTTGACCACCTTTTTAGTGAAGATATCGTCTTCCGCCATGTTTCCTACCTCTTTCCCCTCAAGAAGCAGACAGTTCGCTGACATTCCGCTGAAATTTCGATGATGGTTCGCTGACAGTTTGCCTCTCTTCGGGTATGCTGATGTGCTGGTTTGGAGCGAAATTGACTAGTTTTCCTTGTTTATAAACCTATCTTTTTTGTTTCTTTGGTTACTTATGGGGGTTTATAAGTGCAGGCCTGCCTGCCGGAGAGCCGGCTGTAGCAGTCCCTGTGGATGTTGTTTAAAAAGAATTTTAAAATAATAAAAAAAAAGAAAAGAGCTTTTAGAACTCTATCTCCACTTCCGGAGGCCTGTTGACATCCTTCACAGTCACTGTTACTTCCTGTGACACTATGGAGATGCCGTCGCTTACAGAGACAGTGACCTTGTGGACTCCTGCGTCGTTGTACCCAGCAGTCTTTGTGTTGCTGCTCATCCATCCGCTGTATGTGTATGTCAGCTTGTCGCCGTCAGCGTCGGATGCCTTCGGGTTGAGGGTGACTGTGTCGCCTTCATTGACATCGATGTTGGGTATGAACTGCAGCACAGGCTTGTTGTTCTTGGGCTCGACCAGGATCTTGATCTTCTTCACGACCTCTGTCTTGCCGTCAGAGACAGTGATCTCAGGGTAGTATACGCCTGCGTCGCCTGACCTTGTCTGCCACTTGCCCTCTGAGTTGAGGGGCGCGGTGAACTCATAGCTGAGCTTGTCTCCGTCAGGGTCTGTCGCCTTGAGCGTGAGCTTGACCAGCTCGCCTTCAGTCACTGTGAGTGTCGGGAGATCCTCCTCGATCACTGGCCTGTATGGTGACTTCTTGAAATCGCTCTCTGCAGCAGGCGTGGCCTCCTCTTCAGTCGCTGCTGGCTTGTATGACTTGATCTCTGCAGCCGGCTTGACTATAGGTGTCTTAGTGGCATACTTGGGAGCGTCATAGTCCGAAGCTTCCTCTTCATCCCAGAACGCCTCTTCTTCGTCAAGTGCTTCGTCAGTCTGCTCCTCTTCGCCGAGGTCGCTTACATCGATCTCGACCTCCTCAGGAGTCTCGTCTCCTGGAGACTTGTACTTTGGCGCTTGGTAGCCCTGGCATCCAAGGATTGCAAGCAGCATTATCATAATTCCCAGAATTCCGAATACGGTCAAGTGCTTCCTACTCATCTTACCACCTCAGTGTTTTTTGTTTGATAATCACACAACTAGTAATTAGTTATCATTCAAGAATAGGGTATTTGTATATAAATTTTACGGTAGTGAAAAAATTATTTGAGTTTGTCATCTTTCGGAGACTATGAATATCAACTGATTTTCGTCTCAAGTTTATAGTGAAAGCAGGGCAATAACCTATTTATATGCGCTTGACTTTTTCCAGCTCCATGATTCTGAAGGAACTTAGTCTCAGGAACATAAGGAGCTACAAGGAGCAGCACATAGCATTTCCTGAGGGATCAGTCCTCCTCGCAGGCGATATAGGTAGCGGCAAGTCATCCATACTCCACTCGATAGAGTTCGCTCTCTTCGGCGCAAGGCGTGATTCTATCTCAGGCGAGGCGCTTCTCAGGAAAGGGGAGAATGAGGGAGAGGTGCGTCTCCTGTTCGAGCTCGAAGGCAGGGCTGTTGAGGTCACGCGCAGGCTGAAGAGGCAGCGCGGCTCTGTTGCGCAGGACGCGGGCTTCATGGTCGTCGACGGGAAGAAGGTGGAAGGCACCGCCACTGAGCTGAAGGCCAGGCTCCTGGACCTCATCGGCTACCCGAAGGAGCTGCTCACCAAGTCCAATTCTCTCGTGTACCGCTATACTGTCTACACGCCGCAGGAGGAGATGAAGCACATCCTCATGGAGTCAGACGAGCTGAGGATAGACACGTTGAGGAAGGTGTTCGGCATCGACAGGTACAAGAGGATGGCTGAGAACGCGTCCATATACGTGAGGAGGATCAAGGAGATGAAGAGGGAGCTGTCCGGCGTGATGAACGGCCTCGACGAGAAGAAGGCCGAGCTCAGCAGGAGGAAGGAGGAGCTTGCGAGGAAGGAGATGTCGAGGAACCAGATCATTCCGATGGTAGGGCAGGTGCGCGCGAAGAAGGAGGCGAAGCGGAAGGAGCTCGCCGCTTTTGAGCAGGAGGTCGGCGCACTCAATGACCTCAGGAAGAGGGTCGAGGTCTGTGGCGCCAGGCTCATGGAGATCGTCCGCAGCCGCGGGAAGAACAAAGAGGAGCTGGAGGCGGTGGAGTCGCAGCTTGCCGCGCTGAAGAGGAAGCTGGAGGAGACATTCCTCGACGAGAAGGACTACCCTCCGATCGAGGATGTCGAGAGGGAGCTCGAGGCGAAAGAGAAAGACATCTCCAGCCTATCTTTGAGGAAGGCAGAGCTCGCTGAGCGGAAGAGGAGCATCCATGAACGGATAGGGCGCCTGGCCAAAGACAGCGATGCCAAGAATGAGAAGGCTGCCCTCCTGGCTGCCAGGGAATCATTGTATCACGAGCTGCTCGAGGAGCTGAAGGACAGGGAGACTGTGGACGCTGCTGTCAAGGAGCTGGACAAGAGGCTCAGGGAGATAGAGACTGTCATCTCAGAGCTCGCCGCCAGCAGGAAGGGCTCTGAGGCGTTGAGGCAGGACATCTCCTCGCTGGACAGGTGCCCGACCTGCAGGCAGGATGTCAGCGAGGTCCATAAGCGCTCGATAATGGATGAGGAGGACAGGAAGCTGAGGAAGATCGCCGCAGAGCTTGATGTCCTCATTTCCCAGAAGGATGAGATAGCTGGGAATCTCGGGCAGCACAGCAGGAAGATTGACTATCTCAACGAGAAGGAGAGGAAGCTGGCTGCAGTCAAGGTCGAGCTCTCTAACCTGAAGACGCTGAAGTCTGAGCTGGACGAGATGATGGATCTGCGCGTAGCCCTGGACAGGGAGAAGGAGGGAATCATATCTGAGCTGGAGAAGCTGGACGATATGGTCATTGATGCCATGAGGAAGGAGCTCGACGGTAAGAGGCTCCTGCTGAAGGAGATCAACAGCTACAACCTTCTGCTCAAGGAGAAGAGGCACAACCTGTCACTGCTCGCCGAGAAGGAGAAGAGGAGAGAGGACCTGGCGAGGCTGCAGGAGCAGCTGAAGGATGAGGTGAAGGCAATAAACTCTGAGAAGATGAGGCTGGGCGAGGGGATATCGCAGAAGTCTTCGGTCGAGGAGGCCTTCAGGGAGAAGAAGGAGGAGCTCGAGTCTGTGCTTGACGAGGAGAAGCAGCTTGCAGTGCGCCTTGGCGAGGTCAGCAAGGAGGCGGAGGGCATAAGGAACCTCGTAGTCACGCTGGAGAAGGATGTCTCTGTGAAGGATGCTGCTGCCAAGAGGCTGAAGCACCTCAACAGCGTGCAGGAATGGCTTGAGAAGATGTTCGTCAATCTGATGTCTACCATGGAGCGGCAGATCATGGCAAAGGTGCACACCCAGTTCAGCGAACTGTTCTCTGGATGGTTCAACCTGCTGATAGAGGATGAGAACATAAGCGTGCGTATAGATGACACTTTCTCTCCGGTCGTCACGCAGAACGGATATGACACCGAGCTCAGCCATCTGAGCGGAGGTGAGAAGACTTCCATAGCGCTCGCCTACCGCCTTGCGCTGAACAAGGTGATAAATGACATCATCAGCAACATAAAGACCAAGGATATCCTCATACTTGATGAACCTACTGACGGTTTCTCTTCTGAGCAGCTGGACAAGGTGCGGAATGTCCTGGATGAGCTGAACGTGAAGCAGACGATAATAGTGAGCCACGAGTCAAAGATAGAGAGCTTTGTCGATCACGTCCTGCGTATACACAAGACAGAGCATGTAAGTCGCGTCGTCTGAATCTGCAGCGTGGTTTCTTAACCCAAGTTTGACAGTTAAATAGAAAAGGTTCGTAGTTTTGTATGAATCTGCTATGAAACAAACAAAACTACGAATTGACTCTTTAGATACAAACAACAATATATCTTTTCCGGTTGGAACTGCCATTGCGGTAAAGA
>JAHJSS010000059.1 GCA_018830225.1 Nanobdellota archaeon
CCTTTAGGCGCCGCGCAAGCGGCGCGCGGCTATGGTCACTTCTAAAGAAGAATGAGAATATAACGTCTGCGGCGGCCTTTCAACTGCGGGTCTTCGCTAACCGCTCAGCCCACGCAGAATTCCCGGCCGCACGAATTAATATGGGCCCGCCCACAAATTCGCCTCCGGCGAAAAGGTTGGAGCAGAGCTCCAACGACTCGAACCGGATATCCTCACTGTCATTCGGGACCCGTTTCGAGTCTATCAGATTATGGTTCTGAAGAGAATAAGGAATATGGGCCCGCCCGGACTCGAACCGGGGACCTCCGCCGTGTGAAGGCGACGTCATCTGTGGTGCAAACCAGAGATGCCAAAATCTCTGATTTTGCGCATAGCCACTAGACTACGAGCCCATAGGAAGAAGAAGGATTTTTGGCTGTTTTTAAATATTTTGGTGTTTTACCTATATTTCTTCCTCGCGGCATAGAATCCCAGAGCAAAGTAGCATGCGCTTATGAGGAAAAGGACAGAATATACGGTTGACAGGAATTCCGCGCCCATGTTCCACTTGTAGTATGTCTGTATCATGTATGCTATGAAATAGGTGAACACTCCGTTTGATATGTACCAGATTGGTGTCCTTATGACCCCTGCTTTCATGCGCGGGTGCACGACCAGCGTGAATATGAATATCAGCGAGACCATGACAGGGTAGAAGTAATAGAGCGCCCGCACTGTGACTGGGTATCCTGTGCTGTTGGGTATTATCGCCATGACAAAGAGGTAGTAGAGCCAGATGAACACTCCGCATATCACTCCGAATATGAAGACAGGCTCTTTTATGTGGAGCTTGTGCATCTTCGCTGTCTTGTACCAGAAGTAGTCGAAGCCTATCGCGAGCGATGCGAAGCTGAGCACAAATAATACGTCTGCGACAGTTATCCTCGCGTACCTCCCCGACACCATGATTATGTTCTGCGCCAGGTAGGCCAGCGCCATCGAGGTTATGCCTATCGCGAGCCAGGTGAAGACTGATTTTTTCACCTGCATTATCTCTTTCTTGTGCTTCTGCCTGTGGAATCTGCGCGCATCAGCTATCGCGAGCCATGCTGCTGATATCAGCACTGCTGTCTGTATCCAGCTGATTATGCTCGCTGCTGTCCATTGGTAGCATCCCATCTTTCACCTATAGCTTGAAGTCCCCGAGGTCTCCGAAGTCGTCCTTGGCTTTGCCGCCTGTGCCTCCTTTGCTTTCGCCGAATCCGCCTGTGCCTTTGTCCTCACCGAACCCTCCGAGTCCTTTGTCCTCGCCGAATCCTTTTTCTCCTCCTTCCTCTTCCATGTCCTCGACTACTGCCTTAGGGTTTGGCGTGTACCTGTCTATGAGCTCTATCGCGAAGTAGAAGAGTGGGAAGAAGAGTACGGCTCCCACGAGGTGGTTGAGCGTGAGCGGCATCTCATTGTACAGCACCGGCACGAACATGGCGAATGCGTACGTGACTTCGCGGACCCTTCCGATGTACTTGATTATCTTGTTGCCTTTGAGGCCGAGCACGACGATGACGACGCCGTATGCGAGGATCGCTGCTATTATCGCGAACCTGGACATTATCTCCAGTGTCGATGTGAGCACTCCTGACCCGATGAGCTTGACCGTCTGCCTTGTGCAGTCCACGCTTCCCCATATGACTACGACTGCATTGGTTATCGCGTTGCCCATGGATGTGCCGTGCTTCTCCTGGAAGAACTCTGCGAAGAACCATGCTGCCCATACAGGGACCAGGAGCCATAGCATGTCTGCGGTCTTGAACGGGGCTATGAATATAGTGGTTATCCATGTCTTGAAGAGTTCCCAGAAGTACATGCCTATGCTAACGTACCAGACCAAGCTTTTTTACCTCTTTTTCAGATGTTTGCCATCAGACCAGTATCCTGCGTTTATAAATATTTTGTTATATTTCGCAGCGCAACCGCCATTTTCTCCTGAAGCAAAGTCCTGACCGTAGCCGCCAATTAGCACGCCTTCAACTACATCTCAAGAACGATAATCAGGTACGCCTTCGGCGAAACTTGACAATACGTACTTAGGCGTGCGTGGCGGCACGGAGGCGAGCATAGCGAGCCGAGTAGGGCAGGACTTTGCGTCTTGCAATCAGGTGGCGCTGCTGAGGGTTAACTTTAAATAACTACTGCCTATCTCTCCCTGGATGCCTTTCATACACAACTTCAACCCCACTCTTGTGCATCTCGGCCCTTTTGAGATAAGGTATTATGGTCTTGTGTATGTTCTCGCGTTCGTGATTGTGTATTTCTACTTCAGGCACCTGATGAAGCACAAGAGGCTCAAGCTGTCTGAGGAGGAGCTTTACGATTTCATACTCTACAACATGCTTGGTGTGCTCATCGGCAGCAGGCTGATACACATCATATTCTGGGAGCCGATGTATTATCTCCAGCAGCCGTGGAAGGTGCTCTATGTCTGGGAAGGCGGCATGGCTTTCCATGGAGGGCTGATTGGCGTGGCTGTCGCGACCTATCTGTTCTGGAGGAAGATAGGCAGGCGCATCTCGTTCGCCAAGCTGGGCGACTATCTTTCCATGCCTGCGATATTCATGCTCGCGATAGGCCGCATCGCCAACTTCATCAATGGTGAGCTTCCGGGCAGGGTGACTGATGTCAGCTGGTGCTGGTATTTCCCTGGCTATGATGGCTGCAGGCATCCGCAGCAGCTCTACTCGGCAATCAAGCGTTTCATCGTGTTCGGCTGGCTTGTGTTTGTCAACACAAGGAAGCATAAGGACGGTTTCGTGCTCTGGAACATGGTCACGTTGATCGGGATAGGCAGGTTCGTGATCGACTTCTACAGGGATGACCCGACGCTGCTGGGCCTGACCGCAGGGCAGTACCTCAGCATGGTGATGTTCGTGCTCGGCGCTTATGTGCTTGTGAGGTACTACATGGATGATGTCAAGAGGCTGTTCGGAATGAAGGTGTAATCGCATGAGAGGCATGAAAATCTCCATCCTGTTCTTGGCTGTGCTGCTGTGTGTGCTTGCAGCTGGCTGCGGCAGCAGCGGCGCCAGTAGCGCCAGCGGCGGGCTTGATGTCTCTGACAGGCAGGGTGTGATCTCGACCATGCCTGCTGTGGAGTCAGAGAATGAGGGAATCCCGACGACAGTTTCTGAGTTGAAGGAGGAGCTTGCTGAAGACCAGGGCCAGTTGAGGATCGTGTCTATCAACGCCTACCAGTTCGCTTATGAGCCTGACAGGGTCGAGGTGCATTATGGTGATGACATCCTGCTGACCGTGACGAGCCTTGATGTTGGGCATGGCTTTGCCCTGCCTGATTTCGGCGTGAATGTGCGAGTGCCTGCTGAGGAGTCTGTGCAGGTGCGCTTCAAGGCAGATAAGATGGGTGAGTTTGATTTTTTCAATCCTGTGTATTCCGGCAAGGGCTGGAAGGACATGAAAGGCAAGTTCATAGTGGAGTGAGGACGAGTAGACAGCATAGTGCTTAAGAGCAAAAAATTTATAACAAGAGGAGTCTGAGGTGTTTCCATGAAAAAGAAAGAGGTGGATGACACTACCATCGAGCATGCCCTCCACAGGGCGGTCAGGTCGAGGAAGAGGGAAGTCTCCGCGAGGCACAGCAAGGCTGACCAGATGGTCAGCAGGATAGAAGACGCGAACAGCCTTGTCGTGTTCCTTTCTGTGCTTGGTGCGTTGATATCTCTGTACATGCTCTGGCTCTCTTTCAGGGGAGAAGGGAAGAGTTTCTGTGATGATTGCCTTCTTGTCGCGCATAGCGGGTACGCGCAAGTGCTCGGGCTGCCTGTCGCTCTTTTCAGCCTCATATGGTATGTCGCGATAATGCTCACTTCATTGAGCCTGATGAGCGGGTTCAGCTGGTCGTGGATGTACAGGAAGTGGAAGCCATGGCATTGCAGCGTCGTGCTGGTGGCTCTTGCTGCTGCAGGTTCTTTAGGCTCGCTGGTCTTCTTCTTTGTCCAGCTTTTCGCGATAAAGGTGGTGTGCCTGTTGTGCGTGGTATCGCTGTTGGTGATGCTCTCCATCGCTGCCGTGTCTTACCTGTCATATCGCTATTGCTTGAGGTGCAAGGGAGGGTTCAGGCCCGGCGGCAAGGATAGTGATAAGTTCTGCAGGTACTGCTGAGGTGGGCTGGTGAGGATTGTCTGGAAGCTGGTCTTGGTCGCTGCGGTGCTCTCGCTCATGGTGCTTTTCCTCAGCGGCTGCGCTGAGAGGAAGGGTTATGATTCGTTCGCGCAGTGCATCACAGGCAATGGTGTCGTGATGTTCGGCAGTGAGACCTGTCCGCATTGCCAGAACATGAAGGAGAGGTTCGGGAATTCTTTCAGGTTCATAGAATATGTAGAGTGTAACGAGTACATCCCTGGCGCGGATCCTGATAGGTGCGTGACAGAAGGGATAGGGTATCTTCCGACTTTCAGGTTCAGTGACGGCTCGAAGCTGGTCGGGGAGCTTGAGTTCAGCATACTTTCGCAGAAGACAGGCTGCCCGCTGCCGTAATCCTGTATTCTGCATGTCTTTGTCGCATTTCCTGCAAAAGATTATTATATCATTTCTTACTCCCCTGCTGGTGAGGTTAGGGGATGTTGTCAGGTTCTGATTTTAAGCAGCAGGGCAAGGAGGCGCAGCAGCGTTCTATTGAGGATAGGATAGCTGGCATTGTGAGCGGCATGAACAGGATAGCCCGCCTTCCTGCAGGGGACGCCGAGTCCGTGAAGCTTCTGCAGTATTTGGGTGAGGAGAGCCTTAATCCTGCTGTTGTGGAGCTTCTGAGGAAGGGGCGCGGCTACTCTCCGATTGTCGTCAGGAATCCTGATTTTAGGGATGCGAAGACAAGGGTGCTGGTCAGGTCAGGCGAGTCTGTGGAGCTGCTCGTGGAGAATTCTTATCTGGAATCAGTAGGGGTCTCGCCTTCTGATAAGGAGCCTCTGCATTACCTCAATTACCTGAAGGTCGCGGGCTATGACCTTGACAAGTATGTCAATCATATAAGGCATCTTACTGTCGGCCAGAAGAGGTCTTTGAGGTTCTTCATCAAGAATTATCTACTGCCTGTGGCTTTTGCAGGAGGTGCTGTTGCTGGCGTCGCCACCGGCAACTGGGAGCTTGGAGGGATTTCTGCCGGAACTGGATTGTTATACTTTATGGGCCAGCAGGGTTGGGACACGTTCCAGAAGGTCTGTGCATACGACAACATGTTGAGTTTTGCTGATGGCGAGGAGCGCAAGACAGGCCTTTCAGCGCTGAGCAGGGCGTTCAATGCAGGCAAGCCTATGTTCCATTGATGCAAGAAAAAAGTGGCTCTATGGCCTCATCTTCTGCGAGCATTCCTTTTTCTTTTCCCAGAAGTACCAGCATTTACCCTTGAAGTCTTTCCAGTTCAGGCAGTTCTCGCATATGTCCTGGAACTCCTCAAGCGTGTGCATGTCATAGTCCTGCTCGCGTACCATGCACATTTCAATGACCTGGTTGTATTTAAACTTTTTCAAGAGTCTCGGCAGAAAGCGTCATGCTTCGCATGGGTGCCGCCGGCTCGCTCCTGAGGTTGCTTAGTGATACCTGGCCTTCCCCCGTAAGGGACATCCCCCTTGCCGGTGCGCGTATAATGCAGATAGAGCTCGCAGATTGGCGGCACCGCCGCTTTCTGCTGAGTCATTTCAAGCAATACATTTAAATATGGCTTTTGTTTGGGTTTATAACGCAGACTCGCTTAAACAGGCGAGTCTGCGGAATTGCGAATAGTGCTATTCGCAATAAACAAGATTGTAAAAGAGGTATTATATGATATTCTGGCCCAGTAAAGAGGAAGTGAAAAGGCTGAGGCAGATAGCGCATGTCCTGTTCGAGCACCAGCTAGGCTATTATCTTAGTGTACTCAAGCTAAGGAGAAGGCTCTCTTTCGGCAAGCGCATCAAGGCAGACAGGACCCGCCCGATGGAGGTGACGCCCCAGCTCGTCCTTAAGATATTCGAGGACCTTGACGGCACTTTCATAAAGCTCGGCCAGCTGTTGAGCCTGAGGCCTGACCTGATACCTGCTGAGTATTGCGAGGAGCTTTCCAAGCTGCAGGATAAGGTGAAGCCTTTCTCCGGCAAGGAGGCTGTTGAGATAATAGAGAAGGAGCTCAAGCATCCTTTGAAGTCATTGTTCAGGGAGTTCGATGAGGTGCCTGTCGCTGCCGCATCTATGGGACAGGTGCATCTTGCTAAGCTGAAGGACGGCACCAGGGTCGCTGTCAAGGTGCAGAGGCCTGGCGTGCAGAGGACTGTCAAGATCGACATCAAGCTCCTGTACAGGATCGCGGGCCTTGCCAAGAGAAGGTACGGAGATTCCATCGTCGATCCTGTCGAGATCGTGCGTGAGTTCGAGCGCTACACAGAGAACGAGCTGAACTACCTGAAGGAGGCGCACAACATTGACGTGTTCCACAGGAACTTCGCGAAGTCGCAGACCATAGTCATACCTAAGGTTTTCTGGAGCCACACGACCGGCAGGGTGCTCACCATGGAGTACATCCCTGGCAAGAGGCTCACAGACCTGTCGAAGTTCAGGCCTGCTGAGAGGAAGAGGATAATAAGGACGATAATCGAGGCTGAGTTCGAGCAGATGTTCGTGCACGGCGTGTTCCACGCGGATCCCCATCCTGGCAATTTCCTGGTCAAGAGGGATGGAAAGATAGCCCTGCTTGATTTCGGCATTGTCGGCAGGATGGATTACGTGATGAAGGAGCACGTGACTGACCTTTTCATGGGCATGGTGGATGCTGATGTCGACGGCATGGTCGATGCTGCTGTGAGGCTGGGCGTGACCAGGGAGGGCGCTGACCTTGACAGGATAAGGTCTGATGTGCATGAGCGGCTGTCAGCATACTATGGCACGTCGCTAGATAGGCTCCGCATGTCGCAGGCTTTCAATGACCTGATCAGGCTTTTCAGGCAGAACAGCATCCGCGTGCTGCCTAACTTCGTGCTCCTGACCAAGGCCACTGTGACCATCGAGGGGCTCGCGTCGAAGATGGACCCTAAGATGGATTTCGTCGAGGTGGCCCGGCCTTTCGTGAAGAGGATCGCCCGCGAGCGCCTCCATCCGAAGCATATCGCTGAGAGGGCCAGGCGCAAGGTGGATGCCATGCTTGAGTTCGCAGGGTCTATCCCGAAGAAGACGTCTGCGCTGATATCCAATCTCCATGATACTGACAGGGACTTGAGGAGGATAGACCAGGACATATCTGCGCTCACTGTCGAGATCGACAGGTCGAGCAACCGCGTGACCCTTGGTTTCCTTGCAGGGACCTTGTTCATCGCGTCAACGATACTGCTTCCTTTTCAGACACTGAAGATTTGGGGCGTTCCTGCGTTGTCATTCATCGGTTACGTGACAGCCCTTGTTGTCACTGTATCCATCTTTTTCTCGATGCTTGGAGAGAAAAAGATATAAACAATAGGGTTTTTTGAGTGTGAGGTGATTTGTCATGAAACATCCGGTCAAGAAGGCGTTTTATCTTGGTGTTTGCGCTGCTGCTGTCACTAAGAGGTTTGTCGAGGCAGAGGTCAAGAGGTATCTTGACGCGGGCCACATCTCTGAGCAGGAAGGCAAGAGGATCGTGGACCATGCTATGAATCAGATGAAGAAGGACAGGAAGCAGCTTGAGAACATGCTGAAGAAGGAGCTAAAGAGGACTGTCAAGGAAGCCAGGCCTGCTTTGAAGGAGGCTGGAAGGCTCGCTGCTGATGTCGCTGAGGAGATTGTCAAGGAGGCTAAGGCCACTGTCGCCGGCAAGATAGGCAAGGCGAAGAGGCGTGTCTCGCGCGTGAAGAAAGTCGCGAAGAAGGCCAAGAAGGTCGCGGCCAAGGCGAAAAAGGTCGCCAAGAAGGTCAAGAGGAAGGCGAAGAAGGCTGTGAAGAAGAGCATCAGGAAGGCAGTCAAGAAGAGAAAGGTGAAGGCGCGCAGGAGAAAGGCTGCCAAGAAGAAGTGAATCTTATTTGTTTTCATTTTTTTGTTTTTTATCTTTTGTTCCGGGGGTGTGAAGATGGTCGCGAAGCTTACAGGCGATAATTTTGAGAAGGAGGTCGTGAAGTCAGGCACGCCTGTCATCATCGACTTCTATGCTGACTGGTGCGGGCCTTGCAGGATGATGGGTCCTGTCTTCGAGGAGGTGAGCAAGGATTACGCAGGTAAGCTGAAGTTCGTGAAGCTCAACACAGAGGAGAACCCTAAGGTCTCTGACATGTTCGGCGTCCAGGGCATCCCTTGCCTTATCATTGTCAGCAAGGGCAAGGAGGCCGGCAGGATCGTCGGCTACAGCCCCAAGGAGATGCTTAAGCAGAAGATCGACGATATGCTTGCGAAGATTAAGTGAGGAGGTCTTGTTTATGGTCAAAGTCAATCCTTTTGAGGACACGCTCGGCAGGCTCAAGGCTCTTGCGAAGTACTGCAAAGAGGAAGGTGTCAGGTTCAGGCCTGAGGATCTTGATGTTCTCTCTTCTCCTAAGCGTACGCTTATAGTGAATTTCCCGGTGAAGTTCAAGGACGGCTCTGTCCGTATCATAAACGGCTATCGCGTGCAGTACAATGACGCGCGCGGGCCTACCAAGGGCGGGCTGCGCTTCCACCCGCAGGTCGATATAGATGAGGTCAAGGCATTGGCTCTGTGGATGGCGCTGAAGACCGCTGTCGTCGACATACCTTATGGCGGCGCAAAGGGCGGAATCACTATCAATCCTAAGGAGACTTCTGCTGAGGACCTTGAGAAGGTGAGCCGTGAGTTCATACGGCAGATACATGATTTTGTGGGCCCTGACAAGGACATCCCTGCGCCTGATGTTTATACTAATCCGCAGGTGATGGCCTGGATGCTCGACGAGTTCGAGAAGATAAAGGGAGTGAAGGCGCCTGGCATGATCACCGGCAAGCCTCTTGAGCTGGGCGGGAGCCTTGGCAGGGACATCGCGACGAGCCTTGGCGGCGCTTATGTGCTGAAGGAGGTCGCTGATGTATATGATATTGGGATGGGCGCGTCTGTCGCGATACAGGGTTTCGGGAATGCAGGCATGAACTTCGCTAAGATAGTCTCGAAATGGGGCTATAAGGTCGTCGCTGTCAGCGACTCCAAAGGAGGGGTGTATGATGCTGACGGGTTTGACGTGGCTGCGCTTGTCGCTGCAAAGGAGAAGACAGGCAGTGTCGTGGGGATAGGCAAGGGCAGGAAGGTCTCGAATGAGGAGCTTCTGCTGCTTGATGTGGACGTGCTCGTGCCTGCTGCGCTTGAGAACCAGGTGACGAAGGAGAACGCCTCGAAGGTCAGGGCAAAGGTGGTGCTTGAGCTCGCGAACGGTCCTGTGACGCATGATGCTGACCAGGTCCTCCACAAGAATGATGTTGTTGTCGTGCCTGACATCCTGGCGAATGCCGGCGGCGTGACTGTGTCTTATTTTGAGTGGGTGCAGAACCTGCAGGGCTATTACTGGTCTGAGGAGGAGGTCTTTGCCAGGCTTGAGAAGAAGATGGTGTCTGCTTTCAGGGAGATCCATGAGCTTGTCAAGCGGCTTGACATAGACCACAGGACTGCCGCTTACATCATCGCCATAAACCGCATAATAGACGCTGAGAAGAAGCGCGGCAACCTTAACCAAAAGGAATCGATGTAGTGCAACTGAGCCCCAGGCCGCTGATGCCCCACGAACTGGGCCGCTGAGAATAATTATGTATCTTAAAGTTCGCCGAAGGCGTTAATATGATATCAATCATGGTGAGAATATGAAAACCACAAAAACAAAAAAGAGCGTGAAACAAAAACCACACATAGAGTCAGACATATCCGCTGCTGAGGATGCCAATGCATGCAAGGCGTGTGAGATGTCTCATCCGCTTTCCTGCCCTTTCTGCACAAAAGAGGGGCTGCTCCTGCTCGTCATTGCGATAATACTTATCGCAGTCAATTATGGCTGGACAAAGTATCTTGCGTGGGCGTTCCTGCTTGCTGCGTTCATGGTGCCATTGATAAAGCAGCTCTTCAGGAGGAAATGATTTTCTTTTTAAACAGCACCCTAAACCTTTATAAACAGGACTTTTCTCCCACAATAGCGGTTTATCTGGGTCCGTAGCTCAACCGTGGCAATTGGTCTTGCTCCAAAGCCGAACAAGTTCGGCAGGTTTGCAAGCGAACTTGCAACGATTGAAACGCGCCACCCGGTGCTGTTTCGCTGATGCTCAACAGCACGTAATAATTGGGTCCGTAGCTCAGCCTGGTTAGAGCAATCGGCTCTTAAAGCTTCAAGCTTGGAGTGACCGATAGGCCGGGGGTTCAAATCCCCTCGGACTCATGGGAGAAAGGCAAAACATCGATGAGCTTGCGAGTCGATTTTTTGGCTTTTCACATGCTTAATAATGTCGATGAGCTTGCGAGTCGACATTATTTTTGCATGGGAGAAAATTGGTTTTCAAATGCTCGAAAATCTCGATGAGCTTGCGAGTCGGGATTTTCTTTGCATCAAAGAAAGGCAAAATGCCAGACGACCTAAGGGAGTCTGCATTTTGGCTTTTTGTATGTTCAATAATGTCGATGAGCTTGCGAGTCGACATTATTTTTGCATGGGAGAAAATTGGTTTTCAAATGCTCGAAAATGCCAGACGAGTTTACGAGTCGGCATTTTTCTTGCATGAAAAAAAGACGTGTTCTATCTTTCAATCAGAGATGAGGTTGATACCATGTACATAGAATTGAATGCAAAAGGTGGGGATCACCACAGGCTTTGTGAGGAGCTGAAGAGGGTTGGATTCAGGAAGACTGAGAAGGGCTATGAGAAGCTGGGCAGTGCTGAGCACGGCACGACTACTGTGCAGGTCCTTGCTCCGCAGAACTCTGTGGAGATATACTTCGGCAGCATGGGTCTGCCGCAGTGTGTCAGCAGGGATAATATGACGCCTGATGCTTTGGCTGCTTTGGACTTGGCGCTCCAATACGTCATGTGCCCTGAGGTCAAGGACCACACAGGCAAGGTCATTGACGCCAAAGGGCTGCTTGACAGGTGATGCTGCAGCATGGCAAAGGATTACAGGGAACGGAAGACGACGCAGTGCAGTGTTGAGCTTGGCGTAGAGGACGGTCCGGACGGGAGTTTCTCCTCGCGGAAGTATTTTGCGAAGCTGACCTCTCTTGAGGATCCTGATGAGCAGTTCACTGTGTGCCTTCCTATCAACCAGTACCAGGCGCTTCTTGACCGTTCCCATGGTGTTGTCAGGGCGACTGTGTCCACCCGTGATGGAGATGGCATGAGCCGTCTTGAGATAATCATAACCATCAGGGAAAACAAGTGATTCTCGCGTTTCAAGGAATGCCGCCTAGTGAGCAGTGGTGAAAGAAGCGGTTAATATCGCAGTTGGGCACCTTCAAGCTGTGCTTGAAGGTCAGCGCCTACGGGGAAAGCGCAATGATATTTAGTTTAAGAATCAATGCGAGCGCGGCATTCCTGATTTGGCAGGGTGCTGTCAAGTTAAGTGTCATGCCGCCTAGTGAGCTGAGTGCAAAATAGGCGCTAAATGTCGCAGTTCAGCAGAAATAGGCAGCGAGAGAATCGCAGCGAGCGCGGCATGACACACTTCTTGACTTTACCTTTTGGCAGGCTTGTTTGCAAGTTCATTGTTGGCACCTCATGAGCAGGTTGTGGGTTAGGCATTTGGCGTAGAAGTGTCTGGCTTGTTGCCAGACGGTGCGGCCGCGTAAGCGGGCGCTCATTCCTCTTTTAAGCATGCTATTGAGGGTTTCTGCCATTGGCCTACGATGGTAGCTTCTGCCTGGCCATTTCCGTCGGAGTTGCTTGCGTCGCGACCCTTTTGTCCGCCAGATCTCCTTACACTTCTTGCGTAGAGGTACTACGCCCTTGCCTCCTGCCTTGATGACCGCCTGGTGGAAGCGTACTTCAGCATCAAACTCCTTATCCGCAGCCACTGTCTTTCCCTTTACCCATTCGCCCATAAGCTCAGGGATGTCGTCCAGCCCGTGCCTATGGCAGTCCTTGTGAATTATAGCGTCGACAATCCTTAAGCTTCTTGTGCCTGTTGCGATGGTCGTCTTCCTGTTGGGCTCTTGTAAAGGATTTCTCTTTGTCCGCTTACAATACGCAATGCTGGGCCTTGTAATCTCAAAATGAGTAGGGTCAATTGCCACGCATTTATCCCTTCCACCCTTTCCAGAAAGCCTTACAAGCTTTCTGAGGAAGCGTGGCGAAAAGCGTCGCCACGCACGCCACATCGTCGAGTAATGAGGAACCTTCCTCAAACCGATGACTGACAGGTCCATAATCTTGACAAGCTCGCCAAAACGGTCAATACCAACATCAACCAAACAATAAAGAATGAACAGAACAAGCATCTGATGCAAAGAATACTGCTCATTGCGAGTCTTGCTGAAATGCTCCTTCACGCCGGATTTACGCAAAAATTTAAGGCTTATTTTCATTAGCTTTTTAAGGTCTACAACATACGTCACCATCTTGGGGTCTCCCCACTCCCAACGTTTTACCAATCATAGAACGAAAAAGGGGGGAGAGACCCCTTATAACCTTAATCCGCTAACTTGCAAACAAGCCTTTTGGCAGAAACATTTAAAAAAGGGCGTGCCTTTTTTCTTGTTCAAGAGGTGACTTATCATGGCGAAATTCAGGATTGAGCATGACAGGGATACGTGCATCGGCTGCGGTGCCTGCGCCAACATCTGCCCGGATAACTGGGCTATGGAACCTGACGGCAAGTCCAAGCCCAAGAAGACAGATATTGATTCTCTTGGCTGCAACCAGTCTGCTGCTGATTCCTGCCCTGTGCAGTGCATCAGGGTCATAAAGCAGTGATTATGGGAAGGAAACTATTTTATATTATCTCTTTCTCCCCTGTACCGTAGGAAGGGTGGTTCTCATAATTGGTCCAAAAAGGTTTTCAGATATTGAATTGAAGAGGCTCAAGAGAGATGTCGCTGGCCTTGAGGCTGTGCTTGATGATATAGACAGCAAGGTCGAGAGGCTTTGCTTGCGCATCAACAGGAAGACCTCTGAGTTCAGCGAGCGCCTCACCAGCCTCCTTTACAGGATAGGCATAGGTGACATTTCAGAGCCTCATATCAGGGGCATGCCTTTCTCTGAGATATCTCCAGGCATAGTCGTAAGAAAGATAGATGGGTTAATAGCATCTTCAGATGAAGGCAGATTATGCTTGCAGGGTTTTGAGTTCACGGACGAGCAGCAGTCCCTGCTGGACAGGATGGCTGATAAGTACCAGCGTCAGATTGCAGGGTTCAGCGATTCAGTGGCTGTGTATCAGCGGGAGCAGAGGGAGGCTCATCTTGAGCTTGTGAATAAGACCTTTGCTGTGGAGCCTTTTCCCCAGCCCTGTGTTAATGATAAGGTTATCCTGTATGTCGATGAGTATAAATGCCCTGTGCTGCTCAGGATGTATGTCGACCTCAATGAGTTCTCTTCAGGGCCTATAGAGGAGTCTAATTTCCTTTGCGCGTTCTCTGCAGGCAAGACCACTCTCAGGAAGTTCCGAAAGGAGTCTGAGGATGAGCGTGCCAACATCTATGTCCTTCGGAATCACTCTTCAAGGGTCGATGTCTATCACATGGTCACGCATGCTGTGGATGCCCTGCACTCGAGATGGCTGAAGGCCCGCCCTGAGGAGGCTTTCAGGAAGCATTATGGTGATTTCATGGAGAGCAGGTACCTTGCTGCTGTCAAGTCTGTGAAGGGCGCTCCTGATTTCGGCAGGAGGCCTGTGTTCTTCACCACTTCTGATGACATACCTGACAATGTCATGAGAGATTTTGAGGAGATGGGCCACGGCAAGGACGACGTCTGGAACTGAGAGCTTCATCCGCATTCCAGCGCATTATCGACGGAAATGTTCCGGAATAAAACAGAAAAAGATATTAAACATCTCAGAGTTCTATCTCGCATGAATAGCAGAACATACAGGAAATGCATTGTCTGCGGAAAGAGGATCTGCATCACTCTTCAGCCTGACGGGACATATAGTAATGGATATTTCTTCGGAAGGATGAAATTACCGGTAAAAGGTACAGGAAAGAACATAAAGATTGGAAGAAGCAAGGTTTTGAATGCAGATATTGTCAAATGGACAGGTAAAGAAAAAGAATATGAGTACTGGGAATGCAAGGATTGCTTCAATTCCGATTGAAGATGAGATGCCCAAGATGTGGTTCAAAGCTGGAAAGAGTGCGTGTAAAGGTAGCCGGAGCCAAGCAGGAGGCTGTCAGTTACCAGTGCCCTTCCTGCCAGCACTTCAAGTTCGGGCGTGGATCTTCCAAAAAGGTTATTAAAGAGATAGAGAGGAATACTGTCCGAAGAAGCACATAATTAGAGATAGAATGATCATCTCGCCATCTGAATCAGGAACAGCGCTATCAGGCCTACTAGAAGCAGCACTCCCAGCACTATGATGACGATCGTCTTGGACTTCTGCTCCTGCTTGCTGAGCTGGTTCAAAGCGCAGAAACTATTCGGCTTTGTTTCCCAGCAGAGAATCCAATCTGGTTATGATACCCAGTATCACAGACCTGTTCTGCTTCAGGTAATTGCTGTTGATGGTAAAACCTTCGTATGATATGCGGTTCCTGTATTCTCTCATCTGCTGGAGGAATTGCCTGTTCTGCTCTCCTAGCTTGTGGTTCTCCGCAATATAGTCTATCAGTTCCTGATGTGCCCCCTCACCTCTGAATTTTATCCCTTCTTTAAGGGTCAATGCCTCCATGAGCTTGTGTATTATCTCATAATAGTCGTTCAGCGTGTTCGTGGGGTATCTCTCCTGGTCTGTCGTCTTGAGCCTTTCAAGGGTTGCCGTCGCCAGTCTCCTCAAGGAATCTGATTTCTGGGTGTCTGGCTGGATTTTTGTTATCACTTGAATGCCTCCAGGAAGCCTTTGAGCACTATGCCGTTGATTATGCTGTTCTTCATCTCATTCGGGATGTCTTTGAAGCTCTTCTTGAAGTGGAGCTGTATCTTCCTCTTGAGTGCCTTCTCGTATCTTGCCAGGTCCATAGTCTGCTCCTTGCATTCTATGAATATGTCTATATCGCTCTCCTCTACGTCCTCCCCCCTTGCGTAGCTTCCGAAGAGGACTATACACTTGGGCATGAGTGAATCATCAAGGTGTTGTATCAGCCCTGAGTCAAGCAGGGTGGTGATATTGTATGCCCTCTTTGCCTGCCTGTATGCCTGGCTGTCGGTGTCTGCCTTGTAGACAGGGTATTTCCTGTTCCCCCTCTTGTTGACCTTCTCTTTTATGATCCCTTCATTTATGAGCTGGTTGAGGTTCTGTTTCAGGGAGGTGTGCGCGAGGTCTATCTCTCTCGACATCTCGAGCAGGTAGTGCTCATTGGTCGGATAGTTGAAGAATATCCCTGCTGTGTTCCAGATGCTACTTTTTTGTATCATATCTTACATTTATGTAATACACATATATAAATGTTATGTTATATTTATGTAACACACATTACATTTATGTAATATATCCGTATGAAGAAGGAGTTTTTACCTCGTCATCTGCACTATGAGCAGCGCTATCAGGCCTACTAGAAGCAGCACTCCCAGCACTATGATGACGATCGTCTTGGACTTCTGCTCTTGCTTCGACAAAGAAGTTCTTCTCGATGACTGTCTGGACGAGTTTCATGCAACAGGACAAAGATGAGAATCTATTTAAGGATGATCATGAAGTGATTAGAATGTTTTGTCGTCGAAAATCTTGCGGATTTTCTTAGGAAAAACTTATTAACCGCGGAGACTTGTTTTTTATTCATGATATTTGAAAAACTGAGTGAATCTGAGACGGTTGAACTGAAGAGGTCAACTTCTGAGCTCGATGAAGCCATGATATCTATTGTCGCCATTCTCAACAAGCACGGACGAGGTGAGCTGTTCTTCGGCGTGAGGGATGACGGAACTCCTGTAGGGCAGGATGTAACCTCTAACACATTAAGAGAGGTGTCCAAGGCAATAGCAGACAACATAGAGCCAAGGGTATTTCCCAGGGTGTCAAAGGTAAAACTGCTCGATAAAGACTGCATGATGGTAGAGTTTGAAGGTCATGATGCCCCATATTTTGCGCGAGGAAGAGCTTATGTGCGCGTTGGCGATGAGGATAGGAAGATAACCGCCGCAGAACTTAGGAGGTTGCTGCTGAAGAGCAATGAGCACTCATGGGAGAAGGAATATTCCGACAAGACTCTCAAAGACGTCAAGACGGGACTACTCAGAGATTATATCAGCAAAGGGAAAGATGCAGGGAGGATCGGGTTCAGGTTCAAGGATGCTGAAACAACGCTGCTGAAACTTGGGCTGCTGAATTACGGAAGATTGCTGCGCGCTGCAGAGGTGCTCTTCTGCGAAAGGAATTCTCTTGAAGTGCAGGCAGCAGTGTTTGCAGGCAGGGACAAGCTGACCTTCCTCGACATAAACCAGTTCCGAGGCAGCATCTTCCAGCTCATTGAGAAGTCAAACACGTACATAAAAGAGCATATGAACTGGCGGGCGGAATTGACTGGTGATGGAAGGATTGAGATACCTGAGGTTCCTGTAAGGGCGATAGAGGAAGCGGTTGTTAATTCTCTTTGCCACAGGGATTTCTCCAGCCCGACGCCGAACTACGTGGCGGTGTACAAGGACAGGATTGAGATTTCCAATCCGGGTACGTTTCCGGAAGGGCGGACTCCTGAAGAGTATATCGAGAAGGAGTGTGGATCTGTTCTGCGGAATCCATTGATAGCCAATACTTTATTTTTGAGCAAGGACATCGAGAAGTGGGGCTCTGGGATAAGAAGGATATACAGCGCCTGCACTAAGGCAAAGGTTAAGGTTGAGTTCAGGAGCAGGGAAACAGGATTCTCTGTGGTGTTTTACAGGCCTGAGTGGGCAGCAAATGTCCCTGAAAACGTCCCTGAAAACGTCCCTGAAAAGAGATTGGAAAAGATAGTGGAAAATATGCGTAATGATGGCAAAGTGACAATACCTGCTCTGGCAAGGCGGCTCTGCGTGAACGAGAAGACAATAAAGAGGGATATTGGGAGACTTAAGGCAGAAGGCAGGATACAGAGGACAGGCCCAGACAAGGGCGGCAGGTGGGAGGTCATAAGATAACATATCAGCTGACCAGACATACCTGACAGACATGCATCACACATCCAACCCCACCACCCACACAGGCACCTGGATGGCGCTCTTGAACTCCGGCAGGCCAACCGATATCCTTTCATCGATTCTGTTTCTCCTTCCCCAGCACAGGCGTCACGCTGAATGCTCTTCTAAGCTCCGGCGCATCCAGCACCAGCCCGTTCTTCATGAGACTCCGCCCTGATTTTCCGGAAAAATGAGATAAGGGGTTGCGACCCCTTATAATCCCCGTTCCGCCGACCTTCCTCGTCAAGCCCTCGCTGTGAGGCTCGGTCTTGCCGTATCTCGGTCGGCGGTAAAGGCTTGCAGTTTTTGTTGTCGGTCATCGATGACC